>NZ_JBIUYD010000027.1:41971-139468 GCF_044744345.1 Kitasatospora sp. NPDC087315 | reverse complement strand
TTACATTCCGAACCCGGAAGCTAAGCCTCACAGCGCCGATGGTACTGCAGGGGGGACCCTGTGGGAGAGTAGGACGCCGCCGAACAATCATTCCAAAAAGACCCCCTCCCATTTGGGAGGGGGTCTTTTTGCGTTAACGTCTCCCCAGCAAACCAGCTCGGTGGAGAGGCGCGATCCGTTGCAGAACCTGACCCTTACCTGGCAGTCCGCCGGGGGCGCCGCGGTCGCTCTCTACGGGGGGGCGTACGCGGCTTCCCGGGTTCGGCGGGCCCCGCTTTCGGCGCTGCTGCGGGAAGCCGGCACGTTGCTGGCGCTGTTCGCTCTCTGGCAGTTGGTCGGGCATCTCTCCGTGATGAGCGCCGACCACGCGCTGGACCGGGCGAGCTGGATCCACCGGACGGAGTTGGCGGTCGGCCTGCCGGACGAGGCCTCCTGGCAGGCTGCCGTCACGCCGTACCCGGTGCTGGTGAAGACGGCCAACTACTACTACGCCGCCATGCACTTCGCGGTGATGCTCGGGGTGCTGCTCTGGGTCTTCGTCCGGCATCGCGCGCGCTATACGTGGGTCCGCAACACCGTGGTGATCACGACGGCGATCTGCCTCGCCGTTCAGTTCATCCCGGTGGCGCCGCCCCGGATGCTCCCGCAGAACGGGTTCGTCGACGTGGCCGCGGAGTACGGACAGTCGGTGTACGGGGGCGCGGTGGGCGGGGTCGTGGTGGCCGCCCAGCTTTCGGCGATGCCCTCGGTGCACGTGGCGTGGTGCGTGCTGGCAGCGGTGGCGGTGATCAAGGTGTCAAGGAGTCCGCTTCGCTGGCTGATGGTGCTGCACCCGGTGCTGACCGTCGCGGTCGTGGTGGTCACGGCCAATCACTTCTGGGCGGACGGCCTGGTCGCCGTCGCGATCCTGCTGTTCGCGTACGCGGCCCAGGCCGGCGTGGCGCGCTGGTGGACCCGGCGTGCGGCGGTCAGGACGGCGGAGGGCGCCGCAGACGTGGTGGCGGGCACCCGGGCGGGCGAGCGGGCAGACGAGCAGGCAGACGAGCGGGCCTCGGCCGGAAGCTAGGCCCCGTCCAACGACGGCGCCCAGCGGGCGCGCGCGGGCCGGTGGGGCCGGACCTCCTGACAAGGGAGGTCCGGCCCCACCGGCGTTCAGGCCGTTACTTGACCGGGAGCGCGGCCCGGCCCCATCCGCTGTTGGTCAGCGAGGCGGTGGCCCAGTACCAGGCGGCGAGCCCGGAGGCCGCGGCGACCCAGCCGGCGAACTTGGCGAGACCACCGGAGGTGCTGAAGGTGGCGATCGCGGAGAGCACCAGCGAGACCGTCAGCAGACCGTAGACGAGCCGGCTGAACAGGCCGGACTGCCAGGAGGCGGCGGTCAGGGTGAGGGCCAGCAGGGCCCACAGCAGCAGGAACAGGCCCGCCGCGTTCTTTCCGGCACCACCGGCCGCGGACCAGGTGGCCCAGAAGGCGCCGAGGCTGGTGAAGGCCGTCCCGGTGAAGCCCTCACCGGCCCGGAGCTGCCAGATACCGGCGATGAACAGGGTGAGACCGCCGACGAGGTGGGCGAGAGAGGCTGCGTCCTTGACTCCGGTGCCACTGAAGATGCCGGTGGACAGCAGGCCGTAGGCGAGCAGTGTCAGGCCGAGCGCGAGGTAGCCGAGGTTACCCGCGTCGGCTCCGGTGGAACGGGCGTTCTGTGCCCCGGTAGCTTCATTGCTCACCGGAGGCTCCTTTCACTCTGGGCGCGCGCATGCGCAGTCAGTGCGATGAGGTGCGATGAGGCGTGTCGTGACGGGACGCGTGCCAGGACGCGTGACGATTCGCGCGGAACGCCGTGCCGAAGGCGCACGACGGGAGCGTGCGGGCGGCGGCGGTCAGGTGATGGGCCGGCAGAAGGGCTGTCGGCGGAGGTCCCCTCCGGGAAGTTCCCCGGTGAGATCGGTGTACCCGGCCCCGCTCGCTTGTACCCTTGTGAATCGCACAATTTGTGGCGCTGTCAGCTGTGGAACGCTCACGATCGGCCGTCGGTCGGACCGGCTTGCTCAGCCCACCCGCTGGTTCGGCACCCGCAGGGTGAGGATCGCCATGTCGTCGGACGGCGGCTCCGGAGCGAAGCGCTCGACGGCCCGCTGCACCCGGAGGGCCACCGCTCCGGCGGTCAGCCCGGTGCAGCCGGTGAGCACCTCGGCCAGGCCGTCGTCGCCCAGCATCCGCAGCCCCTCGCGCCGTTCGGTGACCCCGTCGGTGACGCAGAGCAGGACCTCGCCGGGGGCGAGCACCAAGTGTTCGGCGGTGAGCTCGAGTTCGTCCATGACGCCGAGCAACGGCTGCGGGGTGGCGGCCCGGTCGACCCGGCCGTCGGTACGCAGACGCAGCGGCAGCGGGTGGCCGGCGCAGACCAGTGAGAGCTCGGTGCTGCCGTCCGGTCGGGGCGTCAGTTCCCCGTACAGCAGGGTGAGGAAGCGGCTGCGCGAACCCTCGTCCAGGATGGCCGCGTTGAGGCGGCTGAGGACCTGCGGGGCATCCAGGCCCTCGCGGGCGAGCAGCCGCAGCGAGTGCCGGGCGAGGCCGGTGACGGAGGCCGCCTCGGGGCCGGTGCCGCAGACATCGCCGATGGCGAAACCGTAGGTGCCCTCGCGGATGGTGAAGAGGTCGTAGAAGTCGCCGCCGACCTCGTTGCCCTCGCCGGCGGCCTGGTAGTAGACGTCGACCTCGACGCCGGGGATCTCGGGGAGCTCCGGTGGCAGCAGGCTGCGCTGCAGGGCCTGGCTGGTGGCGGTCCGCTCGGAGTACAGCCGGGAGTTGTCGAGCGCGAGGGCGGCCCGGCGGGAGAGGTCCTCGGCGAGTTCGAGGATCTCCTGGCGGAACCGGACTCCGGCCGGGGTGCCGAGGGCGAGCAGCCCGATGACCCGGTTGCGGGCGGTGAGCGGCAGGACCACCGTTTCGCCGAGCAGGCCGGAGAGTTCGGGGTGGTCGGTGAGCCCGCTGGCGCGCGCGGTCTCGACCGGGGCGGGCCAGAAGCGGACGCCGTGGGTGGGGCCGGAGTCCGGGGCGGGGGTCTTGTCGAGGAGAGCGCGCAGCGGGTCGATGCGGTCCTCGTCCTCGTGCAGCACGAAGGCGAGCGAGGCCGGTGCGCCGTGGTCGCCGTTGGTGTAGACGGCGCACCAGGCGGCGAGGGTGGGGACGGCCATCTGGGCCATCAGCGCGAGGGTCTGCTCGTGCTCCAGGGTGCCGGCCAGCAGGTCGGAGGCCTCGACGAGGAAGGAGAGCGAGCCGCGGCGCAGCCGTTCGAGCTCGGTCAGCCGGGTGCTCTCGACGGCGAGGGCGACCCGGTCGGCGGCGAACTGCAGACGCAGCGCGTCCTCGTTGTCGTACCGGCCGGGCGCGGTGGTCGCGATGCCGAGGGAGCCGATCAGCCGGCCCTCGACCTTGAGCGGGACGGTGAGCAGTGAGCGCATGCCGCTGCCGGCGAGGACCGGCAGCGCGGTGGGCCGGGTGCTGAGGTCCTCGTGGACGGAGGGCAGGCGGGCGGAGTCGTAACGGGTGCCGCTCTCGACCGGGAAGCGGATGGGGCGGCGGTGGCCGATGGTGAGGCCGGCGGCGGCGCGGACCTCGAACTCGGTCTCGTCGTCGCTGGTGAGCAGCAGGTAGGCGGCATCGGCGTCGAGCAGGTCCCGGGCGCGTTCGACGGTGCGCTGGAGCAGGGTGTCGAGGTCGTCGGCGACGACGGGACCGGCGAGCAGGTCGAGCCGGCCGCCGGTGGGGTCGTTCTTGTCGCCGGGCAGTGCGCGGGCGGGGGAGCGGAGTACCGCGCGGTCGGGTTCGAGGACGAGCAGACAGAGGGTGGAGGGGACGCCCTCGGTGTCGCGGACGCGGACCTGGAGGCCGTAGACGTCGACGATCCGGTCGTCCGGGCAGCGCAGGCCGAAGCTGCCCTCCCAGCGGGCCAGGCGGAGCGTCTCGGCGAGGCCCAGCCCGATGCCGGGGGACTGCGGCCAGGCGGCGAGATCGGCCCAGGGACGGCCGAGCACGGTGTCGGCGGGGTGCTCGAAGAGGGCCTCGGCGTCCGGGTTCCAGGCCAGGACGCAGCCGTCGTCGTCGAGCTGCACGACGGCGACGTGCACCGGGCCCGGGCTGCTGGGCAGCTCGCTGCCGGGGGTCGCGGGTACCGCGTAGCGGGTGCCGGCCACCTGGTCGGGCAGGGCGAGGCGGAACCAGACGGTCTTGCAGCCGGCCGCGTACTCGACGCCCCAGCGCTCGGCGAGGGCGGAGCACATCAGCAGGCCGCGGCCGCCCTCGCCGTCGGGGTCGGCGTAGCGGTCGGAGGCGGTGACGGGGACGTCGGCGAAGGACGGCAGGCCGCGTTCGGGGTGGTGGTCGGTGACCTCGATCCGGACGCTCGCGTCCTCCCTGAGACAGCAGACCTCGGCGGCGGTGCCGGCGTGCACGACGGCGTTGGTGACGAGTTCGCTGACCAGCACCACCGCGTCGTCCACGACTTCGGGCAGTCCCCAGCCCAGTAGCGCGTCCCGCACGAAGCCGCGGGCGGCGCCGGCCGAGCGGCCGACGGGTTCGAAGGTGGCGGCTGCGCGCGCGGTGACCACGTTGCCACTTCTCCTCTGCTCTGGCCTGGGCTGTCCGGGTGCGGCGCCGACTCCCCGTGCGCGCCGGCGGGTGAGCGGCGGCGCTGGGTCGGGTCGTGGTCCGGTGCAGCGCCCCACCCTACTTTCCGGTTGGTTCCCCGTGGGGGCGGGGCGTCGAAACAGGCACCTGAGGGTGATTCTGACCACCTGTTTCGGCCGGTGCGGTACCAACAGAGCGCAACCAGCCGTATACCCGCCGCCAGTGCTGCCAGACTGGGGGGTCCGCGACGGCCGGTCGGAGCAGTACGGTCGGTGTGGATGCCGGTGGGCCGTGAGCGGTCGCCGGGACGCTGTTGCGCCGGGCCGGTGCCCGGAGCCGGGCCCTGGAGCGGGCGCGGACGGTCACCGGACAGTTCACGATGTGGGAGGGGCCCGTTGAGTTCGGCCACCAAGGACGCAACCGGTACGACGCCGCCCGCCCCGCGCGGCGGGCGGTCCGGGACCGCGCCGCGGAGCGCGGTCGGCCGGCGAGCGAGCCACAACCGGGGAGCCGAGCCGGCCGAGTTGCGCAAGCTGCTGGCCGCGCTCACCGCGATGCGGGACGGCAACTTCAGGCGCCGGCTGATGGTGCCGGGGGACGGGCCGCTGGCGGAGATCGCCGCGGTGTTCAACGAGGTCGCCGAGCGCAACCAGCACCTGACCGGTGAGCTGGCCCGGGTCCGGCGTGCGGTGGGCCGGGAGGGCCGGCTGAACGAGCGGCTGGAGACCGGTGCGGGCGAGGGTGCCTGGATGGCGGCGGTCGACAACTGCAACGCGCTGATCGACGATCTGGCCCGGCCGATGGCCGAGGTGGGCCGGGTGCTGGCCTCGATCGCCGAGGGCGACCTGGACCAGAAGATGGAGCTGCGCTCGCTGCACAGCAACGGGGTGAGCCACCCGCTGCGCGGCGAGTACCTGAAGATCGGCCGGACCGTCAACGGGCTGGTGGACCAGCTGTCGGAGTTCACCGACGAGGTGACCCGGGTGGCGATCGAGGTCGGCACCGAGGGCAAGCTGGGCGGCCAGGCCAAGGTGCGCAGCGTCTCGGGCAGTTGGAAGGACCTCGCCGATTCGGTCAACACCATGGCCGGTCGGCTGACCGCGCAGGTGCGCAACATCGCCCAGGTGACGACCGCGGTGGCCAAGGGCGATCTGTCGCGCAAGGTCACGGTCGAGGTGGCCGGCGAGATGCTGGAGCTGAAGAACACCGTCAACACGATGGTCGACCAGCTCAACTCCTTTGCCGCGCAGGTGACCACGGTGGCCCGGGACGTGGGGACCGAGGGCCGGCTGGGTGGCCAGGCGCGGGTGCCGGGCGTCGCCGGGGTCTGGCGGGACCTGACCGACTCGGTGAACTTCATGGCCGACAACCTGACCGGTCAGGTGCGCAATATCGCCCAGGTGACCACGGCGGTGGCGCGCGGCGATCTGTCGCAGAAGATCCAGGTGGACGCCAGGGGCGAGATCCTGGAGCTCAAGAACACCATCAACACCATGGTGGACCAGCTCTCCGGGTTCGCCGAACAGGTGACCAGGGTGGCCCGCCAGGTGGGTACCGAGGGGCGGCTGGGCGGCCAGGCACAGGTGCCCGGCGCGGCCGGGGTCTGGCGGGACCTGACTGACAACGTCAACTTCATGGCGAACAACCTCACCGATCAGGTGCGGAACATCGCGCAGGTGACGACCGCGGTCGCCAAGGGCGATCTGTCGCAGAAGATCCAGGTGGACGCCAGGGGCGAGATCCTGGAGCTGAAGAACACCATCAACACGATGGTGGACCAGCTGGGGGCCTTCGCGGACGAGGTGACCAGGGTCGCCCGGGACGTCGGTACCGAGGGCATCCTCGGCGGCCAGGCGAATGTGCCGGGGGTGTCCGGCACCTGGAAGGACTTGACGAACAGCGTCAACCTGATGGCCAACAACCTGACCAGCCAGGTCCGCAACATCGCCGAGGTGACCACCGCGGTGGCCCGCGGGGACGTGTCGAAGAAGATCACCGTCGATGCCCGCGGCGAGATCCTGGAGCTGGTCACCACCGTGAACACGATGGTCGACCAGCTCTCGGCGTTCGCCGACGAGGTCACCCGGGTGGCCCGCGAGGTGGGCACCGAGGGGATCCTGGGCGGTCAGGCCAGGGTGCGCGGGGTGTCGGGCATCTGGAAGGACCTGACCGACAACGTCAACTTCATGGCGTCCAATCTGACCAGCCAGGTGCGGAACATCGCCGAGGTCGCCACCGCGGTGGCCCGCGGTGACCTCTCCAAGAAGATCACCATCGACGCGCAGGGCGAGGTCGCGGCGCTCGCCGGCACCCTGAACACCATGGTCGACCAGCTCTCCGCGTTCGCGGTGGAGGTGACCCGGGTCGCCCGCGAGGTGGGGACCGACGGCACCCTGGGCGGTCAGGCGGGGGTGCCGGGCGTGGCCGGTATCTGGAAGGACCTGACCGACAACGTCAACCTGATGGCCAACAACCTGACCGGTCAGGTCCGCAACATCGCGCTGGTGATCACGGCGGTCGCCCGGGGCGATCTCTCGCAGAAGATCGACGTCGACGCGCGGGGCGAGATCCTGGAGCTGAAGACCAGCATCAACACCATGGTCGACCAGCTCGGCTCGTTCGCCGACGAGGTCACCCGGGTGGCCCGCGAGGTGGGCACCGACGGGCGGCTCGGCGGCCAGGCCAGGGTGCCCGGGGTGGACGGCACCTGGCAGGACCTCACCGAGTCGGTGAACGAGCTGGCCAACAACCTGACCCGGCAGGTACGCGCGATCGCGCAGGTCGCCACGGCCGTGACCAGGGGCGACCTCAGCCTGCGGATCGACGTGGACGCCGCCGGAGAGCTCGACGAGCTCAAGGACAACATCAACCAGATGATCGCCAACCTGCGCGAGACCACCCGCACCAACCAGGAGCAGGACTGGCTGAAGACCAACCTGGCCCGGATCTCCGGCCTGCTGCAGGGCCGCCGGGACCTGGAGGCGGTCGCCTCGCTGATCATGACCGAGCTGACCCCGGTGGTCTCCGCCCAGCACGGCGCGTTCTTCCTCGCCCAGCCGGCCGGCCGGACCGCCGAACTGATCACCGAGGACGACGACGAGAACGACACCGTGATGCGTCTGATCGGCAGCTACGGCTACCAGCGGCGGGCGATGCCCACGACGTTCCGGCCCGGTGAGTCGCTGATCGGCCAGGCGGCGGTGGAGAAGCGGCCGATCATCCTCAAGGAGGCGCCTCCCGGCTATCTCAAGATCGCCTCGGGCCTCGGCGAGGCCTCACCGGCCCACATCGTGGTGCTGCCGGTGCTGTTCGAGGGCCGGCTGCTGGGCGTGATCGAGCTGGCCACCTTCAGCTCCTTCACCACCGTCGCGCTGGACTTCCTCAACCAGATCGCCGACCTGATCGGCGTCACCGTCAACACCATCAGCGTCAACACCAAGACCGAGGGCCTGCTGCTGGAGTCCCAGCGGCTGACCGCCGAACTCTCGATGAGGTCCGCCGAGTTGGAGGCGCGTCAGGAGGAGCTGGAGCGCACCAACGAGGAGTTGCAGGAGAAGGCCGAGCAACTCGCCCAGCAGAACCGTGACATCGAGATCAAGAACAGCGAGATCGAGGAAGCCCGGCAGGTCCTGGAGGAGCGCGCCGAGCAGCTCGCCCTGGCCTCCCGTTACAAGAGCGAGTTCCTCGCCAACATGTCGCACGAGCTGCGCACCCCGCTCAACTCGCTGCTGATCCTCGCCAAGCTGCTCTCCGACAACAACGAGGGCAACCTCTCGCCCAAGCAGGTCGAGTTCGCCGACACCATCCACGGCGCCGGATCCGACCTGCTCCAACTGATCAACGACATCCTGGACCTCTCCAAGGTCGAGGCGGGCAAGATGGACGTCCGCCCGGCCAGGATCGCCCTGGTCCAGCTGGTCGACTACGTGGAGGCCACCTTCCAGCCGGTCGCGCTGGACAAGAACCTCGACTTCGCGGTCCGGGTCTCGCCCGCCCTGCCGGTCACCCTGCACACCGACGAGCAGCGGCTCCAGCAGGTGCTGCGCAACCTGATCTCCAACGCGGTCAAGTTCACCGACAGCGGCGCCGTCGACTTCTCGATCAGCCCGGCCGGCCCCGACGTCCCGCAGCACGTCCGCGAGCGACTGCTGGAGGCCGGCGCGATCGCCGGCCCGGACGACGAGCTGATCGCCTTCTCGGTCTCCGACACCGGCATCGGCATCCCCGACAACAAGCTGCGGGAGATCTTCGAGGCGTTCAAGCAGGCCGACGGCACCACCAGCCGCAAGTACGGCGGCACCGGCCTCGGGCTCTCCATCAGCCGGGAGATCGCCCGGCTGCTCGGCGGCGAGATCCACGCCGAGAGCGAGCTCGGCAAGGGGTCCACCTTCACGCTGTACCTGCCCCTGCGCACCGAGGCCCCGGGCACCGCCGCCCCGCAGCAGGCGGTGCCGAACGCCCCGGCGGTCCGCGCCTCGGTCGCCGTGACGCCGGCCGGCATGCCCGTGCCGGTCGGCGAGAACCCGGCCGACCACTGGGCCCAGGAGGTCCGCGAACTCGCGGAGGAACGCCGCCGCGGCGCCGTCGAACGCCGCCGGGCCGCGGCCCTGGAGCCGCCCGCCGACGGCCGCCTGCCGGAGCCCGGCCCGGCGCCCCGCCACGGCGGCCGGTCGGACACCCGTTTCGACGGCGAGCAGGTGCTGATCGTGGACGACGACGTCCGCAACGTCTTCGCCCTCACCAGCGTGCTGGAGCAGCACGGCCTGACCGTGCTCTACGCCGAGAACGGCCGTGAGGGCATCGAGATGCTGGAGCAGCACGAGAACGTGGCGCTGGTCCTGATGGACATCATGATGCCGGAGATGGACGGCTACGCGACCACCGAGGCGATCCGCCGGATGCCCCAGTTCGCCGGTCTGCCGATCATCGCGCTGACCGCCAAGGCGATGAAGGGCGACCGCGAGAAGTCGTTGGAGGCCGGCGCCACCGACCACATCACCAAGCCGGTCGAGACCGACCACCTGCTCGCGGTGATGCACCAGCGCCTGCACCGCGACTGACCGCGGTCCCACCCGGGGGCGTGAACCCCGGAGCGGGCTCCGGTCTTCGCGCCAGCCCGGGGGCCGGGTTGCTGGCGGGGAGGGGCGGGAACCCGGTAGGGTCACCGATCGTTGCGAACAGTGACCACATGGCGACTCGCTGCTGAGCGTGCGCCGGTGCACTGGGTGCGCGCCGCTCCGGATCATTCTGCGACGGAGCGATGTGCCGGGCGAGGGGGTGCGGCTAGCATGACCGGGGTAGTGGTGGGCAATACGCGGGTGCCTTCCCCAGGCAGGCAGGCGACAGGAGGGCGGGTCGTAATGCAGAAGGCGAAGATCCTCCTGGTCGACGACCGGCCGGAGAACCTGCTGGCGCTGGAGGCGATCCTCTCGGCGCTGGACCAGACGCTGGTGCGCGCGGCGTCGGGGGAGGAGGCGCTCAAGGCGCTGCTCACCGACGATTTCGCGGTGATCCTGCTGGACGTCCAGATGCCCGGGATGGACGGCTTCGAGACGGCCGCGCACATCAAGCGGCGCGAGCGTACCCGGGACATCCCGATCATCTTCCTGACCGCGATCAACCACGGGCCGCACCACACCTTCCGCGGCTACGCGGCCGGTGCGGTGGACTACATCTCCAAGCCGTTCGACCCGTGGGTGCTGCGCGCCAAGGTCTCCGTCTTCGTCGACCTCTACATGAAGAACTGCCAGCTGAAGGAGCAGGCCGCGCTGTTGCGCCTGCAACTGGAGGCGGGTGGCCAGTCGACCCTCGGCGGCGCGCTGCTGGGCGAGCTGTCGGCGCGGCTGGCCTCGGTCGAGGAGCAGGCCGAGGCGCTCGGCAAGCAGCTGGACACCACCGAGGACGCGGGCGTGGCCGCCACCGCGGCACACCTGGAGCGCAAGCTGGCCGGCCTGCGGCGTGCGCTGGAGGCGATGCGCCCCGGCGCCGAGTAGCCGCCAGACTGCTTTCACTCTTTCGGGTGAAAGTGGATCAGGGTGACGGTGTGTCTGCGACACGTCCGGCACCCCGGCTCGGACACATGTGCACAGGTGGCCGACCCCGGTAGGCTGCTGAACCATGGCCACACGTACGCCCGGAAGCGCGGCACGCAACTCGAGTCCGGGACCGTCCAAGAAGGCCGCGGCGAAGGCTCCGGCCAAGCCGCCCGCGAAGAAGGCGGCCGCCAGGAAGCCCGCTCCGGCGAAGAAGGCGGCGGCCAAACCCGCCCCCGCACCGCCCCCGCAGCAGCCCTTCCTCTTCCGCGCCGTCCGGTTCGTCTGGCTCGGCCTGGCGAACGGGCTCGGCGCGATCTTCCGCGGTTTCGGCGACGGCGCCAAGAACCTGCACCCGGAGCACCGCAGGGACGGACTGGCCCTGCTGCTCTTCGCGCTCGCGCTGGTCACCGCCGCCGGCACCTGGTTCAGCCCGCAGGGCTGGCTCGGTGAGGCGGCCACCAACGTGGTGTCCGGGCTCTTCGGCCGGCTGGACGTACTGGTGCCGTTCCTGCTGGCGGCGGTCGCGATCCGGTTGATGCGCCACCCGGAACTGCCGGAGGCCAACGGGCGGATCATGATCGGCCTGAGCGCGCTGGTGGTCGGCGTGCTCGGCCTGGTCCACATCGGCTGCGGCGCGCCCATGATGGGCAGCGGCGCGACCCGGATAAGGACGGCCGGCGGCATCGTCGGCTGGGCCGTCTCCACCCCGATGATGGCGGCCGCCGGGCCGCCGCTGGCGGTACCGCTGCTCCTGCTGCTGGCCTTCTTCGGCCTGCTGGTCACCACCGCGACCCCGGTCAAGCGCATCCCCGAGCGGCTGCGCGGCGTCGGCGTGCGGCTCGGCGTGGTCGAGCCCGGGCCGCAGGACGAACTGGGCGAGGGGCGTACGCCGGAGCGTGAGCTGTCCACCGAGCCGCCCGAGGACGCGGACCCCTCGGCGCTGCCCTTCACCGTGGACACCGACGGTGACAGCCCGGGGGACGAGGTCGCCGCCCGTCGGCGCCGCCGACGGCGGAAGCAGCCGGACGAGCAGGAGGCCGCCGCCGTCCCCGACATGTTCGCGAAGGACCTGGACGACCCGTACGCGACCCGGAATCTCGCTGCCGGCGCGGCCGCCGACCTGGACGGCGCGCTGGTCTACGGCGTGCCCGCCTCCTCGGCGGTGGCGGACATGATGCACCAGGTCCAGGACCGCACCGCCCCGCCGGAGGAGGCCGCCGTCCCGGCCGCCCGCAGCGGCGCCCAGCCGGCGCCCGAGGAGCACGGCCCGGCGCCGGTGCGGATGGAACAGCTCCAGCTCGCCGGCGACGTCACCTACGCGCTGCCCTCGCTGGACCTGCTGGAGCGCGGCGGCCCGGCCAAGGCCCGCAGCGCCCTCAACGACGAGGTGGTGGCCCAGCTCACCGGGGTCTTCGCCGAGTTCAAGGTGGACGCCAAGGTCACCGGTTTCACCCGGGGTCCGACGGTCACCCGGTACGAGGTCGAGCTCGGCCCCGCCGTCAAGGTGGAGCGGATCACCGCGCTCGGCAAGAACATCGCGTACGCGGTGGCCAGCCCGGACGTGCGGATCATCAGCCCGATCCCCGGCAAGTCCGCGGTCGGCATCGAGATCCCCAACCGGGACCGCGAGATGGTCAACCTCGGCGACCTGCTGCGCTCGCGCACGGCCGCCGAGGACACCCATCCGATGGTCGTCGGCATGGGCAAGGACGTCGAGGGCCACACGGTGATGGCCAACCTCGCCAAGATGCCGCACATCCTGGTCGCCGGTGCGACCGGCGCGGGCAAGTCGTCCTGCATCAACTGCCTGATCACCTCGGTGCTCGTCCGGTCCACCCCGGACGAGGTCCGGATGGTGCTGGTCGACCCCAAGCGGGTCGAGCTCACCGCGTACGAGGGCATCCCGCACCTGATCACGCCGATCATCACCAATCCCAAGAAGGCCGCCGAGGCCCTCCAGTGGGTGGTGCGCGAGATGGACCTGCGCTACGACGACCTCGCCGCGTACGGCTTCCGGCACGTCGACGACTTCAACGCGGCGGTCAAGGCCGGCAAGGTCACCCCGCCGCTCGGCAGCGAGCGGGAGCTGAAGCCGTACCCGTACCTGCTGGTGATCGTCGACGAGCTGGCCGACCTGATGATGGTCGCCCCGCGTGACGTCGAGGACTCGGTGGTCCGCATCACCCAGCTCGCCCGCGCCGCCGGCATCCACCTGGTGCTGGCCACCCAGCGGCCCTCGGTGGACGTGGTCACCGGCCTGATCAAGGCCAACGTGCCGTCCCGGCTGGCCTTCGCGACCTCCGCGATGGCCGACTCCCGGGTCATCCTGGACCAGCCCGGCGCGGAGAAGCTGATCGGCAAGGGCGACGCGCTCTTCCTGCCGATGGGCGCCAGCAAGCCGATCCGCATGCAGGGCGCGTTCGTCACCGAGGCGGAGATCGCCGCGATCGTCCAGCACTGCAAGGACCAGCTGACGGCCGTCTACCGGGACGACGTGACGGTCGGCTCCGGGCCGAAGAAGGAGATCGACGAGGAGATCGGCGACGATCTGGACCTGCTGATCCAGGCCGCCGAGCTGGTGGTCTCCACCCAGTTCGGCTCCACCTCGATGCTCCAGCGCAAGCTCCGGGTCGGCTTCGCCAAGGCCGGCCGGCTGATGGACCTGATGGAGTCGCGCGGCATCGTCGGCCCGAGCGAGGGCTCCAAGGCCCGCGACGTGCTGGTCAAACCGGAGGAGCTAGACGGCGTCATCCTCACCATCCGGGGCTGATTCCGGACCGGGGACGGTGGCGACCGCCGAGGGGTGTTCACTCGTTCGGAGGAGGGTAGGCGCGGTGTGCGGGAACCGATCGGACGCACACCGCGTCACAGGCCGGAAGCGGGCTTCCGGGAACGGCGGCCCTCGTGCTGACGGCCGGTCAGCGACCGGCCGGGCCCGGGCCGGGAAGGCCGCGCGCATTCGGGCCTGTTCCGCTTGAGAAACGAACCGTCCACGCCCCTAGACTGTTCTCCAGCAGGTGGCCATCCGCTCGAAAGGCGTGCCCCGTGACCATCGGCAAGTCCCCCGACCGCGAGAACGCCCCGACGCCCGCCCAGCCGTCCGACGGCGCGGAACCGACGGCCGATGCCGTGAGCATCGGCCGGGTGCTGTCCACCGCACGGATCGACGCCGGCCTCACGGTGGATCAGGTGAGCACCGCCACCCGGGTCCGGGTGCCGATCGTCCACGCCATCGAGGCGGACGACTTCGCCCGCTGCGGTGGTGACTTCTACGCGCGCGGTCACATCCGCCTGATCGCCCGGGCCGTCGGCGTGGACGGCGACGGGCTGGTGGCGCGGTACGACGCCGCGCACGGCGGCGCCCCCGCCGCGAAGCGGCCGACCCAGCTGATCGACAGCGGGCCGATCAAGGTGCCCGGCCGCAGCCGGCCGAACTGGACGGCGGCCATGGTCGCCGCGATCTTCGCGGTGGTCGCCCTGATCGGCTTCAACCTGGTCAGCGGCAAGACCGGCGGCTCCACCACCGGCTCCGCCAGCGCGCCGCTGCCCAGCGGTTCCGGCACCGGCTCGGTCGCCCCGGCCGCCTCGCCGAGCGTGCAGCCGCCGGCCCCGGCGCCGAGCGCCGCGGCGATCGCCGCCGTCCCGGCCGACAAGGTCACCGTGAAGCTGGTCGCCGAGAAGGACACCAGCTGGGTCTCCGCGCTGGACGGCAACGGGAAGTCGCTGTTCCAGAACAACATCGCGGAGGGCCAGGACCAGACCTTCACCGACCCCAAGCAGATCAAGCTGGTGATCGGCAACGCCGGTGCCGTGCACGTGTACGTCAACGGCAAGGATCTCGGTCCGGCGGGCAAGGACGGCCAGGTGGTGCACGTCACGTACACCCCCGGCGACCCGCAGGCGGGCTGACGGCGCGGGCCCGGTGGCCCGGTGAAGATCTGGTAATCCGAGGCGCGTGGCCTCCGGGGCGAACGGCACCGGGGGCCGCGCGTTAATCTTGGCCCTATGCCTGAACGCCGTACTGTCGCCCTTGTCACGCTCGGATGCGCCCGCAACGAGGTGGACTCCGAGGAACTCGCCGGGCGACTGGAGGCCGATGGCTGGTTGCTCGTCGACGACGCCGCCGAAGCCGACGTCGCCGTCGTCAACACCTGCGGCTTCGTCGAGGCCGCCAAGAAGGACTCCGTCGACGCCCTGCTGGAGGCCAACGACCTCAAGGGGCACGGCCGCACCCAGGCGGTCGTCGCGGTCGGCTGTATGGCCGAGCGGTACGGCAAGGAGCTGGCCGACGCGCTGCCCGAGGCGGACGGCGTGCTCGGCTTCGACGACTACTCGGACATCTCCGACCGCCTGCAGACCATCCTCTCCGGCGGCCACCACGCCCCGCACATCCCGCGCGACCGCCGCAAGCTGCTGCCGCTGAGCCCGGTCGAGCGCCAGGCCGCCGCCGCCGAGATCGCGCTGCCCGGCCACGGCGCCGCCGAGACCATCGCCGACCTTCCGGAGGGCGTCGCGCCCGCCTCCGGCCCGCGCACCCTGCGCAAGCGGCTGGACGACAACCCGGTCGCCTCGGTCAAGCTCGCCTCCGGCTGCGACCGGCGCTGCTCCTTCTGCGCCATCCCGGCCTTCCGCGGCTCGTTCATCTCCCGCCGCCCCTCCGACGTGCTGCACGAGGCCCAGTGGCTGGCCGAGCAGGGCGTCCGCGAGGTCGTGCTGGTCAGCGAGAACAACACCTCGTACGGCAAGGACCTCGGCGACATCCGCCTGCTGGAGACCCTGCTCGGCGAGATCTCCGCGCTCGACGGCATCGAGCGGGTCCGGGTCTCCTACCTGCAGCCCGCCGAGATGCGCCCCGGGCTGATCGACGCGATGACCGGCACCGCCGACGTGCTGCCCTACTTCGACCTGTCCTTCCAGCACTCGGCGCCGGCGGTGCTGCGCCGGATGCGCCGGTTCGGCAGCACCGACCAGTTCCTGGAGCTGCTCGGCACCATCCGCGGCAAGGCCCCGCAGGCCGGTGCCCGCTCCAACTTCATCGTCGGCTTCCCGGGTGAGACCGAGGAGGACTTCGCCGAGCTGGAGCGCTTCATCACCCACGCCGGCCTGGACGCGATCGGGGTCTTCGGCTACTCGGACGAGGACGGCACCGAGGCCGCGACCTACGACGGCAAGCTGTCCGAGGACGTGGTGGCGGACCGGCTGAACCGGCTGACCAGGCTCGCCGAGGAGCTGACCGCCCAGCGGGCCGAGCAGCGGATCGGCAGCGAGGTCGAGGTGCTGATCGAGTCCGTGGAGGGCGATCTGGTCGAGGGCCGGGCCGCCCACCAGGCGCCCGAGACCGACGGCCTCACCACGCTCACCGGCGTCGAGGACCCCGAGGTCGGCCAGTTCTACCGGGCCCGGGTGGTCGCCAGCGAGGGCGTCGACCTGGTCGCCGAGGCGCTGGAGCAGACACGGGTCCGCCAGGCCGCGGGAGCCGGGGAATGACCAACGGGCCCGGCGCCCCGGCCGCGGCCCACCCGGACAGACCGGAGGCCGCGATGCCCCCGTTGCCGGGGATCTGGAACATCGCGAACATGCTCACGATGCTCCGGTTGCTGCTGGTGCCGGTCTTCGTGGCGCTGCTCTTCGCCGACGGGGGACACGACCCCAAGTGGCGCGCGGTGGCCTGGGCCTCGTTCGCCGTCGCGATGATCACCGATCTGTTCGACGGGGAGCTGGCCCGGCGCAAGGGCCTGGTCACCGACTTCGGCAAGATCGCCGACCCGATCGCCGACAAGGCGATCATGGGCGCGGCGCTGATCGGCCTCTCCGTGCTGGGCGACCTGCCGTGGTGGGTCACGGTGGTGATCCTGGCCCGCGAGCTCGGCATCACGCTGATGCGGTTCTGGGTGATCCGGTACGGGGTCATCCCGGCCAGCCGGGGCGGCAAGCTGAAGACGCTCACCCAGGGCATCGCCGTCGGCATGTACGTGCTGGAGCTGACCGGCTGGCTGGCCACCGCGCGGGCCGTCCTGATGGCGCTGGCGGTGCTGCTGACCATCGGCACCGCGCTGGACTACGTCGGGCAGGCGCTTCGGATGCGCCGCGAGGGGCTGGCCGCGGAGCGCGCGGGCCGGTGACGGGGGAGACCGGGGTGGACTACGAGCTGGCGGTGCGGGCGCACACCGCGCTGCGCGGGGAGGGCAGCACGGTGGCGGTCGCCGAGTCGCTGACCGGCGGGCTGCTGGCGGCCGCGCTGGTGGACGTCCCCGGGGCGTCCGCGACCTTCCGGGGCTCGGTCACCGCGTACGCGACCGAGCTGAAGGCCTCGGTGCTCGGCGTCGACGAGGGCCTGCTGGCCGTGTACGGGCCGGTTCACGCCGTGGTGGCCCGGCAGATGGCCGAGGGCGTACGGCGGCTGCTGGGCGCCACGTACGGGCTCGCGACGACCGGGGTGGCCGGTCCGGAGCCGCAGGACGGGCAGCCGGTGGGCACGGTGCACCTCGCCGTCGCCGGTCCGGGGGGAACTCTGGTCAGTTCGCCACGGCTGTCGGGGGAGCGTGCCACAATCCGTCACAGGGCGGTCACCGCCGCCCTGGAGCTGCTCGTCGGGCGGCTGCCGTCCGGCCCGGCCGTGCACTGAACCCGTCGAGAGCTCCATCGAACCGAGATCTGCCGAACTGGCGTACGGGTATGGCGCAGCTGGAGGATCGTGTTACATCCAAGGGCCTGGTTGGGCAGAAACCAGGTGGCGAACGAGTTGCGCGGCGGTGGCCGGGTGCCGCAGGACGGGTCCGACGAGGGGTCCGCAGGCCCGGGAACGACACCGAAACAGGGGAGGGGACAGCCTTGCAGCCCAGAGTGAACACGACCATGGTCCCCGCACGCGAAGCGGGCAAGGCGGTACGGTGGGGACGTGACATCTCGATCCGCAGTCCGAGGAGGGAGGCACCGATGATCCTGCTCCGTCGCCTACTGGGCGATGTACTGCGTCGGCAGCGCCAGCGCCAGGGCCGCACACTTCGCGAGGTGTCGGCAGCTGCCAGGGTTTCGCTCGGTTACCTCTCCGAGGTCGAGCGGGGGCAGAAGGAGGCCTCTTCGGAGCTGCTCTCCGCGATCTGCGACGCACTCGACGTCCGCATGTCCGAGGTCATGCGCGAGGTCAGTGACGAGCTGTCGCTCGCCGAACTTGCGTCGATGGCCACCCTCTCCGAAGGTGAACTGCTGAGGCCGGTGCTCGAACCGGTACCGCTGCCCGCCCCCGGCACCGACCGGGCGAACCTCTCGCCCAAGGCTGCCGCGATGGACGTGGTCGCCGCCTGACCTGGCCTCGACGCCCGGGCGCCTGGTGCCCGGGGCGAGCGAAGGAGGCGGTCGTGCGGAGAGCTTCGACGGCGTGCACCGAGGCCCGAATACGGCTGGGGCGAACGATTCCCCGGCCGCTTCGATGGCGCCTGGTGGTCCTGGTGGGCGGACTCTGCTGGTGGCTGTCGGCCGTCCAGGGGGAACTGGCCGACGGGGCCGTGCTGGGACTGCTCGTGGCCGGCGGCTGGGGGCTCGGTCTGATTCCGGTCCACGCGGACTGGAGTGCCACCGGACCATCCCGGCACCGAACGGGTGAGGCCGTGGCCCGGGTGGAGGCGGAACCTCCGATCGGGTGACATCAGCGACTGATTGCTTGACGAAGGCCGCGGGGTTGGCAACGACCCCGCGGCCTTCGCCGTGGCATACGGGCTCTTTACCGGTGCGGGGCCGGTGTGATTGGTGCGGCCGGTGTGGTCGGTGAGGCCTACGGTCGCAGCCGCAGGCCCCGGGGGGTGGCGTGGAAGCCGGCCTCCTCCAGGACGGCGCCCAGGGCCGAGCCCAGGGCGGGCTCGCCGTTGGCGCGCTCGACGGTGACACTCCCGAGCGCGCCCTGGCGGACCGCCGCGGCCAGGGCGGACGCCGCCGCCGCGCGGGTGGCCTCGTCCTCCGGCCAGGCCAGCAGGGACTTGCCACCGCGCTCGACGTAGAGGGCCAGCTCGCCGTCGACCAGCACCACCAGGGCGCCCGCCTTGCGGCCGGGCCGGTGCGCCCTCGCCTCCGTGGCCCCCGCAGCGGTGGGCGGCTCGGGCCAGGGCAGGGCGGCGCCGTAGGCGTTCGCCGGGTCGGCGGCGGCCAGCACCAGCAGCTGCGGCGGCTCGGCGGCGGGGCGGGCCGGCCACTCGGTGGCCCGGGCGCGCTCCAGCCGGCCGCTGACGGACCGCAGCCGGTCCGCGGCGCCCTCCATGGCGAACTGGGCGCCGCCCAGCCCCTCCACGAAGTAGCCCCGGCGGGCCCGGCCGCGCTCCTCCATCGCGGACAGCACCCGGTACACCCCGGCGAAGCCGCCCGGCACCCGCTCGGCCGCCACCGCGCCCCGGGTGAGCAGGCCGTGCCGGTCCAGCAGGCTCTGCGCCCGGGCGGTGGCCCGGACGGTCGGGTCGGCGGCGAAGGCGGGCAGCAGCGACCAGCGCCCGGCCACCGTCGGCGGGCCGCTGCGCAGGGCGCCGTCGGTGCGGCCGAAGGGGCGGCCCGCGCCGCCGTAGCGGCCGCGCGGGGTGGCCCGCGGGGCACGGTGGGCGGTGGCCCCGGCCGTCCGGGCGGAGCCGAGCAGGGCGCGCAGCGGGGCGAGGGTGTCATTGCTGACGTACCCGGCCCAGACCAGGTCCCAGAGGGCCTCGACGATCTCGGGCTCGGGGGTCTCGGTCAGGCCCTCGGCGCGCAGCCGTTCCACCAGTTGGCGGAAGAACAGGCCGTAGCCGCCGGTCAGGGCCGCCGTCACGGCGGTGTGCACGGGGGTGACGGCGGGCGGGACGGGCTCGGGGCGCAGCAGGTGGGCGTTCTCGGCGAGGTGCAGGCTGATCCAGCCGTCCGTGCCGGGCAGGGCGCCGGCACCGGACCAGCCGATCTCGCCGGCCGCCATCAGCTCGTCCAGCAGACCGGGGGAGTAGTCGGCGAGCCGGGCCGGGAGGATCAGCTTCTCCAGGGCGGAGGCGGGCAGGGCGGTGCCCTGGAGCTGTTCGACCACCCGGACCAGGCCGTCGGGGCCGCGCAGCCGGTGGCCGGCCAGGTGCTGCCACTGCGGGAGGAACGCGGCCAGCGCGCGGGGCGGTACGGGTTCGACCTCCTGGCGCAGGGCGGCCAGCGAACGGCGGCGCAGCCGGCGCAGGACCTCGGCGTCGCACCATTCGACGGTGGCGGTGTGGCCCTCGACCGGGCGGAACTCGCCCTGGACGAGGCGGCCGGTGGCGGTGAGCCGGTGCAGGGTGCCGGTGACGACGGCGGTGCCGAGACCGAAGCGGGCGGCGGCCTCGGCGGCGGTGAACGGGCCGTGAGTGCGGGCGTGCCGGGCGAGCAGGTCGCCCATCGGGTCCTTGACCGGCTCGGTGAAGGCCTCGGGGACGCCGACCGGCAGGGGGGTGCCGAGGGCGTCGCGGAGCCGTCCGGCGTCCTCGACGGCGGCCCAGCGCCGCTCTCCGGCGATCCGGACCTGGATCAGCCGCCGGGCCGCTTCGAGTTCGAGCGCCCAGAGCGGATCGGCGCCGCGGGCGGTCAGTTCGGCCTCGGTGAGCGGGCCGAGCAGGCGCAGTGCGTCGGCGACGCCCTCGGCGTCCTTGATCCGGCGCTCGGGGGTGAGGCGTTGGAGCTCGGCCTCCAGCTCGGCGAGGACCTGCGGGTCGAGCAGCTCCCGCAGCTCGGCCTGGCCGAGGAGTTCGGAGAGCAGCCGGGAGTCGAGGGCGAGGGCGGCGGCGCGGCGCTCGGCGAGCGGGGAGTCCCCCTCGTAGAGGAACTGGGCGACGTAGCCGAAGAGCAGGGAACGGGCGAACGGGGAGGGCTCGGGGGTGGTGACCTCGACCACGCGGACCGCGCGGGATTCGAGGTCCGCCATCAGCTCGACCAGACCGGGGACGTCGAAGACGTCCTGGAGGCACTCCCGGACGGCCTCCAGCACGATCGGGAAGGATCCGTACTCGGAGGCCACCTCGAGGAGTTGGGCGGCGCGCTGGCGCTGCTGCCAGAGCGGGGTGCGCTTGCCGGGGCTGCGCCGGGGGAGCAGCAGGGCGCGGCCGGCGCACTCACGGAAGCGGGAGGCGAACAGGGCGGAGCCGCCGACCTGGTCGGTGACGAGCTGCTCGATCTCGCCGGGGTCGAACAGCGCGGCGTCGGCGCCGACCGGGGCGTCGTCCGGTGAACTCGCCCGCTCCGGCGGCTCCATGGGGAAGTCGAGCAGGTCGGCGTCGGGGAGGCGGAGCACGATGCCGTCGTCGGCGTGCATGACCTGCGGGTCGAGGCCGTGCTTCTCGCGCAGCCGGGCGGCGAGGGCGAGCGCCCAGGGGGCGTGCACCTGCGCGCCGAAGGGGGAGTGGATGACGATCCGCCAGTCGCCGAGTTCGTCGCGGAAGCGCTCGACCACGATGGTGCGGTCGTCCGGGAGGTGGCCGCAGGCGGTGCGCTGTTCGGCGAGGTAGGCGAGCAGATTGGCGGCGGCCCAGTCGTCCAGACCGGCCTGCTGGAGCCGGGCGGTGGCGGCCTCGGGCGGGAGGGCGCCGAGTTCGCGGGTGAACGCGCCCAGGGCGCGGCCGAGTTCGAGCGGGCGGCCGAGGGTGTCGCCCTTCCAGAACGGGAGCCGGCCGGGGATCCCGGGGGCGGGGGTGACCAGCACCTTGTCGTGGGTGATCTCCTCGATCCGCCAGGAGGTGGTGCCGAGGGTGAAGACGTCCCCGACGCGGGACTCGTAGACCATCTCCTCGTCGAGCTCTCCGACCCGGCCGCCGCCCTTCCTGCCCGCTTTCGCCTCGGATGCGGCGGAGCCGGCGATGAAGACGCCGAACAGGCCGCGGTCGGGGATGGTGCCGCCGGAGGTGACGGCGAGCCGCTGGGCGCCGGGGCGGCCGGTGACGGTGCCCGCCACGCGGTCCCAGACCAGGCGGGGGCGGAGTTCGGCGAAGGCGTCCGACGGGTAGCGGCCGGCCAGCATGTCGAGGACGGCGTCGAAGGCGGACTGCGGGAGGGTGGCGAACGGCGCGGCCCGGCGGACCAGGGCGAGCAGGTCGTCCACCGGCCAGGTGTCCAGGGCCGTCATGGCGACCAGCTGCTGGGCGAGCACGTCCAGTGGGTTGCGCGGGATGCGCAGCGCCTCGATCCGCCCGGCCCGCATCCGTTCGGTGACCACCGCGGACTGCACCAGATCGCCCCGGTACTTGGGGAAGAAGACGCCGGTGGAGATGGCGCCGACCTGGTGGCCGGCCCGGCCGACCCGTTGGAGGCCGGAGGCGACCGAGGGCGGGGACTCCACCTGGACGACCAGCTCGACCGCGCCCATGTCGATGCCGAGTTCCAGGCTGGAGGTGGCGACCACGGCGGGCAGCCGGCCGGCCTTCAGCTCCTCCTCGACGAGCGCGCGCTGCTCCTTGGAGACCGAGCCGTGGTGCGCCCGGGCGAGGAGGGGCGGGGCGCCCTTGGCGGTGCCGGACTCGGCCATCAGCTGGGCGGGGGCGTGGGATTCGGGCAGGGGCTCGCCGACGGCGCGCTCGTAGGCGATCTCGTTGAGCCGGTTGCAGAGGCGCTCGGCGAGCCGGCGGGAGTTGGCGAAGACGATGGTGGAGCGGTGGGCCTGGACGAGGTCGACGATCCGCTCCTCGACATGCGGCCAGATGGAGGCCTGCCGGGCCGGGTCGGTGTCGGTGGGGGCACCTCCCGGCCGCGAGGCCGGGGGACCGCCGCCGGTGGCGGGGGCGGTGGGCAGGTCGTCCAGGTCGGGGACGGGGACGACCACCGAGAGGTCGAACTCCTTGGCGGCGGCGGGCTGGACGACGGTGGCGCCGCGCCGGGGGCTGAGGAAGCGGGCCACCTCCTCGACCGGGCGGACGGTGGCGGACAGGCCGATCCGGCGGGCCGGGCGCTCCAGCAGCTCGTCCAGCCGCTCCAGGCTGAGGGCGAGGTGGGCGCCGCGCTTGGTGCCGGCGACGGCGTGCACCTCGTCGAGGATCACCGTGTCGATGCCGCGCAGGGCCTCCCGGGAGGCGCTGGTGAGCAGGAGGAAGAGTGACTCGGGGGTGGTGATCAGGATGTCCGGCGGGTGGGTGGTGAAGCGGCGGCGGTCGGCGGCGGGGGTGTCGCCGGAGCGGATGCCGACCTGGACCTCGGGCTCGGGCAGGCCGAGCCGGACGGCGGCCTGGCGCAGGCCGGTCAGCGGTGCGCGCAGGTTCCGCTCGACGTCGACGGCGAGGGCCTTGAGCGGGGAGATGTAGAGGACCCGGCAGCGGCGCTTGGGTTCGGCCGGGGGCGGGGTGGTGCTGAGCCGGTCCAGGGCGGAGAGGAACGCGGCGAGGGTCTTGCCGGAGCCGGTGGGGGCGACCACCAGGACGTCGGTCTCCTGCCGGATGGCGTGCCAGGCCTCGGCCTGGGCGGTGGTGGGCGCGGTGAAGGCCCCCGTGAACCAGGCCCGGGTGGCCGGGGCGAATCCGGCCAGCGGATCGGCCGGGGGGCCGGCGGGCGACGGGGTCCGGGTCTGGGGTGCCATGCCCCCATGGTGCCCGGTGGCACTGACAAGGGAGCCGTGGTGGGGCGGTCGCGGCTGTGCCGTCCGGAAGAGCCAAAAAGGCAAAACAGACAATCCGCTCCTATGGTGATTATTCAGACCCGTGATCCTCCCGTGACCACCGGGACCGACGAGCGGAGACCGTGCGATGGCGCAGGTGCACCCGTCCGGCCGCGGTCCCGCCTGCGCCGTCCCGCGACGCGCCAAGGCGTCGGTCCGCGCCCTGCTCGCGATGCTGCTCACCGCGCTGGTCGTCGTCGGTGCCGTCCCGTACGTGGCCGGGCCGGGGCGGGCCTACCTCAGCTACCTGGTGCTGGCCGAGCAGGAGGACGCCGCCGGGGCCGCCCGGGCCGGGGCCGAGGCGCGTGCCGCGGGCGGGCAGGTCGTCCAGGAGTACCCGCAGATCGGGGCCGTGCTCGCGTACGCGACCGGTGGCTTCGCCGACAAGGTCCGGGGCCGACCCGGGGTGGCCGCCGTCGGTGCCACCCGGACCGCACCGGTGCCGGGCCCGCCCCGGCCGCTGGCCGGCGCCGGGGACTTCGGTGCCGGTGCCGGTGCCGGCGACAGCGCGGACCGGGCGGACGTCGATGCGGACGGCGGACGGCCGGGTGGCGGCAGCGCGGACGGCGGGGACGACGCCTCCGTCACCGTGCCGGACCCGGGCGAACACGATGCCTGGAATCTCGCCCTGCTCGGCGCGGCCGGCGCCTCGCCCACCCTGCTGCGCGGTCCGGCCGCCGACCCCGGCAGGCCCTCCGCCGACGCGCTGCGCCGGGTGCTGGTCGCGGTGCTCGACTCAGGCGTCGACGACACCCACCCCGACCTGCGCGCCGCGGTCGACCCGAAGAGCTCGGCCTCCTGCGCGGACGGCCGCCCCGACGGGCGGACCGGCGTCTGGCGGCCCGACCCGGGGATCGGCGAGAGCGGCCACGGCACCCACGTCGCCGGGATCGTCGGGGCCGCCCGGGACGGCCGCGGGGTCGCCGGGGTCGCCCCCGGCGTCCGGATCGCGGCGGTCCGGCTGCTCGGCCCGCTCGGCCAGTACTACGCGGAGAACATCGTCTGCGGCATGCTCTGGGCCGCCGACCACGGCGCCAAGGCGATCAACAACAGCTACTTCGCGGACCCGTGGAAGTACAACTGCCCCGAGGACCGGGACCAGGCCGCGCTGATCACCGCCGTGGCCCGGGCCTCCGGGTACGCCCAGCGCCGGGGCGCGGTGGTGGTGGCCTCGGCCGGGAACGACAGCCAGGACCTCGGGGCCGCCAGGACCGACGACCGCAGTCCCAACGACCGCACCTCAGGACCGGCGCAGTCCCGGTACGTCGGCACCGAGTGCGTTCGGCTGCCCGGTGAACTGCCCGGCGTGGTCACGGTCACCGCCGTGAACCGGGACGGCCAGCCGTCCGCCTACTCCAACTACGGGCGTGGAAAGGTCTCGCTGGCCGCCCCGGGGGGAGACCCGGACGGCGGCCCGCAGGGGGCGATCGTCTCCGACTGGCCCGGCGGCCGGTACGCCGCGCTGGCCGGCACCTCGATGGCGGCGGCGCACGTCACCGGCGCGGTCGCGGTGGCCGCGGCGCTGCACCCGGACTGGGGCTCGGACCGGCTCGCCGCGCTGCTGGCCGGCGCCGCGGCGGCCGCCTGTCCGCCCGGCCCGCGGGCCTGCGGCGACCGGCAGTACTACGGCGCGGGGACGCTGGCGCTGCCGCACTGAGCCGCCCCTGCCGGGCGACCGCGAACGCCCGGCAGGGGGGCGGAAAACCCGGTGACAGGTGGGGCACGATCGGCGACGATCGGGGGCATGACCGTCTTCCTGACCACCGAGCGGCTGGTGCTGCGCCGCTTCACCGGGGCCGACGTGGACCACCTGGTGGAGCTGGACGGCGACCCCGAGGTGATGCGGTACCTCACCGGCGGCCGGGCCACCCCGCGCGAGGTGGTCGAGCGCGAGGTGCTGCCGCGCTTTCTCGACCACTACGAGCGGTACGGCACGCTCGGCTGGTGGGCCGCCGAGGAGCGGGTGGGCGGTGCCTTTCTCGGCTGGTTCGAGTTCCGGCCGACCGGCACGGAGGACCGGGGCGAGGTCGAACTCGGCTATCGGCTGCGCCGGTCGGCCTGGGGGCGGGGCTACGCCACGGAAGGCGCGCGGGCGCTGGTCCGCCGGGGCTTCGAGGAGCTCGGTGTGCGCCGGGTGGTCGCGTACACGATGACGGTCAACAGTGGTTCGCGGCGGGTGATGGCGAAGGCCGGGCTCTCCTGTGTGCGGACCTTCCACGAGGACCACCCCGAGCCGATTCCCGGCAGCGAGCTGGGCGAGGTCGAGTACGCGCTGGAGGCGGCGGGCTGGAGGCCCTGAGGCCGCCTCGGCCGCGGCGCCCCGGCCCGGGTCCGGGATACTGGTGGCCATGAGGCTGACGGAGTTCTGGCGACGGATGTACGCGCACTTCGGTGAGGCGTACGCGGAGTCCTTCGCCTCTGATCATGTGATGAGCGAGCTGGGCGGGCGGACGATCCGGCAGGCGCTGGACGCGGGCTGGGAGGCCAAGGACGTCTGGCGTGTGGTCTGTGACACCCAGGGAGTCTCGTCGCTGCTGCGCTGAGCCGGTGCCCGGTGCCCGGTGCTCGGGCGGGCGACGGCGATGGGCCAGACTGTCCGAGTGACAAGCAGTGCAGAACAGCAGAATTCGGACAGGTTGACGCAGGTCGTCGACGAGGCCCCGGGCCCGCAGCCCGCACCGCCGCAGCCCGAGCCGTTGCAGCCCGCGCCGCCGCTGTCCCCGGACGCGGGCGGCGGGCTCTGGGGCACCGGGATGCCGCGCTGGCTGCCCCGGGCGATGGTGCTGGCGCTGGTCCTGGTCGGGCTGTTCCAGCTCGCCGACTGGGCCTTCCACCAGCTGATCGACCTCTTCGTGATGCTGCTGGTCTCCTTCTTCCTCTCGCTGGCGCTGGAGCCGGCCGTGGACCGGATGGCGGCCCGGGGTGTGCGGCGCGGCATCGGCACCTTCCTGGTCTTCGTCGCGGTCGTGGTCGCCGTGGCCGGATTCCTGACCGCGCTCGGGACCCTGCTGGTCGATCAGGTGGCGAAGATCGCCGGGGACCTGCCGCATCTGCTCGACAATCTGATCAACTGGATCAACAAGACCTTCCATCAGGACCTGTCGCTGGACGAGCTGCAGAAGAAGCTGCTCAAGGACTCCGGCGCCATCGAGAGCTACGCCCAGCAGGCCGCCGACAACGTCTGGGGCGTCTCCTCCACCCTGATCGGCGGGCTGTTCCAGGCCTTCACGGTCGGCCTCTTCACCTTCTACTTCACCGCCGAGGGCCCCAGGGTGCGCCGGACGGTCTGCTCGATGCTGCCGCCCGCCAAGCAGGGCGAGGTGCTGCGGGCCTGGGAGATCGCGCTGGCCAAGACCGGCGGCTACCTGTACTCGCGCGCGCTGCTCGCGGTCGCGTCGGCGCTGGCGCACTGGGTGATGTTCGCGCTGCTGGACCTGCCGTACTCGGTCGCGCTGGCGATCTGGGTCGGCGTCATGTCCCAGTTCGTGCCCACCATCGGCACCTATCTGGCCGGTGCGCTGCCGGTGCTGGTCGCGCTCACCGTGGAGCCGGTGGACGCGCTCTGGGTGCTGGCGTTCGTGGTGGTCTACCAGCAGATCGAGAACTACCTGCTGCACCCGAGGATCACCGCGAAGACGGTGGACGTGCACCCGGCCGTGGCGTTCGGCGCGGTGATCGCGGGCGCGGCGCTGCTCGGTGCCGTCGGCGCGCTGATCGCCATTCCGGCGGCGGCCACCCTGCAGGGCTTCGTCGGCACCTATGTGCGCCGGTACGAGGTCGCCACCGACCCGCGGATCGACCGGGGGGAGCAGCGACGCGCCCGGCGGGAGCTGCGCCGGAAGGCGGCGAGCCGGTTGCGGCGGATGGTCGGGGCGGGCGAGCAGCAGAACGGAACCGCAGGTCGGGGGCGGGGCGACGAAGGCGAGGAGGGGTAGCGGGGGGCGGCCGGGCGGCTTGTGCGAACGAATCCCGCTTGAATCGAACAGATGTTCTTTGTACTCTCCGGCGAAGAGTTTTCCACAGGCGGAGCCCGGTCTGGGCCGATTGTCGGTGGGACGCGCTAGCGTCGAGAACGATGAAGCGCACAGCACAGAACCCGAGGGTGGAAGCCATGGCAGGTACGGACCGCGAGAAGGCTCTTGAGACCGCGCTCGCCCAGATCGAGCGGCAGTTCGGCAAGGGCTCGGTGATGCGCCTGGGCGAGAAGGCCAACGAGCCGATCGACGTGATCCCCACCGGGTCCACCGCCCTGGACGTCGCCCTCGGGGTCGGCGGCATCCCGCGCGGCCGGGTGGTCGAGATCTACGGCCCCGAGTCCTCCGGCAAGACCACGCTGACCCTGCACCTGGCGGCCAACGCCCAGCGGGCCGGCGGCACGGTCGCGTTCGTGGACGCGGAGCACGCGCTCGACCCGGAGTACGCGAAGAAGCTCGGCGTGGACACCGACGCCCTGCTGGTCAGCCAGCCGGACACGGGTGAGCAGGCACTGGAGATCACCGACATGCTGATCCGCTCCGGCGCGATCGACCTGGTGATCATCGACTCCGTCGCGGCGCTCGTCCCGCGTGCGGAGATCGAGGGCGAGATGGGTGACTCGCACGTCGGTCTGCAGGCCCGACTGATGAGCCAGGCGCTGCGCAAGATCGCCGGTGCGCTGAACCAGTCGAACACCACCGCGGTGTTCATCAACCAGCTCCGCGAGAAGATCGGCGTCATGTTCGGCTCGCCGGAGACCACGACCGGTGGCCGGGCGCTGAAGTTCTACGCCTCCGTCCGCCTGGACATCCGCCGGATCGAGACCCTCAAGGACGGCACCGAGGCGGTCGGTAACCGCACGCGCGTCAAGGTCGTCAAGAACAAGGTCGCCGCGCCGTTCAAGCAGGCCGAGTTCGACATCCTCTACGGCGTGGGCATCAGCCGCGAGGGCGGTCTGATCGACATGGGCGTCGAGCACGGCTTCATCCGCAAGTCGGGTGCCTGGTACACCTACGAGGGCGACCAGCTCGGCCAGGGCAAGGAGAACGCCCGTAACTTCCTGCGGGACAACCCCCAGCTCGCCGACGAGATCGAGAAGAAGATCAAGAGCAAGCTCGGTATCGGCCCGAAGACGGAGGAGCCGGCCGAGGGCGAGGCGCCGGCCGCCGCCGAGAGCGGGGCCAAGCCGATCACCGCGACCGTCACCAAGACGGCCGCGGCGAAGAAGACGGCGGCGGCCGCCAAGGCCTGAACCGTTGACACAGCACAACACGGTGACGGGCGACGGCCCGGCGGGCCCGGACGACGACTACGGGCCGCCGGACTGGTTCGCCGCGGTGGCCGAGCCGGAGCCGGACCCAGGGAGGGAACCGGAGCCGGAGCGGGCCGGCCGGGCGCCGGGCCAGGCGGCACGTGGCCCGGAGACGGGCCCTGGGCCGATGGACGCCGTGGGGGGCGGGCTCGGGCTGGTGTCCGCGTCGGACCTGCCCACGGGCCGGCGCCGACGCCGTTCGGCGCTGGAGGAGGAGGCAGCCCCCGGTCGCCGGGCCGGGGGAGAGGCGGCCGGTCACGGGGGTGCGGCCGCCTCCTCCTCCGACACCGGGCCGCGCGCGCGTCGGGCCCGCACCCGGGCGGAACGCGATGAGCGCGACGGCCGCGACGATCGTGACGGCCGCGATGACGCCCCGGAGCCCGGGGCGGCCCGGCGGACGAAGCCGGCCAAGCGGTCCGGACAGCCCGGGAGGTCCGGGGCGGAGGAGACGGCCGACCCCGAGGCCCGGGCCCGGGACATCTGCCTGCGGCTGCTCACCGGTGCGGCCAAGACCCGCAAGCAGCTCGCCGACGCCCTGCGCAAGCGGGAGATCCCGGACGAGGTCGCCGACGGGGTGCTGACCCGGCTGGAAGAGGTCGGGCTGATCGACGACGCGGTCTTCGCCCAGGCCTGGGTGGAGTCCCGGCACGCCGTCCGCGGTCTCTCCCGGCGCGCGCTGGCCCAGGAGCTGCGGACCAAGGGGGTGGCCGGCGACCTGGTCGAGCAGGCCGTCGCGCAGCTCGACCAGGACGACGAGGAGGACGCGGCCCGGGCCCTGGTCGAACGCAGACTGCGGGTGACCAGAGGCCTGGAGCGGCAGGCCCGGATGCGCCGACTGGTCGGCATGCTGGCCCGGCGCGGCTACTCCGAGGGGCTTGCCTACCGGGTGGTCCGGGAGGTGCTGGACGAGGAGGAGTCCGGCGAGGGCTGCATGGACGGTCCGTCAGGCGAGGAGTGGGAGTGATCACGCCGTTGTGCCGGAGTTGGCCAACTCCCAGGCCAGTATTGACCGTTTCGTAACCCGCGCTTAGCCTCGCACTCAGTGCGGGAGCACCCCGATCACACCTCGGGCAGGCCTGTCCGAGGCCCGGTCGCGGGCGGTTCCGGGCGGCGTACCGCGCAGGGACGGGGAGTGGGCAGGATGAGGATCGCGGTGAGCACCGGATCGGTAGCCTCCCTGCTGCTGGCGGGCGTCCTGATCGTCGTCGTGGTGTCGGCCTGGCTGATGGTCCGGCGCCTCCAGGCCGTACAGCGGCGCTCCACCGCCGAGACGGAGCGGACCCGGCGCTGGGCCGAGGAACAGGCCGCCCGGCAGCGGGCCGAACTCGACCGCCGGGAAGAGCGGTTGACCGAGGAGCTGGGCCGGCTTCGCGTACAGGAGGGCGAACTCGCCCAACGGTCCGTCGACTTGGAGCGCGCCCGGAGCGAGGCCATCGAACTGGTGGCACATCGGGCGAGGGCGCTGGAACGGGCGGCCGGGCTGTCGGCCGAGCAGGCCCGGGCCGAACTCGTCCGGGAGGCCGAGACCGAGGCGCGGCGGGAGGCGGCCGTCACCGTCCGGGCGATCGAGCGCGCGGCCAAGGAGGAGGGCGAGCGACTGGCCCGGGGGATCGTCGCCGGGGCGATCCAGCGGCTGGCCGGCGAGCAGACCGCCGAGACGGCGGTGTCGGTGTTCCGGCTGCCGAACGAGGAGATGAAGGGCCGGATCATCGGCCGCGAAGGCCGCAACATCCGGGCCTTCGAATCCGTCACCGGCGTCAATCTGATCGTCGATGACACCCCGGCCTCGGTACAGCTCTCCTGCTTCGACCCCGTCCGCCGGGAGACCGCCCGGCTCACCCTGGAACAGCTGGTCGAGGATGGCCGGATCCATCCGCTGCGGATCGAGCACGTCCACGAGCGCAGCCGTGAGGAGGTGGCGCGGCGTTGTGTGCGGGCCGGTGAGGACGCCCTCCTGGCCGTGCGGATCGACGGCATGCACCCGGAGCTGGTCCGGACCCTCGGCACGCTGCGCTACCGGGCCTCGTACGGCCAGAACGTGCTCGGGCACCTGGTCGAGTCCGCGCACCTGGCCGGGATGATGGCCGCCGAACTCGGGGTGGCCCCGGAGCCGGTGCGGCGCTCGGCGCTGCTGCACGACATCGGCAAGGCCCTGACGCACGAGGTCGAGGGCAGCCATGCGGCGGTCGGGGCGGAGTTCGCCCGTCGGCACGGGGAGTCGGCGGAGGTGGTGCACGCGATCGCGGCGCACCACGGAGAGGTGGAGCCGCGGACGGTGGAGGCGGTGCTGACCCAGGCCGCCGACGCCTGTTCGGGCGGTCGGCCGGGGGCGCGAAAGGAGTCGGCGGAGGTCTATGTGCGCCGGCTGGAGCGGCTGGAGGAGATCGCCCGGGCACACGAGGGGGTGGCCGCGGTGTACGCGATGCAGGCCGGCCGCGAGGTGCGGGTGATGGTGCGGCCGGAGGTGGTGGACGACCTCGGGGCACAGGTGATCGCCCGCGAGGTCGCCAAGCAGGTGGCGGAGGAGCTGACCTACCCGGGACAGATCCGGGTGACGGTGGTCCGGGAGAGCCGGGTCACCGAAGTGGCCCGCTGAGGCCGGACCGGTCGGGTCGGACGCCGGGCCCCGCGGAGGTGGCCCGGCTACGCGAGTCCGCCCGGGCGCCGGACCGACCGGACGGCACCGTGCGGGGTGGGCTGCGGGGTGGGCTGGGGCGAAGCCTGCGGGGCGGACCGAGGCCCGGGCCCAGGGGCCTGCTCCGGGCCCGGCTCCGGGTCGGGGGCGCCGGGGAGCGGCGCCGGGCCGCCCCGGGCCCGGTCGGCCAGCGCCTGGAGGTCCTCGGCCGCCGCGCCCTGGGTGATCCCGACCAGGTGGCCGTCCGGCCGGATCAGCAGCACGGTGTGCGGGCCCGCGCCCGGGTACTCCTCGGTGACCAGTACCTCGGCCGGCACCGGCAGCGCCGCGGCGACCTCGGCGAGCCGGGGCATCAGCCCGGCGCCCAGCCAGTGTTCGGCGGACCAGACGGCGGTGCCGGGGGCGACGAGCAGCAGCAGGAAGGTCGCGCCGAGCCGGGCGTGCAGCTGGTCGGGGGTGCCGTCGGTGGAGAGCACCGGCAGGTCAGGGACGAGCACGCCGGGCGCGGTGGTGGGCAGCAGCTCGCTGAGTGAGGTCGTCCCGCGCGTGCCGCGCTGCACCGGCACCCGGGCGGGGACACCGGAGGGGGCCGCCGGGTAGGCGGGGGCGCCGCCGAAGCGGCCGGTGCCCAGCTGGCCGTCGGCGAGCAGCGGCGCGTGCTTGCGGAACGAGCCGGTGAGCAGCGACCGCCGGGTCTGCTGCCAGCCGCGCAGCGGGCGCAGCATCGGCATGGCCTGGTCGACTGCGCGCAGCCGGGCACCGACCGCGCCGCGCCGCTCGGCCTCGTACCCGTCGAGCAGTGAGCCGCCGGGCTGGGGGCCGCCGGAGTGGAGGTGCCAGGCGAGGGCGAGCCGCCAGGCGAGGTTGTCGGCGTCGCGCAGCCCGTCGGCGAGGTTCTGCATGCCGAGGGCGCCGTGCAGGTGGGCGGCGTCGCCGGCGAGGAAGCAGCGGCCGCTGCGGAAGCGGGCGGCGAGGCGCTGCTGGGCGGTGTGGTCGGCGGCGGCGAGCAGCTCGTACCGGGGCAGTTCGCCGCACCAGCCGGTGAGGGTGGAGGTCACCCGGGTGAGCAGGGTGTCCCCGGTGACGATGCCGGGCCAGGTGGCGTGCGGGTCCACCGGTTCGGTGGCGGCGGGCCGGCCGGGGGGCAGCCGCCAGTCGAGGCGCCAGACGCCGTCCGGCAGCGGGCGGGCGGAGGCCTCGCGGTCGCCGCGCCACGGGGGTTCGCGGTGCAGCCGGGCCTCGTTGAAGGGGAGGTCCACGCGGACGGTGGCGATGGCGTTGCGGTCGACGGCCGGGCGTCCGGGGAAGCGGATCCTCAGCAGCTTGCGGACCGCGGAGCGGGCGCCGTCGCAGCCGACCAGGTGGCTGCCGCGCCACCAGGTCTCGGTGCCGTTCTGCGGGTTGCGGGTGCGGACGCTGACACCGTCGCGGTCCTGTTCGAGTTCGGTCACCCGGTTCAGCGGGACGAGGCGGACCAGCGGGGTGCCGGTCAGGGCGTCGCGCAGGCCGCGCTGGAGGCGGTGCTGCGGCAGGTGCAGGACGGGGGTGCCGGCGAGGTCGATCCGGAGTACCTCCTGGCGGCGGCGCCAGATGGTGAAGGCGTCCCACTGGGCGGCGTCGGAGACGGCCCTCGGGTAACCGATCCGGGTCAGGAAGGCGGCGGTGTCGGCGCCGAGGACGACGCTGCGCGGACCCTCGGGACAGAGCCCCGAACCCTCGTCCAGGACTATCGTCGGCACCTCGTGCCGGGCGAGCGCGAGGGCCAGGGCCAGACCGACCGGTCCGGCCCCGACCACGATCACCGGGTCCATGCCGGGACCTCCGGGCGGGGGCGGGCCGGCGGGGCGGCGTCATAGGCGGTGACCCGCCCGTTCGCGGCCGGGCGTCCGGAACCGGCGGGGCGCTCGGGACCCGACACGCACACTCCTCGCTCTGGCGCTCCTGCGTCGTCTGTCGCTCGTCGCTTTCCGCGTCGGCGCGCCCTCTGGCGCAGAGCGAGGATGGTCCCGGATGGTGTCACGAAGAGCAATGCAACAGTTCACCTGCGTGTCCGTCAAGCAGCAGCCGATGTGCGCCGGTTCGCGCCGCGGCGGCCGCGCGCTTCGATCCACCGGGCGAGCGCGGTGAGCAGCAGGCACATCGCGATGTAGATCGGCCCGATCACCAGGACGACGGGGATGTAGGGGAAGCCCGCGGCGTTGATCGGCTGACTGGCGATCGCCTTACCGACGAACAGCAGCTCGTGGTAGGTGATGATGAAGCCGAGCGAGGTGTCCTTCAGGGTGACGACCAGCTGCCCGATCATCGACGGCAGCATCGAGCGCACCGCCTGCGGCACCAGGATGGTGGTCATCACCTGGGTCTTGCGCAGGCCGAGCGCGTACGCGGCCTCGCCCTGGCCGCGCGGGACGGCGTTGACGCCGGTACGGATGATCTCGGCCTGCACGGAGCCGTTGTAGAGGGTGAGCCCGAGGACCAGGGCCCACATCGGCTCCTTGGCGAAGAAGGCGTAGTAGAGCGCGACGATCAGGATCAGCAGCGGCATCGCCCGGAAGAACTGGACGAAGGTGGTGGCCGCCCAGCGCACCGGCCGGTGGTCGGAGAGCCGGCCGGCCGCCAGGAGCGCGCCCAGCGCGAGCGAGAGCACCGCCGCCAGGGCGAAGGCCTCCAGGGTGGCCAGCAGTCCGTCGACGATCCGCTGCTGGACGGTGCTGTACTCGAACGCCTCCCAGAGCTGGGAGTCGAACTGGCCGTTCCCGGCGAGGCTCGCGATCACGTACCAGAGCAGGGCGGCGATGCCGGCCAGCGACAGCGCGCCGAACAGCCGGTACCGGGCGCGGGCCCGGGGGCCGGGGGCGTCGTAGAGGACGCCGGCCGTGGCGGAGCGGGTGAAGAGGGAGCTCATCGGGCCACCGCCAGTCGGTCTTCCAGGAAGCGGAACAGCAGGGCGACGGTGGCGCTGATCACCAGATAGGCGCAGGCCACCCAGAAGAAGATCGCGAAGATCGAGTAGCCGCGCTCGGAGAGCGTCTGCTGCACGCTGTACAGCTCGCTCACGCTGAACGCGCCGGCGATCGCGGAGTTTCTCGGCAGGGCGATGAAGACGCTGCTCATCGGCGCCAGTACGGTCCGGGCGGCCTGCGGCAGGACGATCAGGGTGAGGGTCTGGCCGAAGGTCATGCCGAGGCTGCGGGCGGCCTCCGCCTGGCCGAGCGGCACGGTGTTGATGCCCGAGCGCAGCACCTCGCAGACGAAGGACGCGGTGTAGCCGCCCAGTGCCAGCACCGCGAAGGTGAGGTGGCTGAAGTGCACGCCGAGCGGTGGAAGCCCGAACTCGACGGCGAAGAACAGCAGGGTCAGCGGGGTGTTGCGGAAGAGCGTCACCCAGGCGGTGCCGAAGCCGCGCAGCGCCGGGACGGGGGAGACCCGGAAGGCCGCCAGCAGGGTGCCCAGCAGCAGGGCGAGCAGGGCGCTGAGCGCGCTCAGCTCGATCGTCTGCAGGAAACCGTCGCGGAACAGCGCGAAGTTGTCGTCCTCGAACAGTATGCCCATGTGGCGGCCCTCCTCTCAGGAGCGGTCAGGAACGGTCGGAAGCGACGGAGGGATCAGTACCGCTCCAGGGCCGGCGGCTGCGGGGCGGCCGAGCCGGAGAGGCCGAGGGTGGCGTCGTACGCCTTCTTCCAGTCGCCGTTGTCCTGGTGGGCCTTGAGGGCGTCGCTGATGGCCGCGCGCAGCACCGCGTCGTCCTTGTTCAGGCCGACGCCGTAGTTCTCCTTGGTGAACGGCTGGCCGACCACCTTGAGCTTGGGCGCGTACTTGGAGGCGTAGCCCTTGAGGATGGCGTCGTCGGTGGTGACGGCGTCGACCTCGCCGGACAGCAGCTTCTCCACGCAGGCGGAGTAGGTGTCGAACTGGGTGATCTTCGCGTTGTACGGCTGGATGTTCTTGATCGAGGTGGAGCCGGTGGCCGTGCAGACGTTCTTGCCGTTGACCGAGTCCGGGCCGGTGATGGCGGTGTTGTCCGCCTTCACCAGCAGGTCCTGCCCGGCGATGTAGTACGGGCCGGCGAAGGAGACCAGCTTCTTGCGCTCGTCGTTGATGCTGTAGGTGCCGACGTAGAAGTCGATCTGGTTCTTGGCGATGGCCGGCTCGCGCTGCGAGGAGACCAGCGTCTGCCACTTGATCTGCTGCGGGGTGAAGCCGAGGTCGGCGGCGACCATCTTGGCGATCTCGATGTCGAAGCCGCTGCGGTCACCGCTGGCGATGTCCTCGAAGCCGAGGAACGGCTGGTCGGACTTGGCGCCGATGATCAGCTGGCCGCGCTTCTTGGCCTCGGCGAAGACCGGCGAGCCGTCCAGCTTGGCGTCGGTCTTGACGGTGTAGGTGGGCAGCTTCGGGGCGTTGCTCGCGGTCGCGGCGGCGTCGCCGGGCGAGCCGTCCTTGCCGCAGGCGGTGGCGGTGAGCGCGATGGCACAGAGCGCGACGGCGAAGGTGCGACGAGTCCTCATGAGGGTGGATCTCCTCGGGCTGGGCCACGGTTCTACCGGGCGCTGGCGTCTGGACGGTACATGCGACGGCGCGGGCGGGCGGCGCGCTTGCCGCCGCTGACCGCGCGTCAACTCGGAGCGGTCATCGGAACGGTCAGTGGTGCAGGATCTTCGAGAGGAAGTCCTTGGCGCGTTCGCTGCGGGGTGCGGTGAAGAAGGCCTCGGGGGTGTTCTGCTCGACGATCCGGCCGTCCGCCATGAAGAGCACGCGGTTGGCGGCGGACCGGGCGAAGCCCATCTCGTGGGTGACGACGACCATCGTCATGCCGTCCGCGGCCAGTTGGCGCATGACCTCCAGCACCTCGTTGATCATCTCCGGGTCGAGCGCCGAGGTGGGCTCGTCGAAGAGCATCACCTTGGGGTTCATCGCCAGCGCCCGGGCGATCGCCACGCGTTGCTGCTGGCCGCCGGAGAGCTGGGCCGGGTACTTGTCCGCCTGCGCGCCGACGCCGACCCGCTCCAGCAGGTCCCGGGCGGTCCGCACCGCCTGTTCGCGGGCGATCCCGCGGACCTTGACCTGGCCGAGTACCACGTTCTCCAGCACGGTCTTGTGCGCGAACAGGTTGAAGCTCTGGAAGACCATGCCGACCTCGGCCCGGAGCCTGGCCAGCTCCCGGCCCTCGGCGGGCAGCGGGCGGCCGTCGATGGTGATCGTGCCGGAGTCGATCGTCTCCAGTCGGTTGATCGTCCGGCAGAGGGTCGACTTGCCCGAGCCGGAGGGTCCGATCAGGACCACCACCTCGCCCTCGGTGATCTCCAGGTCGATGTCCTGGAGCACGTGCAGGGCGCCGAAGTGCTTGTTCACCCCGCTCAGCACCACCAGCGGAGCGGGCGTGGCGCTGGCGTCCTCGGTGGGGCCCTCGGTCATCGCGTCTGCTCCCTCGTGTCGGCCCGGAGAGCTGAACTCCCTTGGGCGGCAGTGGTGGTACGAAATCCGGGGGCCGCAGCCGGCGGAGCCGCGGCCCCCGGTGGGGTGACCATAGGAGCCCTGACGATGTCACGTCAGCCGATCTGAGCGGAACTTGAGGATCACGATCCGGCCACACGCCGGGCGGGCACTGTTCACGCGCGTCCGGTACGGGCACGGTGACAGCGGGCACCCGCCCCGCCGCGCGCCGTCCCGCGCGGTTCCGGACCGTGGCCGAGCCTGGCGCCGGACGGCCCGCTGGCCCATACTGCGCAGAACCGGGACCTGCCCGGTGGGGCCCGTGAACACCGCACGACACCCCTGGGAACACCGCACGACACCCCTGGAAACGTCGGAGGAAGGAGGAACGATGCGACTACTGCTCGTAGAGGACGACGAACGCGTGGCCGCCGCGCTGGTCGCGGTCCTGGGCCGGCACGGCTTCCAGGTCAGGCACGCCCGCAGCGGGCACGAGGCGCTCGACGCGCTGGTGCCGGACGGCCACGACCCGTACCGGGTGGTCCTGCTCGACCTCGGGCTGCCCGACCGCGACGGCTTCGAGGTGTGCAGCCGGATCCGGGCCGGCAGCGGCGTGCCGGTGATCATGGTGACCGCGCGAGCCGACATCCGCTCCCGGATCCACGGGCTCAACCTCGGCGCCGACGACTACGTCACCAAGCCGTACGACATGGGCGAACTGCTCGCCCGCATCCACGCCGTGGCCCGGCGCGGCGCCGCGCCCACCGCCGCCGCGGCCCCCGCGCCCGACACGGTGCCGCAGCAGCGCGGGCCGCTGGAGTCCCGCGGCATCCGGATCGACCGCGAGCGCCGCCGGGTCAGCGTGGACGGCCGCGACGTGCCGCTCACCCGCAAGGAGTTCGACCTGCTGGCGCTGCTCGCCCAGAGCCCCGGCGTGGTCTACCGGCGCGAGCAGATCTTCAGCGAGGTCTGGCGCAGCGGCTGGGAGGGCAACGGCCGCACCCTGGAGGTGCACATCGGCTCGCTGCGCACCAAGCTCGCCCTGCCCGGCCTGGTCGAGGCCGTCCGGGGCGTCGGCTACCGGCTGATCGCCGAGTCCCCGGCCTCCGCCGGGCAGCCGCCCCCGGCCCGCGCGGAGCGCTGACCGCACGTGCGCAACCGCCTGCTCGGCATCCTGCTCGCGCTGATGCTCTGCGTGCTGGCCGCCCTCGGGCTGCCGCTGGCCGCGGCGTTCGCCGCCGCCGAGCAGAGCCGGGTGCTGGTCGACCGGATCGACGACGCCGCCCGGTTCGCCCAGGACCTGCCCACCGCGGGCCCCTCGGCCCCGGAGACGGCCGTCAAGGGCGAGCCCGGGCCGGCGCCGGGCGAGCTCGGCCGGCGGCACGCGCTGGACGCCGAGGTGGCCCGCTACCACGAGCTGTACGGGGTGAGGCTGGGCATCTTCCAGCGTGACGGCGTCCCCATCGCCGCCGCCCCGGCGGACTGGCGGGTGCCCGCCGGCGGCTGGGGCGAGCAGGCCTTCCAGGAGGCGCTGGACGGGCGGCGCAGCCACAACCCGCGGCAGGTCTGGCCGTGGACCACCGACGGGACGCTGACCATCGCCGCCCCGGTGGTCCGGGACGGCGACGTGGTGGCGGTGGTGCTCAGCGAGTCCCCGACCGGCCCGATGCGCGCCCGGGTGCTGCACAGCTGGCTGGTGATCGGGGCCGGCGAGGCGGCCGCGATGATCGTCGCGGTGCTGCTGGCCGTACGCCTCACCGAGTGGGTGCTGCGCCCCGTCCGCACCCTCGACCGGGCCACCCACTCCATCGCCACCGGCCGGATGGCCGCCCGGGTGGCACCCGGCGGCGGACCGCCCGAGCTCCAGCGTCTCGCCCGGTCGTTCAACGAGATGGCCGACCATGTGGTGCTCGCCCTGGACCAGCAGAAGGCCTTCGTCGCGGACGCCTCGCACCAGCTGCGCAACCCGTTGGCGGCGCTGATGCTGCGGGTCGAGCTGCTGGGCATGGAGCTGCCCGAGGGACACGAGGAGGAGCTCGGCGGGGTCCGGGAGGAGGGCACCCGGCTCGCCCGGGTGCTGGACGACCTGCTCGGGCTGGCCACCGCCGAGCACGCCCGCCCCGAGCCCGAGCCGACCGATCTGGCCGCGCTCACCCTGGCCCGGGTGGACGCCTGGCGGCCGGTGGCGGTGCGGCGCGGGATCGAACTCGGCTGGGAGGGGCCGGCGCTGGCACTCGGCATGGCCGACCCGATCGGCTTCGGCAGCGCGCTGGACGCGGTGCTGGACAACGCGCTGAAGTTCGGGCCGGCCGGCAGCCGGGTGCGGCTGCTGGTCGCGGTGCAGCGCAAGGAGATCGCGGTGACCGTCTCGGACAACGGGCCCGGCCTCACCGAGGAGGAGCTGTCCCGGGCCGGCGACCGGTTCTGGCGCAGTGCGCGCCATCAGAACGTGGACGGCTCCGGCCTCGGCCTCTCCATCGCCCGCACCCTGCTGCAGGCCGGCGGCGGCTCGCTCACCTTCGCCCCGGTGAAGCCGACCGGCCTCGCGGTGACCCTGGCGGTGCCGCGGCCGGAGAAGGGCCGGGCGTAGCACCCCTGTCCCGCGGTTTCCCGGGCCTCAGGGCTTCAGGGCTTCACCGAGCGGTAGTAGCGCATCGCGCCCTCGTGCAGCGGGAGCGGGTCGGTGTAGACGGCGGTGCGCAGATCGACCAGCTGGGCGGCGTGGACCTTGGCGCCGATCTGGTCCCGGCTGTCTATCACCGCCCTGGTCATGCCCTGGACCAGATCGGTGTCCACATCGTCCCGGGTGATCAGCAGGTTGGGCACGGCCACGGTGGCGACGGCGTCCGCCGGTTCGGCGCCGGGGTAGGTGCCCTTGGGGATGGTGGCGGCCCGGTAGGCGTCGGTGCCGCCGCCCGGGACCTGGTGGACGGCCTCGGCGAGGTCGCCGAGCGGCACGATCCTGATCGGTGTGTGCTCCGAGAGATCGGTGAGCGCGCTGGTCGGCAGGCCGCCGGACCAGAAGAAGGCGTCCAGCCGGCCCGCCCGCAGCTCGTCGACCGCGTCGCCGATGCCCAGCATGGCGGGCTTGATGTCGTGGTCCGGGTCGAGCCCGGCCGAGGAGAGCAGCCGCCTGGTCACCAGGTTCACCCCGGACAGCGACTGGCCGACGCCGACCCGCAGGCCCTTCAGGTCGGCGGCCCGGTGCACCGGCGAGGAGGCCGGCACGATCAGCTGGAAATAGTCGTCGTAGAGCCGGGCGATGGCCCGCAGCCGCTCCTTGCCGGGGCCGGAGTACTGGGCGACGGCGTCGGCGGTGGCGATGGCGAAGTCGTCCTGGCCACCGGTCACCCGGGCGAGGTTGTCGAGCGAGCCCTGCGAGTTGTCCAGCCGCAGCCGTACCCCCGGCATCGCCTTGGCGATGTGCGTCTGCAACAGCTGCCCGTACCGGTCGTACACGCCGCGCTGCACCCCGGTGGCGAAGCCCGTCTCGCCGCGCGGATAGGAGGGCGAGCGGCCGGTCGAGAGCCACCAGCCGCCGAGCCCCGCGGCCACCAGCACCAGGACCAGCACGGTCCGCCAGAGCGGGCTGTGCGCCGCCGCGCGGACGGCGGTGCCGAGTCGGTGCGGAGAGCTGGGGGCCATGCAGGGATAGTGCCAGTCCGCCGGGGCGAACGGGAGGGGCGACCGGCGGGGAAAGCGTTTCGCGGCTGCCCGTACCCTGGTCTGGTGAGCGGTGAGAGCGGATTGAAGAGCTACAAGGTCGTCACGTACGGCTGCCAGATGAACGTCCACGACTCCGAGCGCCTGTCCGGGCTGCTGGAGGACGCCGGGTACGTGAAGGCCGGGCAGGACGGCGACCCCGACCTGGTCGTGTTCAACACCTGCGCGGTGCGCGAGAACGCCGACAACAAGCTGTACGGCAACCTCGGGCAGCTGGCGCCGGTCAAGAGCCGCCACAAGGGCATGCAGATCGCCGTCGGCGGCTGCCTGGCACAGAAGGACCGCGACACCATCGTCCGCAAGGCCCCCTGGGTGGACGTGGTGTTCGGCACCCACAACATCGGGCACCTGCCCGCGCTGCTGGAGCGGGCCGCGATCGAGCGGAAGGCCCAGGTCGAGATCCTGGAGTCGCTGGAGACCTTCCCCTCCACCCTGCCCACCCGCCGCGAGTCCGCGTACGCCGCGTGGGTCGCCATCTCGGTCGGCTGCAACAACACCTGCACCTTCTGCATCGTGCCCGCGCTGCGCGGCAAGGAGGAGGACCGCCGCCCCGGCGACGTCCTCGCCGAGATCGAGGCGCTGGTCGGCGAGGGCGTCATCGAGGTGACCCTGCTCGGCCAGAACGTCAACGCCTACGGCTCAGACCTGGGCGACCGCGAGGCCTTCTCCAAGCTGCTGCGCGCCGCCGGGCAGATCGAGGGCCTGGAGCGGATCCGCTTCACCTCGCCGCACCCGCGCGACTTCACCGACGACGTGATCGCCGCGATGGCCGAGACCCCGAACGTGATGCACCAGCTGCACATGCCGCTGCAGTCCGGCTCGGACACCGTGCTCAAGGCGATGCGCCGCTCCTACCGGCAGGAGCGCTTCCTCGGCATCATCCGGAAGGTGCGCGAGGCGATGCCGGACGCGGCCATCTCCACCGACATCATCGTGGGCTTCCCCGGCGAGACCGAGGAGGACTTCGAGCAGACCCTGCACACGGTCCGCGAGGCCCGCTTCACCAACGCCTTCACCTTCCAGTACTCCAAGCGCCCCGGCACCCCGGCCGCCGAGATGGCCGACCAGGTGCCGAAGGCCGTCGTGCAGGCCCGCTACGACCGGCTGATCGCGCTCCAGGAGGAGATCTCCTGGGAGGAGAACAAGAAGCAGGTCGGCCGCACCCTGGAGATCCTGGTCGCCGAGGGCGAGGGCAAGAAGGACGACCGGACCGACCGGCTCTCCGGCCGCGCGCCCGACAACCGGCTGGTCCACTTCACCCGGCCCGCCGAGCCGGTGCGCCCCGGCGACATGGTGACCGTCGAGATCACCTACGCCGCCCCGCACCACCTGCTCGCCGAGGGCCCGACGCTCGCGGTGCGCCGCACCCGGGCGGGGGACGCCTGGGAGAAGCGCCAGGCGGCACCCGCCGCCAAGCCCGCGGGAGTGATGCTCGGCCTGCCGACCATCGGCGCCCCCGCGGCGCCGGCCGCCGCCCCGGCGGGCGGCTGCTGCGGCGACTGACCATGGCCCAGGGCGGCCCGGCGGGATCGGTGATCCCGCCGGGCCGCTTTCGTTAGAGTGATCCGCATGCTGGTAGCCGCCGCCGTTTGCCCCTGTCCGCCGCTGCTCGTCCCGGAGGTCGCCGCCGGGGCGGCCGCCGAACTGGAGCCGCTGCGCGCCGCCTGCGACGAGGCGGTGGCGGCACTGCTCGGGGCCGGGCCGGACCTGGTCGTGGTGGTCGGCACCGGGCCGGAGGCCGAGGTGTGGACGGAGGGCGGGGCCGGCTCCTTCCACCGCTACGGGGTGCCGCTGGTGGCCAGGCTGCCGTCCGGCCGGGTCGAGGGGCCGGAGCTGGCGCCCTCGCTGACCGTCGGCGCCTGGCTGCTGGAGCGGGCCGGGGCGGCCCTGCCGACGCACGCCTGCGCCGTGCCCGCCGACGCGCCCGCCGACCGGATGCTCGGGCTGGGCCAGGGCCTGGCCGGGCTGGCCGACCGGGTCGGGCTGCTGGTGATGGGGGACGGCAGCGCCTGCCGTTCGGTGAAGGCGCCGGGCTACCTGGACGAGCGCGCCGAGGGCTTCGACGCGGCGCTCGCGGAGGCGCTGGGCTCGGCCGACCTGGCCGCGCTGGCCGCCGTGGACCAGGGGCTGGCCGCCGAGCTGCGGGCCGAGGGCCGGGCTCCCTGGCAGGTGCTGGCCGGCGCCGCGGAGGGCGCCGGCCTCAAGGCACGGCTGGGCTACCAGGACGCGCCGTACGGCGTCGGGTACGTCGTGGCGTCCTGGGGCTGAGCCGTTCCGGCCGGGCACGACCGGCCGGAACGGGGTGACCGGAACGCGGGTCAGGCCGACGGGCCGCCGTTGCCCGGCTGCGGCTTGTGGGCGAAGTCGTCCACCGCGCCCTTGGCCTTGCTGGTGCCGGTCTCGATCTTCTCCGTGTACTTGCCCTTGGTGGCTTTGTCGATCGCGCCGCCGGCCTTGTCCACCACGTTGTCGATCTGCTCGCTGTGCTTGCCCGCCAGCTCGCTCGCCTTCTCCTTGAGCTCTCCGGCCTTGCCCTTGAGGTTGTCCATCAGACCCATGGCGTTCTCACCGTTCCTTTCTGTCTTCTGCTCAACGTCCGTCGCGGTCGAACCGTTCTCAACCGCAGACCTGGCCTTAACCAGGCATATCGTCACCCAATAGGACCAGTCGGGCGGGGAGGTCAACGGCGCGGCGGCGGTTTTGCGAGACTGGTGCCGTGAGCAGCTCCCGTACCGTTCAGCCCCGTGTCGTCTCCGTGGTGGGCGCGACCGCCGCCGGCAAGTCCGACCTGGCCGTCGCCATCGCCCGCAGTCTCGACGGCGAAGTGATCAACACCGACTCGATGCAGCTCTACCGGGGCATGGACATCGGCACCGCCAAGCTCACCCGGGCCGAGCGCGATGGCGTCCCGCACCACCTGCTGGACATCTGGGACGTCACCGAGGCCGCCAGCGTCGCCGAGTACCAGCGGCTCGCCCGCGCCGAGATCGACCGGCTGCTCGCGGCCGGCCGCACCCCCGTCCTGGTCGGCGGTTCCGGGCTGTACGTCCGGGCGGCGATCGACGAGATGGACTTCCCCGGTACCGACCCGGCCGTCCGGGCCCGGCTGGAGGCCGAGCTGGAGCAGGCCGGCCCGTACGCGCTGCACCGGCGGCTGGCCGAGCTGGACCCGGCCGCCGCCGAGGCCATCCTGACCGGCAACGGCCGGCGGATCGTCCGGGCGCTGGAGGTCATCGAGATCACCGGGCAGCCGTTCACCGCCAACCTGCCGAGCAACACCGCCGTCTACGACGCGGTGCAGATCGGTGTCGCGGTGCCGCGGCCCGAACTGGACGAGCGGATCACCCTGCGGGTGGACCGGATGTGGGAGGCCGGACTGCTGGACGAGGTGCGGGCACTGGAGCGGCTCGGCCTGCGCGAGGGGCGCACGGCCTCCCGGGCGCTCGGGTACCAGCAGGTGCTGGACCACTTCGCCGGAGAGTGCACCGAGGACGAGGCCCGCGCCGAGACCGTCCGGGCGACCAAGCGGTTCGCCCGCCGCCAGGAGTCCTGGTTCCGCAGGGACGGCCGGATCCACTGGCTCTCCCGCCCGGCCGGTGCCGACCCGGCCGAGCTGCTGGCGGATTCGCTGGAGCTGATCGAACGTCAGGAAAAGGACGGCGCGTAGGCGGTATCCGGCCAATCCGGCGGTGCACCTGCGCGCGCAGGCGGGCGTGCAGAACGAACCGGCGGTTACGGCCCGATCACGTGATGGCCACGGATCACCCGATGGCCCCGGTCAGGCCCGGAACGCTCCCCTGGACATGCCATCATCGATGCCATAAGGGCCGGTCCGCGAGGGCCGGTCGCGTCCGGCCGCGAGTCCGCACTCGTGTCGAACTGTCAGGGGAGGCCGCGTGTCGACGGGTACCGGCCCCGAATCCGGGCAGAGCGGGAGCGCCACCGCCGAGGCCGACGGCCCCGACGCCTCGACCCTGCCGGACCTGCCCGTGCTGGCGGGCCTCGACGCCCCCACCTCCTACGCGGTCGCGCTGCCCGCGCTGGACACCCGCACCCCCTCCGGCGCGGTGCACGAGCGGGAGATCCGCCCGCGCCGCCGGCTGCGCTGGTGGCAGACGCTGCCGATCGCGCTGCTGGCCACCGTCGGCTCGCTGATGTTCGCCTTCCCGCTCGCCTTCGGCTCCGGCGGAACCGGCTCCGCGATGGTCGGGATGCTCGGGATGCTGCTCACCGCCGCCTCGGTCGGCTGGGGGGCGATGGCCGCCCGGCACGCCGGGTACAAGTGGCCGGGCCTGCCGCGCCGCGGCTCCGGCGAACGGGCCGGATGGAAGGCGATCGTGATCTACACCCTGATCGCGCTGGCCGCCTGCGCGCTCGCCCTGTGGCGGGTCGTCCACCTGCGCTGAGGCCTGCCGGGGCCGTCCGGCCGGTCGTCCGGTCCGCCCTACGGGCCCGGCCGGTGCCCTGCGCGGTGGCTCAGTACCATCGGGAGGGTGAGCGAATCCTCCCAGCAGCCCGTTGGCCTCCTCTTTCTCAAGGGGCACGGCACCCAGAACGACTTCGTCATCCTCCCGGACCCGGACGGCCGGCTGGCGATCGGCCCCGAGGCCGTCGCCGCGCTCTGCGACCGCCGGGCCGGTATCGGCGGTGACGGGCTGCTGCGGGTGGTGCGCTCCGCCGCCGACCCGGCCGCCGCGGACCAGGCCGACCGGGCCGAGTGGTTCATGGACTACCGCAACTCCGACGGCAGCATCGCCGAGATGTGCGGCAACGGCGTGCGGGTCTTCGCCCGCTACCTGGTCGAGGCCGGGCTGGCCGAGCCGGGCGAACTGACGGTGGCGACCCGGGCCGGCGTGCGGCGGGTCAGGGTGGCCGAGGCCGCCGAGGACGGTACGCCCGGCGACGTCACCGTGGAGATGGGGCGCGCGGTGCTGCCCGGACCGGACGGGATCGAGGTCGCGGTCGGCGAGCGGCGCTGGCCGGCCCGCAACGTCAACATGGGCAACCCGCACGCGGTGGCCTTCGTGGCGAGCCTGGACCACGCCGGCGACCTGCTGACCGCGCCGCTGACCAGCCCCGAGGGGGTCTACCCGGAGGGCGTCAACGTCGAGTTCGTGGTGGACCGCGGACCGCGCCACGTCGCGATGCGGGTGCACGAGCGCGGCTCCGGCGAGACCCGCTCGTGCGGCACCGGCGCCTGTGCCGTCGCGGTGGCCGCGGCCCGTCGGGACGGCGCCGACCCGGCGGTCACCGGAGAGACCGTCAGCTACACGGTGGATGTGCCGGGCGGCCGGCTGGTGATCGCCGAACACCCGGACGGCCGGGTGGAGATGACCGGCCCCGCGGTGATCGTGGCCAGCGGCCGGCTCGACCCGGGGTGGCTCGGCGTGCTCCGGGGCTGAGCCCTTTGGGGGCGGGCGTTTTGCCCAATTCGGGCGGTGCTGAATCCCCCCGTTCGGGTGATCCGGCTGACGGACAGGAAGCAGCGCACCGCGGAACGTGCTCTGCTCGGTAGCATGGACCACCGGGTCGGCCAAGGCTCCGGTGACCGCTGCCGGAGGTGCCGATGACCATCGAAGCCGGGCAGCCCCTGGCGGGGCAGCCGACATCCGCACGGCAGGCCGGGCCCAAGCGGCCCCTCGGCGGACTCGGCCGGGCCGCACTCGGCCGGGCCGGGCGCGCCGCCCTGCTGGCCACCGACCGCCCGCCCGTCCCCGATGCGCTCGAACCGCTGGTGCAGGCACACCGGCGCCACCATCCGCAGGCCGACCTCGGCCTGCTCGGCCGGGCCTACCGGCTCGCCGAGGCGAGCCACCGCGGCCAGAAGCGCAAGAGCGGCGAGCCGTACATCACCCACCCGCTGGCCGTCACCATGATCCTGGCCCAACTCGGCGCCGGGACAACCACCTTGGTCGCCTCGCTGCTCCACGACACGGTAGAGGACACCGAGTTGACGCTCGACCAGGTGAGCGAAGGCTTCGGCCCCGAAGTCGCCTATCTGGTCGACGGGGTGACGAAACTGGAGAAGGTCGACTTCGGTGCGGCGGCCGAGGCCGAGACCTTCCGCAAGATGCTGGTCGCCACCGGGGACGACGTCCGGGTGATGGTCGTCAAGCTCGCCGACCGGCTGCACAACATGCGCACCATCCGGCACATGAAGCCGGCCAGCCAGGTGCGGATCGCCAAGGTCACCCGGGACGTGCTGATCCCGCTGGCCGAACGGCTCGGCATCCAGGTGCTCAAGGCCGAGCTGGAGGACATCGTCTTCGCCACCCTGCACCCCGAGGAGTACGCCCGGGCCCGGGCCCTGGTGGCCGGCCACGAGGCCGAACCGGACGCCCTGCTCGCCCCGTTCGCCCGTACGCTGGCCCGTCAGCTCGCCGAGACCGGGGTGGCCGCCGAGGTCACCGTGCGCCCCCGGCACCTGGTCTCGCTGCACCGGGTGCTGCTCAAGCGGGCCGCCGCGCGGGGCCGGGACGGGCGGCCGCAGGGGGCGCAGCCCGCCGACTTCGGGCGGCTGCTGGTGGTGGTCGAGGAGAACGCGGACTGCTACGCGGTGCTCGGCGAGCTGCACACCTGCTGGACGCCGCTGCCGGGCGAGTTCAAGGACTTCGTGGCGGCGCCCAAGTTCAACCTGTACCAGTCGCTGCACACCGCCGTGGCGCTCGACGGCGGTGCGGTGGTCGAGGTGCTGGTCCGCACCCGGCGGATGCACGAGGTCGCGGAGACCGGGGTGGTGGCCCTCGGCGACCCCAAGCAGCCCGGCGCGGCGGCGGTCGGCGGGGGGCCGTCCGCTGCCGGGGCGTCCGGTGCCGGGGCGTCCGGCGTGAGGCCGTCCGGCGCCGGGGCCGGGAGCGATGAGCTGGACCGCACCGATCCGGCCCGGCCCGGCTGGCTCAGCCGGCTGCTCGAGTGGCAGCAGGAGACGCCCGACCCGGACGCCTTCTGGTCGGCGCTCACCGCCGACCTCGCCGGCGACCGCGAGATCACCGTGGTCACCGAGACCGGCGAAACGCTTCAGCTGAGGGCCGGCGCCAGCTGTGTGGACGCCGCCTACCTGCTCGGCGAGGAGACCGGCCACCGGTGCATCGGCGCCCGGGTCAACGGGCGGCTCACCGCGCTGTCCACCGTGCTGCAGGACGGCGACCTGCTCGCCGTGCTCACCGAGAACGGCCCGCGGGCCGCCGAGCCGTCCGGACCGGCGCCCGAGTGGCTGGCGCACGCCCGGACCCCCGCCGCCCGGCTGGCCATCGAACGCTGGCTGGCCGGCCACCCCACGCGCCTGCCGGTGGTGCGCACCGGGCCCTCCGCCGGGCAGCCCGCGCCGCCCGCGCACCGGGTCGCCGAGCGCGGCACCGCCCCGGTGGCGGTGGAGGGCCGGCCCGGGGCGCCGGTCCGGCTGGCCCGCTGCTGCACGCCCGTTCCGCCGGACGAGGTCAGCGGCTTCCCGATCCGGGGCGGCGCGGTCGCCGTCCACCGCACCGGCTGCCCGGCGGGGGAGCGGATGCGGGCGGCCGGGCGGGGCGTCCTGGAGATCCACTGGCAGCCCGGCGGAACCCCGGCCTCCGGGTACCGGGTCACCCTGCGGGCCGAGGCGCTGAACCGGCCCCGGCTGCTCGCCGACCTCACCGCGGCGATCTCCGGCGAGGGCGTCGGAATCGTCTCGGCCGAGGTCGAGCCGCCGCAGGAGCTGCGGGTCCGGCACACCTACACCGTCGAGCTGCCCGAGCCGGCCGTGCTGCCCGCCGTGATGCGGGCGATGCTGAGGGTCTCCGGGGTGTACGACGTCAGCCGCCCGCACGCACCCGAGGGGGGAGGCGCCGTACGTGCCCCGGCGCGCGCGCCGGAGTCGGCCAGGGCGCGTGAGGCGGGAAATAAGGATGACCCGCCCGCACCGGGCGTGCGACCATCATGGGGAATGCACGGCCGGTCCGCGGCGTTGACTGGGCACACGAGCCCCAGTGCCACCCGCGGCCCTGAGGGGTAGCTCACACCTCGCCCGAGCGGTAGACGGGGCGGCAGCTGGGCAGACTCCGAGTGCGACCGTTGCCCGCGGTCGTGCACAGGCCATCCGTACCAGCAGCCAAAGGACAGAATGACCTCCACGTTCGACACCCGCGACCACGCCGACGCCCCGCGCCGCCTGGACGGTATGCGGGCGGAAGCCCTCATGGACGAGGACCTCGCGGCCATCGACGAGGACCGCGGCCACCACTACGACGGCGACCAGTACGACCGCAGCGAGCGAGCCGCGCTGCGCCGCGTCGCCGGCCTCTCCACCGAACTCGAGGACGTCACCGAGGTCGAGTACCGCCAGCTCCGCCTGGAGCGCGTGGTGCTCGTCGGCGTCTGGACCGACGGCACGGCCGAGGAGGCGGAGAACTCGCTGGCCGAGCTCGCCGCCCTCGCCGAGACGGCCGGCTCCCAGGTGCTGGACGGCGTCATCCAGCGACGCGACAAGCCCGACGCGGCCACCTACATCGGCTCCGGCAAGGCCAAGGAGCTGCGCGACATCGTCGCGGCGACCGGCGCCGACACCGTGGTCTGCGACGGTGAGCTCACCCCGGGCCAGCTGATCCACCTGGAGGACGTGGTCAAGGTCAAGGTCGTCGACCGTACGGCCCTGATCCTGGACATCTTCGCCCAGCACGCCAAGTCCCGTGAGGGCAAGGCACAGGTCTCGCTCGCCCAGATGCAGTACATGCTGCCGAGGCTGCGTGGCTGGGGCCAGTCGCTCTCCCGGCAGATGGGTGGTGGCGGCTCCGGCTCCTCCGGCGGCGGTATGGCCACCCGCGGTCCCGGTGAGACGAAGATCGAGACCGACCGGCGCCGGATCCGCGAGAAGATGGCGAAGCTCCGCAGGGAGATCGCCGAGATGAAGAAGGGCCGCGACACCAAGCGCCAGGAGCGCAAGCGCCACCAGGTGCCGTCCGTGGCCATCGCCGGCTACACCAACGCCGGCAAGTCCTCGCTGCTCAACCGGCTCACCGGAGCGGGCGTACTGGTGGAGAACGCGCTGTTCGCCACCCTCGACCCGACCGTGCGCCGGGCCCAGACCCCGAGCGGCCGGCTCTACACCCTGGCCGACACCGTCGGCTTCGTCCGGCATCTGCCGCACCACCTGGTCGAGGCGTTCCGCTCGACCATGGAGGAGGTCGCCGACGCCGACCTCATCCTGCACGTGGTGGACGGCTCGCACCCCGAGCCGGAGACGCAGCTGGCCGCCGTCCGCGAGGTCATCGTCTCGGTCGACGCGCAGAACGTGCCGGAGATCGTGGTGATCAACAAGGCGGACGCCGCCGACCCGCACGTGCTGCAGCGCCTGCTGCGCCGCGAGCCGCACGCCATCGTGGTGTCGGCCCGCAGCGGCCAGGGCATCGACGAGCTGCTGAAGCTCATCGACGACGAGCTGCCGCGCCCCGCCATCGAGCTGCAGGCCCTGGTCCCGTACACCCGGGGGGACCTGGTCTCGCGGGTGCACGCCGAGGGCGAGCTGATCTCCACCGAGCACACCGGCGAGGGCACCCTGCTGCGCGCCAAGGTGGCGGCGGAGCTGGCCGCCGAGCTGGAGCGCTACACGGTGGCGCTGACCCAGAGCTGACCCAGGGCTGACCCAGGGCTGACCCAGGGCTGACCCAGGGCTGAGCCAGGGCTGAGCCCGGACGACACCGGACGGGCCCCGGTCTCCTTCACGGAGACCGGGGCCCGTCGGCGTTCCCGGGCTACTTCGCGTTCTTGCTGAAGTAGTCGAAGGCCTGCTTGGCCTGGTCCTGGAGGGACGGCCCGGCCAGGTACTCGGACGGGTTGCGGTTGCCGATCGCGTTGACGCTGACCAGGTTCGGCTTGCCGTCCTTGTTGATGAACCAGCCGCCGCCGCTGGAGCCCCCGGTCATCGTGCAGCCGATCACGTACATCGGCGGGTGGGCCGGGCCGAAGGACAGCCTGGCGGGCCTGGCCGCGGCGTCGCAGTGGTGGAGCTCCATGCCGTCGAACGGCCGCTCGGCGGGGTAGCCGTAGGAGAACACCGAGGTGATCTGGGACCGCGGGGCGTTGAACCAGACCGGGACGGAGCTGCCGACCGTCTCCTCCAGCGACCGGCCGGAGCCGCTCTCGTCGCGGACCCGGACGATCCCGTAGTCGTACGGGGAGCCGGGGCCGACGCCGCTCTCCTTCACCCAGGCCGGCGAGACCAGCGCGCGCACCGCCGTCCACCGCCCGTACGGGGCGACCTGCTGCTCGGTGTACGGCCTGCCCCGGACGGCCTGGCCGTCGCGGTTGTAGCCCGGCACGAAGACGATGTTCTTCAGCCAGCCGCCGCCCTTGCCGTCGTGCAGGCAGTGCGCGGCGGTGTAGACCAGGTTGCTCCGGCCCGGCTGGGCCGGATCGGAGACCACGGTGCCCGAGCACGTCGAGTCGCCCCCGGACGCCGTCATGAAGATCTTGCCGACCACGGCCGTCGCCTGGCTGTACGGGTGCGGCTGCGGGGTGGCCGGGACGGCGGCCGGCGGATCGTCCCGCTCGACGTCGCCGCCGGCCGTCCGGTACGAGAACTGCGGCGTGGCCCGGCCCTTGGCCTTCTCCATCCTGGCGGTGGACCAGAAGCCCTGGGTCACCTCGTTGCTGAAGGCGTTCTCGCGGGCGAACCTCGTCCAGTCGTCGACCTTCCAGTTCGCCGGCTCCTGCGGGCCGCCGGGCAGCGCGGCGCCCGGCAGGCCCGCGGCGACCGTCGCCGCGGGCCGGCCGGTGCCCGCCGCGCCGTCCGGCCCGCAGGCCGTCGCGGTGAACGGCAGCGCGACGAGCGACACGGCGCCGGCCAGGGCGGCCCGGCGCCGCGGCGCGCCGGCCCGGCTGGTCTTCGGCATGGTGGATCGGTTCCCGTGGACGTGGTGGAGGTAGGGGCGGCTACTGCTTCTTGGAGATCCAGTCCAGGGCCTGCTTGGCGACCGCCTCCAGATACGGGCCGCTCAGCGAGGTGTGGTCCTGGGTGCCGACCGAGGTGTTGCTGACCAGCGCCGTCTTCCCGTCCGGCATGGTGGCGAACCAGCCGCCGCCACTGGAGCCCTGGGTCATGGTGCAGCCGATGGTGAGCATCGGCGGCCGCTTCGGGTCGAACGAGAGCCGGGTCGGCCGGCCGCCCTCGCACTTGTACAGCTCCTGGCCGTCGAACGGCTTGTAGAGCGGGTAGCCGACGGCCGAGACGGCGAGCTTGTCGCGCGGCGCGTCGAACCAGACCGGGACGGCCGCGCCGACCGCCTCCTCCAGCGACTTGCCGCTGTCGTTCTGGTTGTGCACCCGCATGATGGCGAAGTCGTACTGGTTGGCGGCATCGCCGCTACCGCCGCCCTCGACCATCCACTGCGGCGAGGTCGTCACCTGGTCCGCCCACCAGGTGCCGAGCGGGGCCAGCTCGGAGAGCGGGGCCTTCTTGCCGCCGCTGGAGGCACCGGAGTTGTTGTAGGCGGGCACGAACACCAGGTCCTTGAAGAAGTTCCCGCCCTTGCCCTCGTGCACGCAGTGCCCGGCCGTCCAGACCAGGTTGCTCTTGCCCGGGTGCGCCGGGTCGGTGACCACCGTCGCCGAGCAGTTGCCCCGGCCGCCCTGGGCGCTGAAGAACACCTTCCCGGAAGGCTGCTTGGTGTACGGGCGGGCCACCGGCACCGCCTTGACCGGCGCCGGCTCGGGATCGGTGACCGCGGCGCCGTCGGCCGGCTTCGCGGTCGGCGGCGCCGGGTCGGCGGGCTTGGAGTCGCCCATCTTGTCCGGGTTCCAGAAGTCCTTCACGACCGGGTTGTTGAAGACGTGCTTGGACGCCCAGTTGTCCCAGTCCTGGAAGTTCCACTTCTTCAGGTCGTCCCAGCTCTTCGGCAGGCCCTCCAGCAGACTGGTCGGGATGCCCGAGGGCAGGGTGAGCCCGCCGATCACCCCGCCGCTCCCGGCGGCGGCCGTGGTCGCGGCGCTCGCCGAGGCGGGTGGCGGAGCGGCGGTGCCCCCGCCCGAGGGGCCGTCCGGCCCGCAGGCGCTCACGGCGAGCAACGTCCCCGCGGCCAGTGCCGCGGCCAGGGCCGACCGGTGGATCAATGGCATGGTGTTCGCTTCCCCCTGGTAGTCCGGTGCGCCGGCGGCTCGCCGCCTTGGAGTCTCCCACTGGCCACCAGGACGACACGGGCCGACCCCCGGGTTGCGGCCCCGGTCGGAGGTCATCAATCTGTGACGAACTCCCGGCGGCGTCGTTGGAACAACAGGGACTCCCCGCCGAGTGGTGAACAATCACCGCTCTTCACCCGGACGAGTGAGCCGTCCTTGTGATCACCCGTCAGGGATAGGTAACCCTTACCTGACGCGACGATGAGAGCGCCCGCCACATCCTCTCCAGCACCCCTGCGCGTCCGCACCCCCACGCGCCCCAAGGAGCAGCCTTGACCACCGCCCTCACCGGAGCCCCGCCCCACATCCCGGCCTGCCGGACCTCCCCCGACCGCCCGGCGCAGCCCGACCTGCTGCTGCACCCCGACCCCGCCGTCGCCGCCGAACAGGCCGCCCTGGAGGCGCTGTTGCGCTGCTGGACCCGCGAGACCGGCGCCGCCCCCGGCCCGGACGGGAAGCTGCGGGTCGCCGTCCTCGGCGGCGCGGCCCTGCTCTCCGCGCCCGTCCGCTACTGGTCGCCGGGTGGCTGGCACCGTTTCGGCGCCGCCACCCTCTCGGCCGGCGAGGGTACCGCCGACGCCCCCGTGGACGCCGTCACCACCGCCGCGCTGCTCGCCACCGCGGCCGCCGAGCGCCCCGACCCCGGCCAGGTCGCCGACCTCGCCGCCCGGGTCGCCGACTCGGTGGTCCGCACCGCCGACATCCTGGCCCACCGCCGCACCGCCGCCGCCCCCGGGGGGCCGGAGGGCTCGCACTTCCTCGCCGCCGAACAGTCCCTGCTGCTCGGCCACCCGCTGCACCCCACCCCCAAGAGCCGCGACGGCCTCGGCCCCGCGCAGAGCGCCGCGTACTCCCCGGAACTCCACGGCTCCTTCCAGCTCCACTGGTACGCCGTCGACCGCGAGCTGCTCGCGGCCGGCTCCGCCGTCGCCGAGAGCGCCGACCGGATCACCGCCCGACTCCTCGGCGACCGGGCCCGGCTCCCGCGCGGAACCGCCGCGCTGCCCCTGCACCCCTGGCAGGCCCGCGAGCTGGCGCTGCGCCCGGCCGTCGCCGAGCTGCTCGCCGCCGGCCTGCTGCACGACCTCGGCCCGTCCGGCGAACCCTGGCACCCCACCTCCTCGGTGCGGACCGTCTACCGGCCCGGCACCCCCTGGATGCTGAAGCTCTCGCTCGGCCTGCGGATCACCAACTCCCGCCGGGAGAACCTCCGCAAGGAACTCCACCGCGGCCTGGAGGTGCACCGGCTGCTGGAGAGCGGCCTGGCCGCCGAGTGGCGGGCCGCCCACCCCGGCTTCGACGTCGTCCGCGACCCGGCCTGGATCGGCGTGGACCACCCCGGCCTCGGCGACCCGGGCGGCCTGGACACCGTGCTGCGCGCCCAGCCCTTCGGCCCCACCGAGCGCGCCCTCTGCGTCGCCGGGCTGGTCGCCGAACAGCCGCTCGGCACCGGCTCCGTCGTGCCGTCCCGGCTCGGCGACACCCTGCGCGCGCTCGCCGCCCGCTGCGGCCGCCCGCTGCGCACGGTGGCCGCCGAATGGTTCCTGCGTTACCTGGAGACCGTCGTGCTGCCCGTCCTCTGGCTGGACGGTCAGGCCGGCATCGCGCTGGAGGCCCACCAGCAGAACAGCCTCGTCCTGCTCGACGCCGACGGCTGGCCGAACGGCGGCCGTTACCGCGACAACCAGGGCTTCTACTACCGGGAGAGCGCGGCCGAGCGGCTCGCCGCCCGGCTGCCCGGCCTCGGCGCCCGGAGCGACACCTTCCTCGCCGACGAGGTGATCGACCATCACTTCGCCTACTACCTCGGCATCAACCACATCCTCGGACTGATCGGCGCCTTCGGCTCCCAGCGGCTCGCCGGCGAGAGCGTGCTGCTGGCCGCCCTGCGCGGCTTCCTGTCCGGTCCGCGGGTCACCGCCACCGGCTCCGCGCTGCCCGGCCTGCTGCTGGACGCGCCCACCCTGCCCTGCAAGGCCAACCTGCTCACCCGGATCAACGGCATGGACGAACTCGTCGGCCCGGTCGCCACCCAGTCCGTCTACGTGGACATCCCCAACCCGGTGGCCGGCGCGTGACGCCTCCCGCCTGCCCGCTCGACGGCGTGCCCGGCCGGGGCGGCATGACCACCGCCGCCGGTGAGTTCCGGCTCCGGCCGGTCCGGCTTCCCGCCGATCTGGACCTGCTCGCCGGGTGGATGAACGACCCCGAGGTGGCCGCCTTCTGGGAGCTCGACGGCCCGCCCGCCGCCACCGAACGGCACCTGCGGGCCCAACTCGACGGCGACGGCCGCAGCGTGCCCTGTCTCGGGCTGCTGGACGGCGCCCCGATGAGCTACTGGGAGATCTACCGCGCGGACCTCGACCCGCTCGCCCGGCACTACCCGGCCCGGCCCCACGACACCGGTGTCCACCTGCTGCTCGGCCCCGCCGACCGCCGCGGCCGCGGCCTCGGCGCCACCCTGCTCGCCGCCCTCGCCGACCGGATCCTGCGGGAACGGCCGCGCTGCGAGCGGGTGGTCGCCGAACCCGACGTCCGGAACCGGCGCTCGGTGCGGGCCTTCGAACGGGCCGGCTTCGCCCATGCCGCGGACCTCGACCTGCCCGCCAAACGCGCCGCCCTGATGGTCCGCGCGCGCCGCCCTCACGCCTCCTAGGACACCCCCCACCCCATGGACACCCCCGCACCCCAGGCCGGGCCCTACGACCTGCTCGGCGTCGGCATCGGCCCGTTCAACCTCTCGCTCGCCGCGCTCGCCGAGCCCGTGCCGGGCCTGCGCACGCTCTTCTGCGACCAGCGCCCGGAGTTCCGCTGGCACCCCGGGATGCTGGTGGACGGGGCCCGGATGCAGGTGCCGTTCCTCGCCGACCTGGTCTCCCTGGTCGACCCGACCAGCCCCTGGTCCTTCCTCAACTACCTGCGCGACCAGGACCGGCTCTTCCCGTTCTACTTCGCCGAGCGCTTCCAGCTGCCCCGCCGGGAGTACGACCACTACTGCCGCTGGGCCGCCGAACGGCTCGGCAACTGCCGCTTCGGCACCGAGGTCACCGCCCTGCACTGGGTGGCCGAGGCCGGCGGCGGCCACTTCCGGGTCGAGCTGCGGTCCACCGCCACCGGCCGGCGCACCGAGGTGCAGGCCCGCAACCTCGCGCTCGGCGTCGGCACCCGGCCGGTCCGGCCCGAGGCCTTCGCCGCCCTCGACGGACACCCGCGCGTCTTCCACTCCGCCGACTACCTCGACCGCCGGGACGCCCTGGACGGCGCCCGTGACATCACCGTCGTCGGCAGCGGTCAGTCCGGTGCCGAGGTCTTCCTGGACCTGCTCCGCCGGTACGGCGATGCTCATGACGGTGCCTTCCACGGTGGTGCCGCTCGCGGCGCGGCGCCCCACGGCGACGAGGGGACCGGGCTGCGCTGGCTGACCCGGACCAGGGCGCTCGCCCCCATGGAGTACTCCAAGCTCGGCCTGGAGCACTTCACCCCCGACTACACCCGCTACTTCCACAGCCTGCCCGCGAGCGTCCGCGATCCCCTGGTCGAGGCCCAGTGGCAGCTGCACAAGGCCGCCAGCGCCGAGACCCTCGCCGAGATCCACGACCACCTGTACGAGCGGACCATCGGCCGCCCGATCGACAGCACCCCGGTCGAGATCACCCCGGGCACCGCCGTCACCGCCGCCCGGCCCGGCCCCGGCGGCGCCCTCGAACTGCACTGCCGGCACCTCGACTCCGGCACCGAGCACGTGCTGCGCACCGACGCCGTCGTCCTCGCCACCGGCTACCGCGCCGCCCGCCCCGCCGCCCTGGAACCGCTCTCCCACCTGATCGAGTGGGACGCCGCCGGCCGCTACCAGGTCGACCTCGAACACCGTGTCGCGACCCTCCCCGAACTCACCGGAGGCCTGTACGTTCAGAACGCCGAACTGCACACCCACGGCGTCGGCACCCCCGACCTGGGCCTCGGCGCCCACCGGGCCGCCGTGATCCTCAACGCCGTCACCGGCCGGACCGTCCACCGGCTGCCCACCCGTACCGCCTGGACCGGCTTCGCCCCGCCCGCACCACCCGCCCCCGCCCCCGCCCCGGGCTTCCCGCGACCCCAGGAGTGGACCCGTGCCGCAGCCGCCGGCCGCTGAACCGCAGCTGTACCTGCCACCACAGCTCACCGCCGGGCACTGGCGGCGGGCCGGCCGCACGCTGCTGGCCAAGATGCTCGGCGAGTTCGCCTACGAGGAGCTGATCACCCCGGCCCCCGACGGTCCCGTCGGCGGCTACCTGCTGCGGCTGCCCGAGGCCGAGTACCGGTTCACCGCCCGCCGCGGGGCGTACGGCGGCTGGCAGGTCGACGAGGACTCGGTGCGCTGTTCGAAGACCGACGGCCTCGACCCGCTGCGGTTCCTCCCGTACGCCCGGCACGCCCTCGGCCTGCGCGGCGACACCACCGGGCACCTGATCCGCGAACTCACCGCCACCCTGACCGCCGACGCCCACCAGCTCGCCACCGCGCTCACCGCCGCCGAACTCGCCGACCTCGGCCACACCGAGCTGGAGGGCCGGCAGGGCGGCCACCCCTGGATCGTCCCCAACAAGGGCCGGATCGGCTTCTCCGCCACCGACGCCGCCCGCTGGACCCCGGAGGCCCGTACCCCGCTGCCGCTGCCCTGGATCGCCGTCCACAAGCGCCTCGCCCAGTACCGCGGCGTTCCCGGACTCGACCGCCCCGAGCTGCTCTACCGGCGTGAACTCGACGACCCCGGCGCGCTGCTCGCGGCCCTCGGCCCGGACGCCGGGGACTACCTGCTGCTGCCCGTCCACCCCTGGCAGTGGGACGAGACCGTCGTCCCGCTGTTCGCCCCCTGGATCGCCACCGGCGAGATCGTCCCGCTGCCCTCCGACGGCGACCTACGGCTGCCCCAGCAGTCCATCCGCTCCTTCTTCAACGCCGACCACCCCGAACGCTGCACCGTCAAACTGCCGCTCGCCATCCTCAACACCCTGGTCTGGCGCGGCCTGCCCACCGAGCGCACGCTGGCCGCACCCGCCGTCACCGCCTGGATCCACGGCCTCCGGCAGGCCGACCGATTCCTGCGCGAGGAGTGCCGGGTCGTGCTGCTCGGCGAGATCGCCTCGGTCACCGTCGACCACCCGCTCTACCGCGAGCTGCCCGAGGCGCCGTACCAGTACAAGGAGCTCCTCGGCGCGATCTGGCGCGAACCGCTCGGCCCGTTCCTCGACCCCGGCGAGCGGGCCCGCACCCTGGCCGCGCTGCTGCAGACCGGCTCCGACGGCCGGGCGCTCGCCGCCGAGCTGATCGCCCGCTCCGGGCTCACCCCCGCCGCATGGACCGCCCGGCTGTTCGCCGCCATGCTGCCGCCGCTGCTGCACTTCCTCTACCACTACGGCCTGGTCTTCTCCCCGCACGGCGAGAACGCCATCCTGGTCTTCGACGAGCACGACGCCCCGGTCCGCCTCGCGGTCAAGGACTTCGTCGACGACGTCAACCTGAGCGACCAGGACCTGCCCGAACTGCGCGGCCTGCCCGCCGAGGTGGACGAGGTACTGCTGCGCGAGGACCCGCAGGGCCTCTGCCAGTTCCTCCACTCCGGCCTCTTCGTCGGCGTCTACCGCTACCTCGCCCCGCTGCTGGAGACGCAGACCGGGCTGCCCGAGGCCGAGTTCTGGGCCCTGCTGCGCGCCGAGATCCTCCGCTACCAGGCACGCTTCCCCGAGCTGGGCGAGCGCTTCGCGCTCTTCGACCTGTTCCGCCCGCGGATCGAACGGCTCTGCCTCAACCGCAACCGGCTGCTGCTCGACGGCTACGGGGACCGCCCGCACCGCCCGCACGCGGCCCGGCACGGCACCGTCCCCAACGCGCTCACCGCGGAGGCCGCGACCGTGCTGCCCGGTCAACGGGACCGGATTGTCACCCCCGCCCCGTAGGCTGGGAGGGTCATGACGAACGACTCCGAATCCCAGCTTCCCGCCGACGCCGACGACGCCGCTGACGACGTCGTCGAGGTCGCCGAGGACTCCGCCGACGGCCCGGGGGACGACTCCGGCGCCGTCCCCCGGGCCCGTATCCCCGAGCTGCTGCACGCCGCCGTCGAGGCCGTCGGCGGCGTGGAACGCCCCGGCCAGGCCAGGATGGCCGCAGCCGTCGCCGACGCCGTCGACCACGGCGAGCACCTGTTGGTACAGGCGGGCACCGGCACCGGGAAGTCCCTCGCCTACCTGGTGCCCGCCCTCGCCCACGGGGACCGCGTGGTGGTCGCCACCGCCACCCTGGCGCTCCAACGCCAGCTGGTCGAGCGGGACTTGCCGCGCACCGTCGAGGCGCTGCACCCGGTGCTGCGCCGCCGGCCGCTGTTCGCGATGCTCAAGGGCCGCTCCAACTACCTCTGCCTGCACCGGGCGAACGAGGGCACCCCGAGCGAGGAGGGCGAGGGACTGTTCGATCCGGTGGACGCGCTCGGCGGCCCCACCGGCAAGCTCGGGCAGGACGTGCTGCGGCTGCGCGACTGGGCGGACGAGACCGAGACGGGGGACCGGGACGACCTCAGCCCGGGCGTCTCCGACAAGGCCTGGGCCCAGCTGTCCGTCACCTCCAAGGAGTGCCTGGGCGCCACCCGGTGCGCCTACGGGCAGGAGTGCTTCGCGGAGAAGGCGCGCGAGCGGGCCAAGCTCGCGGACGTCGTGGTGACCAACCACGCGATGCTGGCGATCGACGCGATCGAGGGCGCGCCGGTGCTGCCCGAGCACGGGCTGCTGATCGTGGACGAGGCGCACGAGCTGGTCAACCGGGTCACCGGCGCGGCCACCGCCGAGCTGACCGTGGGCGCCGTCAACCGGGCCGTGAAGCGGGCCGCCCGGCTCGCCAACGAGAAGGCCGTGGACGCCCTGCAGGCCGCCGCGGAGAACTTCCACGGCCTGATGGAGACGGCCCAGCCCGGCCGGGTCGAGGAGCTGCCCGAGTACCTGGCGTACGCGGTCACCGCGATCCGGGACGCCAGCCGGCAGGTGATCACCTCACTGGGCGAGACCAGGGACAAGGCGCTCACCGACGAGGACGCGGTCCGCAAGCAGGCGATGGCCTCCGCCGAGGCGCTGCACGAGACGGCGGACCGGCTGCTGGAGGACTCCGAGTACGACGTGGTCTGGATCGAGCGCAGCGACCGCTTCGGGATGGGCACCGCCTCGCTGCGGGTCGCCCCGCTGAGCGTCTCCGGGCTGCTGCGCGAGGGCCTGTACAAGGAGCGCTCGGTGGTGCTCACCTCCGCCACGCTCAAGCTCGGCGGGGACTTCAACGGCGTCGCCGCCTCGGTCGGCCTGCCCTCGGAGGCCCGGCTGCCGGACGAGCGCGGGCCCGCCGACGCCCCCGAGCCGGCCTTCGGCGAGGACCCGGTGCCGCACTGGCGCGGCATCGACGTCGGCTCGCCGTTCAAGTACCCCAAGCAGGGCATCCTCTACGTGGCCCGGCACCTCGCCGACCCGGGGCGCGACCCCGAGCGGCCCGACATGCTGGACGAGCTGGCCGAGTTGATCGGTGCGTCCGGCGGGCGGACGCTGGGCCTGTTCTCCTCGATGCGCGGCGCCCAGACGGCCGCCGAGGCGATGCGCGAGCGGCTGGACAACCGGATCCTGCTCCAGGGGGAGGACACCCTGGGCGAGCTGATCCGCGAGTTCGCGTCGGACGCGTCCACCTGCCTGTTCGGCACGCTCTCGCTCTGGCAGGGCGTCGATGTGCCGGGCTCGGCCTGTCAGTTGGTGGTGATGGACCGGATCCCGTTCCCGCGTCCGGACGACCCGCTGATGAGCGCCCGGCAGAAGGACGTCGAACAGCGCGGCGGGAACGGCTTCATGGCCGTGGCGGCCACCCATGCCGCGCTGCTGATGGCGCAGGGCGCGGGCCGGCTGGTGCGCGCGGCGGACGACCGGGGCGTGGTGGCGGTCCTCGACCCGCGGGTGGAGACCAAGCGGTACGGGAGCTTCTTCCGGTCCTCGATGCCGGAGTTCTGGTACACCACCGACCGCAACCAGGTGCGCCGGTCGCTGGCGGCGATCGACGCCTCGGCGGCGCCGGTCCGCCCGGTGGTCAAGCGGGGCTGACCGGCGGCCCAGGACAGGCCGGAGGGGCTCCGCGCGGTGGTGCGTGGAGCCCCTTCCCGTCCCGGTGTCTCCGGCCCCGGGTTTCCTCGGCCCTCGGGTTTCTTCGGCCTCGGCGTTTCGGGACCCTCCGTTTTCCGGCCCCAGCGTTTCGGGCCCTCGGCGCCTTCGTTCCGGCGCCGAGGCGGCCTCTCCCGGCCCGTGCTCAGAGGCGGCGCAGGACGGCGACCACCTTGCCCAGGATGGTCGCGTTGTCGCCGTTGATCGGCTCGTACGCGGGGTTGTGCGGCATCAGCCAGATCCGGCCGTCCTCGCGCTTGAGGCGCTTCACGGTGGCCTCGCCGTCGATCATCGCGGCCACGATGTCGCCGTTCTCGGCGACCGGCTGGCGGCGGACCGTCACCCAGTCGCCGTCGCAGATGGCCGCGTCGATCATCGAGTCACCGCGCACGGTGAGCGCGAACAGCTCGCCCTCGCCCACCAGTTGGCGCGGCAGCGGGAAGACGTCCTCGACCGTCTGCTCGGCCAGGATCGGCCCGCCCGCGGCGATCCGGCCGACCAGCGGCACATACGAGGTGGACGGCCGCCCGGCCGTCTCGGCGGTGTTGGGGCGGGCCACCTCGACGCCGCGGACCTCGTAGGCGCGCGGGCGGTGCGGGTCGCGGCGGAGGAAGCCCTTGCGCTCCAGGGCCATCAGCTGGTGGGCGACCGAGGAGGTGCTGGACAGGCCGACGGCCTGGCCGATCTCGCGCATGGACGGCGGATAGCCGCGGCGCTGGACCGAATCCCGGATGACCTCGATCACCCGGCGCTGGCGCTCGGTCAGACCGGCCTCGTCGGTGCGGATCCCGGGGGGGCGCCCCGGCATCGCCCGCGTGGGGGCGGGGTGGGCCTCGTCCAGCACGGGGGCATGCTCGATCGGCTGGTCGGGAACGCGGCTCGTGCTGGAAACAGCAGGGCCGGAGAGGCGGTGTTCTTCGCTACGGTCCATGCTGACATCCACACTCTGCTGATTCGTGGTGCGCAGCCCCACCTTGAGCTGGGAGTGTTCCTGCACCGGGATGGTGTTGCTTTCGATGGTGTTCACGGCGGCCCCTCTCGACGGCTGTCCTCTCCCTTTTCCAGCCCAACGGCACCTCCTATCGAAAGGTTGCGCCAAACACACGTTCGAGTGAATTATTCGGGAGTTGGCTGACTCGATCAAGGCTTTGTTGTACATCGATTAAATGTTCGATCGATCATCGGCTCCGGCAGTCTAATCCGCGTCGACACGCCAGGGGTGTCACTTCCCCCGAAGACCTACATGTAGTGGCTACAGTCCTCACCGTGCCCAGTACTAGTGGTCACGCCTCATGATCAGCTTGCCGAGGCCCGGTCCGCATCGCATAGACTCAACCGGTCCGCACGTCCTGCCAGGGAGGGATCCTCAGGTGCACTGCCCCTTCTGCCGGCACTCCGACAGCCGCGTCGTCGACAGCCGGACCACCGAGGACGGCAGTTCGATCCGCCGTCGTCGGCAGTGCCCGGACTGCGGCCGCCGTTTCACCACGGTGGAGACGGCCGCGCTGATGGTCATCAAGCGCAGTGGCGTCACCGAGCCGTTCTCCCGGGAGAAGGTCATCTCCGGAGTCCGCAAGGCCTGTCAGGGCCGCCCGGTCACCGAGGACGCCCTCGCCCAGCTCGGCCAGCGGGTCGAGGAGTGCGTGCGGGCCACCGGCAACGCCGAGCTCACCACCCACGACGTCGGGCTGGCCATACTCGGACCGCTCAAGGAGCTCGACGTGGTCGCCTACCTGCGCTTCGCCAGCGTGTACCAGGCGTACGACGGACTGGAAGACTTCGAGGCCGCCATCGCGGAACTCCGCGCCGAACGGCCCGTCCCCGAGGCGGACGGCACCTGCGTGCCCGTCCCCGCCGCCGCGCCCTAGGAGGCCCGGCTCCAAGCACCACCGGCCCCCCGGGGCCACCAGCCACAGCGGCCCTTCGGGGCCGACGTATGCCCGAAAAAAGGGCACAGAACACCACAAACCGTGCATCGGCAGGCGAGGGCCTCGGCTGCCCGCACACCAGGAGAAGCGAACCAGCGGTGCCCGGATTTTTCGGGGCACTTTGGGCGTTTGCCCAGGAGGAGGAGCGAGAAGTGACAGACACCACGAGCGGTTCCGCACGCGGGTCGAAGTCCGACAAGGCCGCGGCCAAGGGAGCCGGCAAGGCGCCCAAGGGCGGTCTGCGGATGGAGCGCATCTACACCACCCCTGGCGTCCACCCCTATGACGAGGTCCGCTGGGAGCGCCGCGACGTCGTCATGACCAACTGGCGCGACGGCTCGATCAACTTCGAGCAGCGCGGCGTCGAGTTCCCCGACTTCTGGTCGGTCAACGCGGTGAACATCGTCACGTCCAAGTACTTCCGCGGCGCCGTCGGCACCCCGCAGCGCGAGTGGAGCCTCAAGCAGATCATCGACCGCGTGGTGCTCACCTACCGCGCCGCCGGTGAGAAGAACGGCTACTTCGCCACCCCCGGTGACGCCGAGATCTTCGAGCACGAGCTGACCCACGCCCTCCTCCACCAGGTGTTCAGCTTCAACTCGCCGGTCTGGTTCAACGTCGGCACCAAGCAGCCCCAGCAGGTCAGCGCCTGCTTCATCCTGGCCGTCGACGACTCCATGGAGTCGATCCTCGACTGGTACAAGGAAGAGGGCATGATCTTCAAGGGCGGCTCCGGCGCCGGCCTCAACCTCTCCCGGATCCGTTCCTCCAAGGAACTGCTCTCCTCCGGCGGCAACGCCTCCGGCCCGGTCTCCTTCATGCGCGGCGCCGACGCCTCCGCCGGCACCATCAAGTCCGGCGGCGCCACCCGCCGCGCGGCCAAGATGGTCGTCCTGGACGTCGACCACCCGGACGTCGAGGCCTTCATCGAGACCAAGGTGAAGGAGGAGGAGAAGATCCGCGCCCTGCGCGACGCGGGCTTCGACATGGACCTCGGCGGGGACGACATCACCTCCGTCCAGTACCAGAACGCCAACAACTCCGTCCGCGTCTCCGACGAATTCATGACCGCCGTCGAGAACGGCACCGAATTCGGTCTGCGCGCCCGGATGACCGGCGAGGTCATCGAGACCGTCGACGCGAAGAAGCTCTTCCGCAAGATGGCCGAGGCCGCCTGGGCCTGCGCCGACCCCGGTATCCAGTACGACTCCACCATCAACCACTGGCACACCTGCCCGGAGTCCGGCCGGATCAACGCGTCCAACCCGTGCAGCGAGTACATGCACCTGGACAACTCCAGCTGCAACCTCGCCTCGCTCAACCTGATGAAGTTCCTGCGCGAGGACGACTCCTTCGACGCCGTCACCTTCGCCAAGGTCGTCGAGCTGGTCATCACCGCGATGGACATCTCCATCTGCTTCGCCGACTTCCCGACCGAGAAGATCGGCGAGACCACCCGCGCCTACCGCCAGCTCGGCATCGGCTACGCCAACCTCGGCGCCCTGCTGATGGCCACCGGCCACGCCTACGACAGCGAGGGCGGCCGCGCCCTGGCCGGTGCCATCACCTCCCTGATGACCGGCACCGCCTACCGCCGCGGCGCCGAACTCGCCGGTGTCGTCGGCCCGTACGACGGCTACGCCCGCAACGCCGCCCCGCACCAGCGGGTCATGAAGCAGCACGCGGACGCCTCGCTCGCCGCCGTGTCGCTCGACGACCTGGACGCCCCGGTCTGGGCCGCCGCCACCGAGACCTGGCAGGACGTGCTGCGCCTGGGGGCGCAGAACGGCTTCCGCAACGCCCAGGCGTCGGTGCTCGCCCCGACCGGCACCATCGGCCTGATGATGGACTGCGACACCACCGGCGTCGAGCCCGACCTGGCCCTGGTCAAGTTCAAGAAGCTCGTCGGCGGCGGCTCGATGCAGATCGTCAACGGCACCGTGCCGCGCGCCCTGAAGCGCCTCGGCTACCAGGACGAGCAGATCGAGGCGGTCGTCGCCCACATCGCCGAGCACGGCAACGTGGTGGACGCGCCCGGCCTGAAGACCGAGCACTACGAGGTGTTCGACTGCGCGATGGGCGAGCGGGTCATCTCGGCCATGGGCCACGTGCGGATGATGGCGGCCATCCAGCCGTGGATCTCCGGTGCCATCTCCAAGACGGTGAACATGCCGGAGACCGCCACCGTCGAGGAGATCGAGGAGATCTACTTCGAGGCGTGGAAGATGGGCGTCAAGGCCCTGGCCATCTACCGCGACAACTGCAAGGTGGGCCAGCCCCTTTCGGCCAAGAAGAAGGACGCCGCGCCGAAGGCCGAGGAGGCCCCGGCCGCCGCGGTGGAGAAGGTCGTCGAGTACCGCCCGGTCCGCAAGCGCCTGCCCAAGGGCCGTCCGGGCATCACCACCTCCTTCACGGTCGGTGGCGCCGAGGGCTACATGACCGCCAACTCCTACCCGGACGACGGCCTCGGCGAGGTCTTCCTCAAGATGTCCAAGCAGGGCTCGACCCTCGCGGGCATGATGGACGCCTTCTCCATCGCCGTCTCGGTCGGCCTCCAGTACGGCGTGCCGCTGGAGACCTACGTCGCGAAGTTCACCAACATGCGCTTCGAGCCGGCCGGTCTGACCGACGACCCGGACGTGCGGATGGCGCAGTCGATCGTCGACTACATCTTCCGCCGGCTGGCGCTGGACTTCCTGCCGTTCGAGACCCGCTCGGCGCTCGGCATCCACTCCGTCGAGGAGCGCCAGCGTCACCTGGAGACGGGCTCCTACGAGCCGCTGGAGGCCGAGGAGCTCGACACCGAGACCCTCGCCCAGTCCGCGCCGCGCACCGCCGAGCCGGTCGTCCCGGCCAAGCCGGCCCCCGTCGCCGAGGCGCCGAAGGCCACCCCGGCCCAGGCCCACAACTCGACGGAGCTGATCGAGATCCAGCTCGGCCTCAACGCCGACGCTCCGCTCTGCTTCTCCTGCGGCACCAAGATGCGCCGCGCCGGCAGCTGCTACCTCTGCGAGGGCTGCGGCTCCACCAGCGGCTGCAGCTGACAGCGGGCGCTGAACCCCGGGGAGGTGGCCTCGCAGAGGTGACCTTCCGCTGAGGCGGGGCGAGGACTTCACGTCCTCGCCCCGCCTTTCGCGTTCCCCGGGAGACGGGGCGATGGCGTCAACCAGGGTTGACAGATGGAGGGTGTCAACCTAGGTTGACAGCATGAGCGAGAGCGGAGAACTCGCGGCGGCGGCGAGCAGTCGTGACCCCGCGGTGGGGCTTCGGGCGGTCCGTGCGCTGCGTGACCTGGCGGACCGGCTGGAGGGTCTGCAGGTGGGTGGCGCCCGTGAGCAGGGCTGGTCCTGGCAGGACATCGCGGTCTGCCTCGGGGTGACCAGGCAGGCGGTGCACAAGAAGTACGCCCGGCGCGGAGTCGGCAAGGACGAGGACGGAGGCTGAGCGATGTTCGAGCGTTTCACCGAGTCGGCGCGACAGGTGGTGGCCGGCGCGCAGCGGGAGGCGGCGGCGCTCCGGCACGGGTGCATCGGCACGGAGCACCTGCTGCTGGCGGTCCTGGCCGTGCCGGACGACCCGGCGGCGGCGGTGCTGGTCGACGCGGGGCTGGATCACGGCGCCGCGCAGCTGGCGGTCCGGCGGCTGCTGGGGCCAGGGGAGGACGCCCAGGCCCTGGCCGCGATCGGGGTGGACCTGGACGCCGTCCGGGAGGCCGTGGAGTCGGTGTTCGGGGAGGGGGCGCTGGATGCGCCGCCGGGGGAGGGGCCGCGTCGGCGTGGCTGGTTCCGGTCGGAGGCCAGGGGCGGGCGCACTCCGTTCACGGCCGGGGCGAAGAAGGCGCTGGAGCTGTCGTTGCGGGAGTCGCTGCGGCTGAAGTCCGGCCGGATCGCGGTCGGTCACCTGTTGCTCGGGGTGATCCGGGAGGGCGAGGGCGCCGGGGCCCGGGTGATCGCCGACCACGGTCTGGACCCGGCGGTGCTCCGGCGGGCGGTGGACGCCGTCCTGGGCTGAGTCCCGCGGCGGCCGGCCCGCCGCCGGTGACGCGGCGTCATGTAGCGGTCCCGTCCGGGCCGGACGGGGCCGCGGGCGTTTCCCCCGGCCCGGGGGATCGTGCCCGGACGCGCCGGGGTCACGAGTGGGGCACTTGCCGGTGAAGGTTGAACGCGGACCTTGGCGGCGGCTGGCAGCTGGGTTAACGTCTTCGAACCGGCCGTCGCCGGGTACATGTCGATCTCCGGTACAGCGCAATGTCGTTCGTCTTACTGCTGGCGTCCGCGCCCTGGCATGGAGGACCGCATTGACCCTCACCCCGACCGCATCGTCCACGAGTTCCCGCCGCCTGGCCGTCGTGCCCGCCCTGCTGGCGGCGCTGGCACTGACCGCGGCCTGTTCCAACAGTTCGAGCGGCTCGGGAGGCGGTTCGGGCGGAGGGGGCCAGAGCCTGGCCGGGGACTGTGCCAAGTACCAGTCGTACGCGGGGCATTCGGGCAAGACGGTGACGGTCTTCGCGTCGATCCTCAGCCCGGAGTCGGACAATCTGGAGAAGTCCTGGGCCGAGTTCAGCTCCTGCACCGGAATCAAGATCAGCTATGAGGGCTCCAACGACTTCGAGTCCCAGTTGCCGGTCCGGGTGACCGGCGGCAACGCGCCGGACTTCGCGATCATCCCGCAGCCCGGTCTGCTGGCCCAGATGGTCAAGAGCGGGAAGGTGGTCAAGCCGCCCGAGCAGACCGTCGCCAACCAGGACAAGTGGAGCCCGGTCTGGAAGACGTACGGTTCGGTCAACGGCACCTTCTACGCGGCGCCGATGAGCGCCAACATGAAGTCGCTGGTCTGGTACTCGCCGAAGGCCTTCAAGCAGGCCGGCTACGAGGTGCCCAGGACCTGGACCGATCTGATGGCGCTCAGCGATCGGATCGCCAAGGCCGGTGCGGGCAAGCCGTGGTGCGGCGGCATCGCCTCCGGGACGGCCACCGGCTGGCCGGCCACGGACTGGCTGGAGGAGGTGGTGCTCGGCTCGTACGGCGGCGAGGTGTACGACCAGTGGGTGAGTCACAAGGTGAAGTTCTCCGACGAGAAGATCACCACGGCGATGAAGACCCTCGCGGACTGGATGCAGAACCCGGCCTGGGTCAACGGCGGGTACGGCGACGTGAAGTCGATCGCCACCACCACCTTCCAGGACGCGGGCGCGCCGATCCTCACCGGCAAGTGCCTCATGCTCCAGCAGGCGTCGTTCTACAAGGCGCAGTGGCCCAAGGACACCAAGGTCGGCCCGGACGGTGACATCTTCGCCTTCCACCTGCCGGCCGTGAACCCGGCCGTGGCCAACCCGGTCGAGGGCGGCGGGGAGTTCCTGACGGCGTTCGCGAGCCGTCCCGAGGTGCAGGCGGTGCAGAACTACCTCTCCAGTTCGGACTGGGCGAGCAGCCGGGTGAAGACCGCCAGCGGCTGGGTCTCCGCCAACCAGGGCGTGGACAAGAGTCTGTACACCGACCCGATCGACCGGCTCTCCGCCGACGCGCTGACCGACCCGGCCGCGACCTTCAGGTTCGACGGTTCGGACCTGATGCCGGCCGCGATCGGCGCCGGGCAGGAGTGGAAGTCGCTGACCGCCTGGTTCGCCGAGGGCCAGTCCATCCAGAAGACCGCCGCCGACATCGACGCGGCCTGGCCGCAGTAACCGGCGGCCGGAGCCCGGCGGCCGGCCGCGGTGAGCGGCGGACGCCCTCCCCGCAGAACCACCTGATCAGGACCACCTGTCGAGGGCGGTGCGGGACCACCCACCCGCACTGCCCGCCCTTTCTTCTGATCGTCCGATCTTCCGATGGGAGGACGCGCAGTCATGTCCGTACCCGGCACCCTGTCGTCCGCTGCCTCGCTCGCCGACGGCGCCTGGGGCGACGCGGCCGTCAAGTTCGGCAACAGCTTCGGTGCCATCGCCGGCTTCCTCGGCATCCTGCTGCTGGTCTTCCTCGCCGCCGGCCGGGCCACCGGCCGGATCGCCCGCCCGCTGGCCGTCGCGGTCTTCCTCGGTCCGGCGGTGGTGCTGTTGCTCGTCGGCCTGGTCGCGCCGTTGGTCCGCACCGTCTATCTGAGCCTCTACAGCGACGACAGCAGCCGGTTCGTCGGCGGCGAGAACTTCGGCTGGGCGCTGACCACCGACTCGGTGCGGAAGGTGCTGGTCAACACGCTGCTCTGGCTGGTGATCGCGCCCCTGGCGGCCACCGCCCTCGGCCTGGTGCTGGCCCTGCTGGTGGACCGGATGCGCGGTCAGGCGGTGTACAAGTCACTGATCTTCATGCCGATGGCGATCTCGCTGGTCGGCGCCTCGATCATCTTCAAGTTCGTCTACGAGTCGCGCGACTCCTCGCAGCAGCAGATCGGGCTGCTCAGCCAGGTCGCCATCGCCCTGGGCTGGGAGCATCCGCCGAACTGGATGCTCTCCCAGCCGCTCAACACCTTCCTGCTGATGGCGGTGATGGTCTGGGTGCAGACCGGCTTCGCCATGGTGGTGCTCTCGGCGGCGATCAAGGCCATCCCGGACGAGGTCACCGAGGCCGCCCGGCTCGACGGCGCGGGCGGGGTACGGCTGTTCTGGTACGTCACCGTGCCGATGATCCGCACCACGGTGGTGGTGGTCCTCACCACCGTCATGATCACCACCCTCAAGGCCTTCGACATCGTCCGCACCATGACCGGCGGCAACTTCGGCACCCAGGTGCTGGCCAACGAGATGTACTCGCAGTCGTTCGTGCAGTTCAACACCGGGCGGGGCAGCGCGCTCGCGGTGATCCTCTTCCTGGCGGTGCTGCCGCTGGTGGCCTACAACATCGTCCAGCTGCGCAAGGAGCGTGGGGTCCGATGAGCGAGCGCCGCAATTCCGCCCGTGCGGTGCGGAAGACCTTCAGCAGCCCGATCGCCTCGGTCTTCGTGATCGCGGTGACGGTGCTCTGGACCATCCCCACCCTCGGCCTGCTCGCCACCTCGCTGCGTCCCAAACAGGACGTCACCGCGGACGGCTGGTGGAACGTCTTCCTCCACCCGGACCTCGGGCTCTCCAACTACCACACGGTGCTGTTCGAGGGCGGTTCCGGTGTCTCCACCGGCCTGCTGCCGTTCCTGGTGAACTCGCTGGCGATCAGCGTCCCGGCGACGCTCTTCCCGCTGGTCCTGGCGGCGATGGCCGCGTACGGGCTGGCCTGGGTGCGGTTCCGGGGCAGCGACACGGTGTTCTTCGTGGTCTTCGCCCTCCAGGTGGTGCCGATCCAGATGGCGCTGATCCCGCTGCTGCGGCTGTTCTCCGGCGGCGCGCACCTGGGCTCGGTGACGCTGATCCCGGCGGTGGACCTCAAGGGCACCTACGCGCCGGTCTGGCTGGCGCACACCATGTTCGCGCTGCCGCTGGCGATCTTCCTGCTGCACAACTTCATCGCCCAGCTGCCGCGCGACCTGATGGAGGCGGCGGTGGTGGACGGCGCCTCGCACTTCAAGATCTTCCGTTCGATCGTGCTGCCGCTCTGCACCCCGGCGCTGGCCTCGTTCGCCATCTTCCAGTTCCTCTGGGTCTGGAACGACCTGCTGGTCGCGCTGACCTTCGCGGGCGGCACCCCCGAGGTGGCGCCGATGACGGTACGGCTGGCGCAGCTGTCCGGCTCCTTCGGCGGGCGCTGGGAACTGCTCACCGCCGGGGCGTTCCTGTCGATCGTGATCCCGCTGGTCGTCTTCTTCAGCCTCCAGCGCTACTTCGTCCGCGGTCTGCTGGCCGGATCCGTCAAGGGGTAGGGCGTCTCCCGGCCGACCGCAGCGGAATGCGGCGGTTTCGTGGGCACGGTCGGCGCGGAACCTGTACACCGATAGGGGCAGCCGGCCGATGTGGCACAGGGGGCGGTCATGGCGGGTGCGGCATACGGGGGCGGAGAAGGCCGGCGGGCCTGCTGGCGGCCCTGACCACGGCGGCGGTCCTGGCGAGCAGCGCCTCCGCGACGCTCACCGCGAACAACTGGAACACCGTCCCGCTGACGGTCACCCTGGCCGCCAACACCCCGTACTGGCCGGCCTGCAACAGCAACGGCGCCGGCGCGACGGTGAACAACATGAACTACTCCACCGGCGCGACCGGGCAGGGCGCCCACAGCAACACGGTGGTGCCCTTCGGCAGCCGGCCGACGGACTTCGGACCGGCGGTGAGGGACTCGCCGGTGTACTCGCTGTACGGGTCCTACTGAGTCGACGGGCCGTCCGGGCGGTCGGGCTGCCTGGCACCCCGGGCGGCCGGCCCTTCCGGTCGCCCGGGGGCCCGGTCTCGCGAGTGCCGGGCCCGCCACGGCGTTTTTGAACCTGTTCAGAATGGTCTACAGTCGGCTCCAGTCGCGGCGCCATCGCGTCTGCCGGCGGACTGCCCCAGGGTGGCTTCCGCATGCCCACCGACCTCTGAGGGGGACTCATGTCCGGATTGTCCACGCCTGCTTCGGTCGACGCCCCGCCCGGGACCGACCCGTACCGCGCGCCGGCCGCGCCTGCCTGGCAGCCCATCGCGTGGCTGCGCCCCAGCGAGCCGGAGCGCAAGGCGGCCGCCGCCCCCCGGGCGCTCGCGGCGGCGGTGATCACCGGCCTTCTGGCGGCGTGGCTGCTGGCCGACGGGGTGGGCGTCAACCTGCTGCTCTGCGGTGTGGTGGCCGCCGTCGGCGCCGGGATCGCCGCCCGCTCGGCAGGCCGGCGGGTCCGGGTCTGGACGGTCCTGTGGAGCGTGCTCGCACTGGCCCTGCTCGCCGTGCCGGCCCTCTCCGAGGCGGGCTGGCCGGTGGCGCTGTCGACGCTCTGCGCGCTGGCCCTGGCCTCCCTCGCGCTGCACGGCGGCCGCCGCTGGGCGGGCGTCCTGCTCGCTCTGCCGGGCATCCTCTGGCAGCTCGCGCCCGGCCTGCTCTGGGCCCGGGACGGACTGCGCGGCCTCAGCCTGCCGGGCCGGGGCAAGGTGGTTCCGGTGCTCAAGGCGGTCGTGGTGGCGGCGGTGCTGCTGACCGTCTTCGGCTGGCTGTTCGCCAGCGCCGACGCGGCCATGGCGGACGTCCTGTCCGGCCTCACTCCCAGCCTGGACCTCAGCGAACTCCCGCTGCGCTTCGTGCTGTTCGTCCTCGGCCTGCTCACCGCACTGGGATTCGCCCACATCGCGGCCGGCCCGCGCCGCTGGGACCGTACGGCGGTCCGGCCGGGCCGCGAGCGCGGGCGGCTGGAATGGGCGCTGCCGCTGGTCGCGCTCAACCTGATGTTCGGCGCCTTCGCACTGATCCAGGCCGTGGTGGTGCTCGGCGGCCGGGACTCGATCACGAACACCGGGATGAGCCGCTCCGAGTACGCCCGGCAGGGCTTCTGGCAGCTGACGGCCGTCACCGTGCTGACCCTCGTCGTGGTCGCGGTGGCCAAGCGCTGGGCGCCGCGCGGCACCGCCGCCGACCGCCGGCTGGCCCGGATCCTGCTCGGTGTGCTCTGCCTGCTCACCCTGGTCGTGGTCGCCTCGGCGCTCGGCCGGATGTGGTTCTACGTCGACGCCTCCGGGCTGACCAGGCTGCGACTCTGGGTGCTGGTGGTCGAGGTCTGGCTCGGCGCCGTCTTCCTGCTGCTGATCGTGGCCGGACTGACCCGCTCGGCGGCCTGGCTCCCGCGCGCCGTGGTGCTCAGCGGCATGGTCACCGCCGCCGTGTACGGGCTGATGGGCCCGGACGCGATCATCGCGGAGCAGAACGTGGCCCGCTTCGAGCGGACCCAGCAGATCGACCTGCGCAACGTCCGCGACCTCTCGCCCGACGCCGTCCCGGCCCTGGACCGGCTGCCGGGGGACCAGCGGACCTGCGCGCTGGAGCTGATCCGGGCCGGCCTCGACGACTCCTCGCCCTGGTACGCCACCAGCCTGGCCGAGGCGCGGGCCCGGGAGATCCTGGCGGAGCGGCCGCTGTCCCAGAGCCTGTCGGCGGAGCAGAGCGCCTGTGACCGGGCGGGCCTGAGGGGCGACGACTACATCGGGCGGTACTGAGCGGCGGCGGACCGGGCGGTGACGTGGCGCGCGAGGGCCGGCGGCCGGTGACGCGCGCGGGCCGGCCGGGAGTGTGCGGCTCCCGGCCGGCCCGCGTCGTGCTTCCGGTGCCGGATCAGTGCACCGCGATGCCGGACGCGTCCGACGGCAGGTCGCCGGCCTTGGCCCTGATCACGAAGACCGCGATGAGCAGCGCGACCCCGGCGAGCACGGCGCCCACGATGAAGCCGTGCGAAATGCCCTGCGCGAGCACCTCGTTGGCCGCAACCGTGCCCTTGGGGAACTCGTGCTTCGTCAGGAACTCCGCCTGCTGCTCCGGTGTGGCCGTGGCCATGAAGCCGGGCGCCTGGAGCTTGGCCTCCGCCGTGGCGTAGTGCGCGAACACCGTGGTCAGGATCGACAGCCCCAGCGAGCCGCCGATCTGCTGCATCGAGTTGAGCAGCCCGGAGGCGGCGCCGGTGTCCTCCCCGGCGACGCCCGCGACGGCGAGCAGCATCACCGGGACGAAGATCAGGCCCATGCCGAAGCCGAACACCACCGTGGGGCCGAGCACCCCGTCCACGTACCCGCTGCCCGCGTCCATCCGGGTGAGCCAGGTGAGGCCGATGGTGACCAGCAGTGCGCCGGTGGCCATGAACGGCTTCGGGCCGTACTTGACCTGCAGTCTGGAGGCGATCTGCGCGGCGGTGATGATCGACGCGCTGATCGGCAGGAAGGCGAACCCGGCCCGCAGCGGGCTGTAGTCCAGCGGCCCCTGGATGAAGAGCGTGATGTAGAAGAAGATGCCGAACATGGCCGCGGTCAGGCAGAGCATCATCATCAGGCCGCCGGTGCGGTTGCGGTTGGCGAACAGGTGCAGCGGCGTGATCGGCTGGGCGGTGCGGTTCTCGACCACGAGGAAGGCGGCGATGAGCAGCACGCCGGCCGCGAACGAGCCCAGCGTCAGGCTGTCCGACCAACCGTCCGAGGCGGCCCGGATGAACCCGTAGACCAGGCTGATCAGACCGAGTGTGGAGGTGAACGCACCGGGCAGGTCGAAGCGGCCGTCCTGGCGCTCCGACTCGGCGATGTAGCGCGGGGCGGCGATCGCGATCAGAACCGCGATCGGCACGTTGACGAAGAAGACCCAGCGCCAGTCCAGGTACTCGGTGAGCAGGCCGCCGGCCAGCAGGCCGATCGCCGCACCTGAGCCGGCCACCGCCGAGAAGACCCCGAAGGCCTTGTTGCGCTCGGGCCCTTCCTTGAAGTTGGTGGCGATCAGGGCGAAGGCCGTCGGCGAACAGATCGCGCCGCCGACCCCCTGGAGCGCGCGGGCGGCCAGCAGCATGCCACCGTCCTGCGCGAAGCCGCCCAGCAGCGAGGCCAGGCCGAACAGCAGCGTGCCGAAGACGAACACCCGTCGGCGGCCCAGGATGTCGCCCGCGCGGCCGCCGAGCAGCAGCAGGCCGCCGAAGGTCAGCGTGTAGGCGTTGATCACCCACGACAGGTTGGTGGTGGAGAAGTTCAGCGTGTCCCTGATCTGCGGCAACGCGATGTTCACGATGGTGGCGTCGAGCACCACCATGAGCTGGGTGGCCGCGATGACGGTCAGGGTGACGCCCTTGTGCCGGTCCTGGCTGCCCTGCGGTGGAGAGGTCTTGCCGAGTGTGTCGGAGATAGCCAAGTTGATGCCCCCTGCTGGCTATTGCTTCGTATGCTGTGGACCCGAGGCCCGAAGCGCTTCTGCGGCGTCCCGCAGGCTATGAAGGAACGGAATCGTTCACTAAGGTGGACGATATCCTGGGCGATATTATGAACGCAAGCGTTCCCTAAGGTTGGTGACGATGGATCAGTTGGTGCGGCGCCAGGCGGCGGATCGTGCGGCCGGCCGGCCGGTGGAGCGGTCGGCGGAGCAGTCCGTCGAAGGGTCCGCCGACGGGTCTGTCGAGCGGCCTGCCGGGCAGCCTGTCGAGCGGTCTTCCGGGCGGTCTTCCGAGCGGGTGGAGCCAGGTTCCGAGTGGCCGGTCGAGCCGGCGCCGGGGCGGGCGGGCGCGAGGGGGTCGTCGGCGGTCCCGGGTGCGAGGTCCGCGGCCCACTGCCCGGTGAGGGTGGTGGCCGAGGTCCTGTCCCGGCCCGTGCGCCGCCGCGGGAAGGAGCTGGAGAGTGCGATCTTCGAAGCCGCGCTCGACCAGCTCATCTCCGGCGGATTCGCGCGGATGACGATGGAGGGCGTCGCCGGTGCCGCGCGGACCGGGAAGGCCGCGCTCTACCGGCGCTGGGCGTCCAAGGCCGAACTGGTCATCGACGCCCTGGACTCCACTCTGCCACGCCCCTCCGACACCCCGGACCTCGGGTCCGCCCGAAGTGAATTGCTGCTGCTCATCGGGGGGTTCGCCGACGCTCTCACCTCGAGGGCGGGTGGTGCGCTGCAGGCGCTGATGGCCGAGCTGGACCATGAACAGGCCGAGGTGTTCAAGAGGTTCATCGTGCAGCGGGTGGTCGAGCCGACCAAGGGCACGATTCTGGACATCCTCCGCCGGGGAGTCGAACGCGGCGACGTCCGGCCCGACGCGGCCACCGTGATCGTCGCCGATGTCGCCCCGGCGATGCTGATGTACCGGGTCAAGGTCTACGGCCGCGACACTGGCCCCGACTTCGCGAACCAGCTGGTGGACGAGGTGCTGCTCCCGCTGATCCGCGTCTGACGAGCGCCTGGCGGGTGTGCGGCGGGAGCCTGACGGGCGTGCGGCGGGTCGGCTCCGAGGGGGTGGGCCCGGCGGCCGGGGCGCCGCGGGGCGGGGCTTAGGCTGGAGGTTGCCCCAGCTGAACGGATTCCACGATGCCCATCGTCCCGCCGACGCACTCCGTCGAGCGTTCGCTCCGCCGGGCCGGCGCCAAGACCGTTGTCGGCCTCGACGAGGTCGGGCGCGGCGCCTGGGCCGGGCCGGTCACCGTGGGTGCGGCCGTCACCGGGCTGCGCAAGCCGCCGGACGGTCTGACCGACTCCAAGCTGCTCACCGAACTGCGGCGCGAGGCGCTCGCCCCGGTCCTCGCCGACTGGGTCACCGCGTACGCGCTCGGCCACGCCTCCGCGCTGGAGTGTGACGAGCTGGGCATGACGGCGGCGCTGCGGCTGGCCGCCGTCCGCGCGCTGGAGGCCCTGCCGGTGGAGCCCGACGCGGTGATTCTCGACGGGAAGCACGACTACCTCGGCGGCCCCTGGCGGGTGCGCACGGTCATCAAGGGCGACCAGTCCTGTATCTGCGTCTCGGCCGCCTCGGTGCTCGCCAAGGTCCATCGGGACGGGATGATGGCCGAACTGGGCGAGGCGTATCCCGGGTACGGGTTCGCCGACAACGCCGGCTACCCGTCCCCGGTCCACCGCGCCGCGCTGGAGGAATTCGGCCCGACCGATCAGCACCGGCTCTCCTGGGCCTACCTGGACGGGCTGCCCAAGTGGCGCCATCTGAAGCGGAATCGGGCCATGGCGGCGGGTGGTGCTCCCGGCTCCGCGGGCCCCGCCGACGAACAGCTGACGCTCGGTTTCTGACAGTCCGTCTGAATTGCCCCGAGTGGGGCCGGCCGGTGTGCGGTGCCCAAGGGGTGGGGCGCCCGTGCGCGTTCGATCGGCATTTGATAGATATCCGGGTATGCCTGTCTTCCCCGAGGAGCCGGAGATTCACGAGAGCCTCCCGGGCCCCGGCGTTCCCTTCCCCCGCGAGTCGGACGCACAAGCCCTCCGCACGCCTGCCACCGGCAGCGCGACCACTTCCGTACCTTCCGCCGCCGCCGCCGGCGCGGCACCGGCCCCCGGGCCGGGCCCCCGCCCCACAGCTCCTCGGCCGGCGCCGCCGCGCGCCGCCCGCCCGGGGCCGCCCCGCCCGGCCCAGACCCCCAAGCCCGGTCCCGCGCCGCGCCGCCCGGCACCCGCCGCACCGCGGGTCGCGGTCCAGCACGTCGCCGCCACCGCGGCCGAGGCACTGGAGCGTGCCGACGAAGCCGTCGACCGGCTGCTGGACTCCGGGCGCAGTCCCGGCGAGATCCTGGTGCTGACCGTCGGCGGGCCACACCCCTGGCAGCAGCACGAACTCTCCTTCGGCGAGGAGCGCTACTGGGCGCAGCTCACCGAGGGCGGCGACGTGTTCTACGCGGAGGCCGGGCTGACCCGCCCGGTCCGCCGTGAGGTGGTCGTGCTGGTCGTCAACGGGGGCTCGGCCGACCGCGCCGCCCAGGCGTACACCAAGGCGCTCGGCCACGCGGCCGCGCTGCTGGTGGTCTGCGGCGACGCGGGCCCCGCCGCCGGTGCGCCGACCGGTCGTTCGGCGTCCGCCTAGCCGTCCGGGAGTCATGGACCGTTCGAGTCCGGCGCCGTGAGGTGCCGGGCCCGAACGGTGCCGAGCCGTACCCTCCGGGCCCGGAGACCGGGTTGTGCCGTGTGCGCCCGGCGGGCGGGTCCGCGTCAGCGGGTGCCGGTGCGCCGGACCGGCTCGACGGCCGCCACCCGGGCGGGCGGCCAGGGATGCTCGGGCCGGCGGGAGTGTGATGCCCGGTCGCCGAGCTGGGGGTGTTCGGCCGGCTGGTGCGCTGGCCGCTGGCCGCGTGGCCCGTCGGCCGCCGGGCGGGGCGGCAGCTCCGTCACGGTGTGGACCGGCCCGTCCGCCCAGGATCCCGCGTGTGGATTGCGGCCGCTCCGCTCGTCGCCGAGGATCTGCCAGCCCGCCGGGGTCAACGCGATGTACGAGCCGCAGCGCAGCCCGTGCAGGGCGGCCGCGTCCCGCAGGGCCCACATCCAGGCGCCGTCCTGTTCCGTCCAGCCCGCCGGGCCCTCGCGGCAGCGCAGCAGTACGGCCGTCCGGACCGGAGCGGCGAGTCGCAGGTCGTGCGGGGTGACCTGGCGCAGGTGCGACAGGATCAGGTTGCGGTGCTGCCAGCCGTCGGTGTCGTGGGGCCAGGGTGTGAACGAGGCCGAGGCGGTCGCCCGGTGCAGCGCGTTCAGGACGGTGACCACGACCGTGCCCGGTTGCGGCAGGTGGCGCTGGTGGATTTCCAGGACGAACTCGCGCGGGTCGCGCAGCAACGGGATCCCCGAGGCGGTCCAGGTCTCCAGGTCGAGCACCCGTCTGGGCGCCGAGCTCCGGGCGAGGGGATACTGACCTCGGTCGATACCGTTGATCGCGATCCTCCTTCCCGACCCGCGAACACGCGGGCCCCCGCGTACGCCGAAGGCCGGGTCCAGCGGACCGGGTTCCGGGTACGGTCCAATTCTCAGGGCAGAGGGGGTGGGGCGGCAATGATGAAATGATGAACGCCGCCCGAAAGTCAACGCTCTGTCGGATATGTTCCACGATCGTGCGAGTGCTGCTCAGGTGGCGCCCGATCGTGAACCGGGCCGCCAGAAGGCCTCTGGCGAGCGCTTTCAGCAACTCAACCACTCCTCTCCACCACCGGTGTTCCTCGCTCCCGCGCGTGTTCCTGCCGACTCCTCGACTTCTCCCTTCGTCCATTCGGGTGAGGGGGTGAGGGCCTGACCCGGCGCGGCCACTGTGCCGCACCCGTCAGGCGCCTCTCCCCGGCGCCGCTCAGCCCTGTACGGCCAGCACCAGCGGCAGTACCGAACTCGCCCCGGCCCGCCGGAGCAGCCGGGCGGCGACGGTGACCGTCCACCCGGAGTCGACCAGGTCGTCCACCAGCAGCACCGGGCCGCCCGCCCCGGCGATCGCGGCCTCGGTCTCCGGCGGCAGGACGAGTGCCCCGGCCAGCGCGTGCAGCCGCTGCGCGCTGTTGCTGCGCGCCCCGTGCGGAGGCTGCCCGGCCGCGTACTCGATCCGGCCGAGCAGCGGCAGCCGCCCGATCTCCGCGATCCGGGCGCCGAGGCTGCCGACCAGCTGAGGGCGGCTGGACGAGGCCATGGTCACCACGCCGACCGGCCGGTCCAGCCGGGTGCCCTCGGCCGTCGCGGGCCCGGCCCAGCCGCCCGGGCCGCGAGCCCAGTCGGCCAGCACCGCGACCAGAGCGTCCACCGCCTCGCCGGGCACGGGCACGTCGGGGGCCTGGTCCGCGAGCAGGGCCCGCAGCCGGTTGCCCCAGCCGATGTCGGAGAGCCGGCCGAGGGCCCGGCCGGTCTCCGCCTGTTCGCCCGCCGGGATGCGGCCCTTGAGCTGCACGCCCAGCGACTCCATACCGGTGGGCCAGAGTCGGCGGGGCTCGAAGCTGACCCCGGGCCGACCGAGCGCCGCCCGGGCCGCGTCCAGCGCCTCGGCGGAAATTTCGGGGCCGTGCAGCGCACCGGCGCAGTTGTCGCAGCGGCCGCAGGGCCGGGCCTGCTCGTCGTCCAGCTGCCGGCGTAGGAACTCCATCCGGCAGCCGGTGCCCGTGGCGTACTCGCGCATGGCCCGCTGCTCGGCCTCACGGGAGGCCGCGACCTTGGCGTACCGGGCGGTGTCGTACTCCCAGCTCTGCCCGGTGGCCGTCCAGCCGCCCTTGACCCGCCGGACCGCGCCGTCCACGTCCAGGACCTTGAGCATGGTCTCCAACCGGGCGCGGCGCAGGTCCACCCGGGGCTCCAGCGCGGCCGTGGACAGCGGGCGGCCGGCCTCCGCGAGCGCGTTGATGGTGCGGCGCACCTGCTCCTCGGGAGGGAAGGCCAGCGAGGCGAAGTAACGCCAGATCGCCTCGTCCTCACGCCCGGGCAGCAGCAGCACCTCGGCCCGGTCGACGCCGCGGCCCGCCCGGCCGACCTGCTGGTAGTAGGCGATCGGCGAGCTGGGCGAGCCCAGGTGCACCACGAAACCGAGGTCGGGCTTGTCGAAGCCCATGCCCAGCGCGGAGGTGGCGACGAGGGCCTTGACCCGGTTGGCCAGCAGGTCGGCCTCGGCGGTCCGGCGCTCGGCGTCCTCGGTGCGGCCGGAGTAGGACGCCACCGGGAAGCCGCGCTCGCGCAGGAACGCCGTCACCTCGTCGGCCGCGGCCACCGTCAGGGTGTAGACGATGCCGGACCCCGGCAGCCGGTCGAGGTGGTCGGCCAGCCAGGCCAGGCGGTGCGCCGGATCGGACAGGGCGAGCACGCCGAGGGTGAGGCTCTCCCGGTCGAGCGGGCCGCGCAGGACGAGGGCGTGCTCGTCGGTGGCTCCGGTGCCGAGCTGCTCGGCGACGTCGGCGGTCACCCGGGCGTTGGCCGTGGCGGTGGTGGCCAGCACCGGCACGCCCGGCGAGAGCTCGGCGAGCATGGTGCGCAGCCGCCGGTAGTCGGGGCGGAAGTCGTGACCCCAGTCGGAGATGCAGTGGGCCTCGTCGACCACCAGCAGGCCGGTGGAGGCGGCGAGTTTGGGGAGCACCTGGTCGCGGAAGTCGGGGTTGTTCAGCCGCTCGGGGCTGACCAGCAGGATGTCCACCGTGCCGGCCGCGACCTCGGCCTGGATCTCGTCCCACTCGTCGGTGTTGGCCGAGTTGATGGTGCGGGCCTGGATGCCGGCCCGGGCCGCCGACTCCACCTGGTTGCGCATCAGGGCGAGCAACGGGGAGACGATCACCGTGGGCCCGGCGCCGCGGGCCCGCAGCAGCGCCGTGGCGATGAAGTAGACGGCGGACTTCCCCCAGCCGGTGCGCTGTACGACCAGGGCCCGGCGGTGGTCGACGACCAGCGCTTCGATGGCCGTCCACTGGTCGTCGCGGAGTGTGGCGCCGGGCCCGGCCAGCTCGCGCAGGACGGCCTCGGCCCGCGCCCGGACCTCGGCGCGGTCGGCGGCCGTCGCGCTGCTGGTGCCGGTGCCGGCCGTGGCGGGGGCGTCGGTGGCGGTGATGTGGGGCTGGGGCTGCTGCATGCCGTCCATGTAACCCCGAGGGGCCGACAATGGGCGAATGGCGGTGCACCATGGACGGGTGGACCAGGGGTGTATTTCATCTGCTCTTTCGCTGAACATCCGTCATATGTCCCCCGGGGGAGTGGGTCTGGATAATCCGAATGAGGGAGGTTTTATCCACAGGCGGGAGTTGTCCACAGGGAAAAAGAAAATTCCCGGGGCATTCGCGGATTGCGGCAGTCTTCCGGCCATGAACAACGAACGCATCGCGCTGTCCCTCGGCCCGGCCTCCGGCCACCGGCCGGTCACCATGCGGGGCCCGGCCGACATGGCCGAGCTGCTGCCTTATCTCCTGGGCTTCTTCCCCGACGACAGCATCGTCGCCGTCGGTCTCCAGGGCCCGGACCTCCACCAGGGCGGGGTGATCCGGCTGGACATCCCCGAATCGCCGGAGGAGTGGCAGGCCGCGGCCGAGGAGACGGCCGCCCTGCTCATCGGTCTGTCCGAGCGGCGGGACCGCCGCCCGGCCCAGGTGCTCCTCTACCTCTGCCAGGATCCCGGCACGAGCCATGGCCCGCCCGTTCTGGACGGGCTCAGACCGCTCGCGGAGGGGCTGCGGGTGTCCTTCGAGAGCAGGGGGGTGGCGGTCAAGGAGTCGCTCTGCGTCTCGGCCGGCCGCTGGTGGTCCTTCCTCTGCCGCCGTGAGGGGTGCTGTGACCCGGCGGGCAATCCGATCCGGCGCTCTCCCGACCCCGGCCCGGTGGCCGCCGCGGCCACCGTCGCCGGTTTCGCTCCCCGGGGGAGCCGTAAGGCGATCATCGCCGGGCTGGTTCCGATCGGCCCGCCCGGCGCCGATACCCAGAGCTCGGCGATCGCCCGGGTCAAGGGCGGCGGTGGAGTAGTGGGGAGCCGGCCGCCGCTGTCCCGGGAGCGGGGCGCCGAGTTGCTCGACCAGGCGGTCGCCGAGTTCTCGGCCGGCGCCCGTGAACTCGACGAGCACCGGACGGCGCTGCTGATCATCGCCCTCCAGGACAGGATCACCCGCGACCGCGCCGCCGAGTACACCCGGCCCGAGGAGATCGCCCCCGCACAGCGGCTGTGGCGTTTCCTCGCCCGGCATTGTGTCCCGCCCTACACGAGCTGTGCCGCGGCCCCGCTCACGTTGCTGGCCTGGACGTCCTGGGTCGCGGGGGACATCGCGACGGCCCGTGTGGTGCTCGCCCACACACTCCGCCTCGCCCCCTCCTACCTGCTGGCCCAGCTCCTGTACGAGTCGCTGAACGAAGGCATGTCCCCGGATGCGCTGCTGGCGAGCGTGGCGGCGGAGCGACAGCGGCGCACCGCGGTCCGTTCCGGCGGAGCGGCCGGGGAAGCGGTGGTGTCAGGCCCGGCCGCCGACGAGCCGGGCGGCCCGCCGACGGGCCCGGACGGTGAACCCGCCCCGGCGCCGGCCAGGTCCCCGCGCCGAGCTGCCTCAGGGGCGGTCGCCGAGTCCGTCGCCCCGGCGGTCCCGGGTTCGGGGGACCATCCGGCCGGTCCCCCGAACCCGGGACCGCGGGCCGCGCCGGTGGCCGGGGATCCCGGACGGTCCGAGGGCGGACCGTCCGACCCCGGGCCGGGCGCGTGCCTGCCCGCGCAGGCGCGCCGCATTCCAGGGTGCCGACCGCGGCCTCGGCCCGGTGCCGTCCGGAAGGCCCGGCTGGGCCGGGTGACACCGTGGGCGGCCCCGGCGACGGCAGCGACCGTGCGCAGCCGGTGCCGCGGTGTGCGGGGCCCGACGGCGGGAGCCCGTCATGCGCGGTGACATGCGTGGCGGCCCGCGACCGGCGGCCCGTAACCGGTGGTCCGGCCAGCCGGTCGGCCGCGGTTCCGCCGTCGGCACCGGGCTCCGCTACGCCTCGCCGTGCGCCATGGCGATCAGGCGGTCCAGCACCTTGCCGCCGCTCACCCGGAGCCCGTCGTGCTCCCACTCATTGGTGATCCACGCTCGCAGGCCGCGCACGGCGCGGGCGGTCTCCAGGGAGTCGGCGGTGTCGACATACATGTCGTCGTGGTAGACCGCCGCCACCACCGGCACCTCGTTGGCGGCCAGCCGGGCCGGGTCGTACAGGTCGGGCCAGTCGGTCCGGGCGGCGAGCAGGTCCGCGGTCTCCTTCAGCGGGCGCAGCGCCGGGTCGGTGTCGAACATCCAGGGGTAGATCATCTCTCCGGTGAACAGCACCGGCGCCCCGGACTCCAGCGCGGCCCCGGCGTCGAACTCCGTGAACTCCTTGCGGACGCGCTCGGCCGACCAGGCGGTGCCGGCCGGGTCCACCGACCGCTGGCCGTAGATCGACTCGTGCAGCACGGCGTACAGCGGGCCCTCCGCGAAGGAGAGCTTCGCCTGGACACCGGCCAGGAAGGTGTCGGAGAGCTCGGGCCCGGCGGCGCCCTCCACCCACGCCTCCTCCAGCAGGTAGTGCAGGCTGCCGGAACCGCTGCCGCCGCCGAGCATCATTCCGAGGGACTGGAACGCCTCGACGGTCAGCAGCCCGCCGCCGGGCAGGGCCGCAGGGGCTGCGGCCAGACGCGCGGTGATCCGCCGTACCGCCTCGACGTCCTGCGGGTAGCGGGCGTAGTGGTCCTCGTTCTTGCGGACGACCCGGGGGTAGGCGGCGCGGTAGACGTCGTCGGCCGAGCTGCGCAGGCCGGAGAGGCCACCGGTGATGAAGGCCTCACGCAGGCCGTCGGGCGCGATCGAGAGGTAGGTGAGGGCGCAGAAGCCGCCGAAGCTCTGGCCGAGCACGCTCCAGCGGTGGTCGTCGCCGAGCAGCCGGCGGCGGATCAGCTCGGCGTCCCGGACGATCGAGTCCGCGCGGAAGTGCGCCAGGTAGTCCGCCTGTTCCCGCGCGCCGCCGCGCCGGGCGAGGGTCTGCCGGGTCGCGGGCGTGGACCGCCCGGTGCCGCGCTGGTCGAGCAGGAGCACCCGGTACTCGTCGAGGGCGCGCTCCAGCCAGCCGTCCCGGCCGAGCGGTCGGCCGGCCTTGCCACCGGGGCCACCCTGGAGGAAGAGCAGCCAGGGCAGGTCGTCCGTTTCGCGGCCCGCGGCCACCACCTCGCGGGCGTACACCTCGATCTGCTCGCCCTGTGGGGCGGCGTGGTCGAGGGGCGACTGGAAGACGTGGTCGGTCGTGACAATCCCGGGCAGCCGGCTGGCGGTGGACATACAACTCCTCGGTATGCGCTGGTCGCAGCAGTCACGTTGCCGCTCACGGTGTTACCGGTGCGGGTGCCGTGACCCCCGCACCGTATCCTGGCGGCGGCCGGGCACCGGTTGGGCGGTCGCTGCCCAGACCGTCCGCCCGGTGGTTCGTACAAAACGGCAGACAGCCTCGGCCCGTGCGGTTCGACCCGGAACGGCACCGGAGTGGGGCGGCAACGGTCCGGTGACGGCGGCGGCACGACCGCCTGCCGCGTCCGGGCCTGCTGGTCGAAGTGACAGAACGGGCGTTACCTGCGGCCGGTGAGCGGCGTTCACCCCGGGGGACCGCGCCCGGGTGACCACCGGGCCGGCCGGAGACGGACGGTTTCCCGGGCGTGCCGGGTGCCGGAAGTGAGGCTGCGGGCTGTCGGAAGCCGGGCGAGGGCGGCCGAGGCGTCGGCCCGTCAGACCCCGGTGTGGGCACGCCCGTACCCGGGCCGTCCGAGTCGGTCGCGGCGCGGTGCGAGCGCCCCGCAGACGCCTCCTGCCCCACGGCAGGTACCGGACGCCGCAGGCGACCATGTGCCGGGCACCAGGGGGTGTCCGGCGCGAGGCGGTGCGGGGTACCGCAGCGGTACCCCGCACCGCATGGCACGGCCCGGCGCCGGGTACGGCCAGACACGGCACACACGCCGACGGGAACCCCCGCCGGTCCGACATCATCAGCACGCGATCGAGCATGCTCGCGGCCCACCGGCCTCACCGGCCACCGGACCGCCGAGGGGAGGAGAGTCCGGTGACCGCCATGAGGCCACCACAGGCCATGCCGGCCGAGAGCGTGGTCGGCGCACCCGCGGGCACGCCCGCCGGCCAGGCCCGACCTGCGGCTCCGCCCCGTCCGCAGCCCGCCGCCGTCCACCACGCGGTGCTCTGCGTCAACGCGCCCGCCATGGCCGCCTCCGGACCGGACGGGCAACTGCGCGGTCACGGGCTCCATGGCTTCTACCGCTCCGGCGTCCGGGTCCTGGCCCGGATGGAGCTGCGGCTCGGCGGTATGGAACCGCTGCCGCTCCAGGGCACCCTGACCACCGCGGCGCAGGCCCGCTTCCTCGGCGCGGTCCGGCTCCCCGGCGATCTGGACCCCGACCCGGCGCTCACCGTGGAGCGGCTGCGCCACGCCGACGGCGTCGAGACCGTCACCGTGCGGAACACGGGCAGCCGCCCGGCCCGGCTGCCGCTGGAGATCGCCGTCGGAACGGACCTCGGCCCGGTCGGCGAGATCGCCGCCGGACATCGCCCGCCGGACCTGCCCGGCCAGGTGCAGTCCGCCGGGTTGCGCTGGGCGGGCCCGGCCCACAGCGCCACCGTCAGTGCCAAGCCGTCGCCGCACGCCGTCCTCGCGGGAGCCGGTGTGCTCCGCTGGGACCTGGACGTGCAGCCCGGCGCCCGCTGGTCGGTCGAGCTGCGCACCGAGCTGGAGAGCACCGTCCCCGGCCCGCGGCCACCGGGCGGGCGCGGCCCCGGTGTGCCGCTGCCCTGGTCCGAGCCGGAGATCCGCTGCGACGACCCCCGGGTCGAACTGCTGGTGGCGCGTTCACTGGACACCCTGGGCCGGCTGCTGTTCGTCGACCCGGACCGCCCCACCGACCTCTACCCGGCCTCCGGTGCGCCCTGGCGGTTCGGGCTGGCCCCGGCCGACGCGCTGTGGGCGGCGCGGTTGACGCTTCCATTGGGTACCCGGCTGGCCGCCGGCACCCTCCGGGCCCTGGCCCGCCGTCAGCAGCTCGCCCCCGTTCCGGGCCAGGGCGGACCGGGTCAGCCGGGCCCACGCCCCGAAGGGCTGCTGCCCGGCGCCCTGCGGCACGGCGGGCCGGAGCTCCCGCCCAGCTGCACCGCCACCGAGGCGACGCTGCTGTTCGTCACGGTGCTGGCCGAGGCCTGGCGCTGGGGCCTGCCCCGGCACGAGGTCGCCGAACTGCTCCCGGCCGCCGAGCGGGCGCTCGGGGCGCTGCGCGGCGGTCTGGTCGACGGCTTCGTCACCGACCTGAGCCGCCCGGTGGAGGACCGCGCCGCCCATCCCGTGGCGGTGCGGGCCGAGGTCCAGGCCCAGGCGCACCGGGCCGCTCTGCACGGCGCCGAACTGCTGGAGGAGTTCGGACGCCCCGGTGCCGAGGAGTGGCGCGACTGGGCGGCCGCGCTGCGCGGGCGCTTCCGCGACCGTTTCTGGATCGACGACCTCTCCGGCGGGCGCCCGGCGGCCGGGCTCGCCCCGGGCGGCCAGCCACTGCCCGCGGTGGCCTCCTCGCTCGTCCACCTCCTCGACCCGGGGCTCTGCGCCGACGGCGGCCGGCACCAGAGCCTGCTGGACCGTGAGCAGACCAGGCTGCTCGCCCAGCGCCTGGCCGCGCCGGAGCTGGACAGCGGCTGGGGGCTGCGCACACTCAGCGCCAAGTCGCCCCGCTTCAACCCGCTGGGCCACCGTGGTGGCGCGGTACGTGTCCACGAGACCGCGCTGGCGATCGCCGGGCTGGCCGAGGCCGGCCACGAGAACGAGGCCGGCGCGCTGCTGGAGGGCCTGCTCGGCGCGGCCGCGCACTTCGAGGGGCGGCTGCCCGAGATGTACGCGGGGGAGCAGCGCACGCCCGGCTGCCCGCCCGTACCGCACCCGGCCGCCTGCCGCCCGGCGGCGGTCTCGGCGGCCGGCGCGGTGCACGCCGTGTTCGCGCTCGCCGGGGTCCGGCCCGATGTCCCGGGCGGGCGGGTGCTGGTCCGGGCGGCCAGTACCGCGCCGCTCGGCGAGCTGCAGCTGACCGGTCTGCGGGTCGCGGGCGAACCGTTCTCGGTGCGGGTGAGCCGGATCGGCGTGGCGATGGTCGAGGAGGCGTCCGCCGAGCTGCAACTGGTCGCCCGCTGACATCCCCCGCCACCCGGGGGCGGACCTCGCCGGTCCGCCCTCGCCCGCCCCAGACCGGGGCATCCGGCAGCCGGGCCACCTGCGGGGCACAGCACGGTCCGTGCGCAGGCCTGTGCTTATCGTCAAAGAGACGACTATGATCGTCGCCATGTCGCGTTATGACCCGTCGGCCTTCCCCCCGTTCGCTGTCACGGTTGACCTGGTGGTGCTGACGGTGCGGGACCACGCCCTGTGCGCCCTGCTGGTACGACGGGGCGAGCCGCCCTTCCAGGGGTACTGGGCCCTGCCCGGAGGATTCGTCCGCCCGGACGAGGGCCTGGCCGAGGCGGCCTCCCGGGAACTGGCCGAGGAGACCGGTCTGCGCGCGCATTCCGCCCCCGGCCACGACGTGGCCGGCCCCGGCACGGCCGGCGCCCATCTGGAACAGCTCGCGACCTACGGACACCCTCAGCGCGACCCCCGGATGCGGGTGGTCAGCGTGGCCTACCTGGTCCTGGCACCGGACCTGCCGACGCCCCGCGCCGGCGGCGACGCCAGCGGCGCCCGCTGGGCCCCGGTCGCCGAACTGCTCGGACAGAGCCCGGCCGACGGCGTTCCGCTCGCCTTCGACCACGGCCTGATCCTGGCCGACGGCGTGGAGCGTGCCCGCTCGAAGATCGAGTACTCCTCCCTGGCGACGGCCTTCTGCCCGACCGAGTTCACCGTCGGCGAGCTGCGCCGGGTCTACGAGGCCGTCTGGGGCGTGGTCCTCGACCCCAGGAACTTCCACCGCAAGGTGACCGGCACCCCCGGCTTCCTGCTGCCCTCCGGTGGCACGACGACACGTCAGGGAGGCCGCCCCGCACAGCTGTTCACCGCGGGCGGGGCCACCGTCCTCAACCCGCCCATGCTGCGCCCGGAGTCCTGACCCGCCGTCGGCCCCACCCCGTACCCGGGCCCCGCCCCGTACCTCGCCCGGACCAGTTCGCACCCCTCGCCCCTACCGCCTGCGAGCCCCCTGCCCCGTCGCAGGATCGGATTTTCCCCTGATCGGGTGAGGTGTGCAGGCGGCGGCCCCGTGCCGCTCCCGCAATGCCCGGAATCCCCGGCCCGGCCCCCTAATGTGCTGGCGCGGGCCCGTGCGGGCACGGCCCCGCGCCGCGCCTGTCAGGCCGGCCAAGGGCATGGGAGCAGCCAGCGATGATCCAGATCACCGGACTGACCAAGGTCTACCGCACGGGTGGGCCGCCGGCGGTGCTCGACCTCACCTTCGACGCCCGGCCCGGCGTGGTGACGGCACTGCTGGGTTCCGAGGGCGCGGGCAAGTCCACCGCCCTGCGCCTGATGCTCGAACTCGAACGCGGCCAGGGCGTCACGCTCTTCGACGGTCGCACCTACCGTCGGCTGCGCCACCCCGAACGCGAGGTCGGCGTGCTGCTGCCCGGTCCGGGCGGAGCCGCCGGATCGGTGGCCGGACACCCCGGCCGGAAGGCGCGCAGCCATCTCAGGATGCTGGCGGCGGCCGCCGGTGTCCCCGCCCGGCGGGCCGACGAACTGCTGGAGCAGACCAGGCTGGCCGCCGTCGCCGGACAGCGGCTGCGCGCCTTCTCGCCCGGTATGCACGGGCGGCTCGCCCTCGCCGCCGCCCTGCTGGGGGACCCTGGGACCCTGCTCCTGGACGCGCCCACCGAGGGCCTTTCGCCGCGCAATGTGGAGTGGTTCCACTCCTTTCTGCGCTCGTTCGGAGCCGCGGGCGGGACGGTCCTGGTGACCACCCGCACGCCGCGGGAGGCCGCGCAGCTCGCGGACCGCGTCATCACGCTGGACCAGGGCCGGCTGGTGGCCGACCAGCCGGTGGCGGACTTTCGCCGGACCCGGCTCAGCCCGGAGGTGGCCGTGCGCGGGCCCCAGATGGCCCGGCTCGCCGATCTGCTGGTGAGCCAGGGTGCCGAGGTGCGCCGCGACGGCGGGGCCGGTCTCGCGGTGGCGGGCATCGGCCGCACCGAGATCGGTGAACTCGCCTACCGCCACGGCATCCTGCTGCACGAGCTCGCCGACCGGGTGGTCGAACAGCCCGCTCCCCGCGCCGCCCTGCCCGTCGCCTCGGGCCGCTCGGGCGAGCTCCGGATCCGGTCGGCGCCCGCCCGGTCGGCGCCCGCTCGGCCGGACCCCGCCCGGACGGAGCCGACGGCGGAGGTGAGGGAAACGGCGGAAGCGGTGACGCCGGAGCGCGCTTTGACCACCGGCGCGCTGCCCGCTCTCGCGCTTCCGGCCTCGCCGGCCGCCGCCTCGGCCACGACCGCGCTGTCGGCGGTCACCCCACGATCGGGAGCGCCGACCCGCCCCGCCGGGCCGACACCGTCCGCCCAGCCTGGCCGTCCCGCACGAGCCACCCCGCCCGCGCGCCGGCAGGACGACCCGGCCGGGCCGGCCGAGGCCTCCCCGACGGTCGCCGTGGACCGGCTCTTCCGGGACGGTCTCAACGGTCTGGCCCGGCAGGCCGGCGGCGGCCCCGTCTCCCGGGAGCACCGCGAGGACGCCACCGACCTGCTGACCGCCGACACCGTCCGCCTCGGCCGCCCCGGCGGTGCCCCCGCCCCCGGCGCGGGCACCCCCGCTCCCACCTCCGCCCCCGCGACCACCTCCGTCCCCGACCACCGGAGCGAGTGAACCGTGCACGCCCTGGCCTATGAGCTGCGCCGCCTGCGCGGCCTCCGTTCCACCTGGCTGCTCCTCGCCGCCGTCCTCCTCGGCGACGCCGGGGTGGCGGCCCTGCTGGCCGCCCAGACGCCCACCGGACCGCTGACCGGTCCGGCGGGCGTGCGGCTGCTGACGGCGGCCGTCCCGCTGGTCCCGCTGCCGTTCGCGGCCCTCGGCGCCGGGGTGCTGGGCGCCCTCTCGTACGGACACGAGGTGCGGCACCCGGGTCTGCCGGCCTCGCAGGTGTCGTATCTGCGCCGGGTGCGGCTGCTGCTGGCCAAGCTGGCCGTGATCGGCCCGGTGGCGGGCCTGCTGGCGCTGGTCACCCTGGTGGTCGACGCGGTGGCCGTGCACCTCGCGCTGCCGGGCGGGGTGACGGCGGCCGCCTGGTCGGACCCGGCCGTGCTCTCGGACCGGGTGTCGGAGGCACTGGCCTCGGTCGGCCTGACCGGGCTCGCCGAGCTGCCGGGGGCGCTCGCCCCGGTGGCGCTCGGGGCCGGCCAGGGCGCGCCGGCCGCGCTGCTCGCCTTCGTCCTGCTGGTGGTCGTGGCGGGCTGGACCGGTGTGCTGACGGCGGCGGTGACCCGCAGTGCCTCGGCCGGGGTCCTGTTGCTGTGCGCGCTGCCGCCGCTGCTGGAGACCGGGGTGGCCCTGCTGCTGCGGCAGACCGGTGCGGTCCGGCCCACCCATGCGGCCGAGCTGCTGCCGTTCCAGTCCGGCGCCGAGTGGGCGTACGGATGGGTGTACGGCGGGGGCCACCGGGTTGCGCGGAGCGGGGCGGCGCTGACCGATCCGGCTCTGCTGGCGGCGGTGACGGCGCCCGCGTTCGTCCTGCTGCTCGTGGCCCTGCTGGTCCAGGTCCGCCGCCGCGCGCTCTGAACGGCGGCTGTTCCGGGCGGCCGCTGACGGTCTGCCAAGATCGACCAGCAGTGACCGTAATGCGCGGTTCTTCCTGATAAGAAGTCAATTATCCAGTCGCGGCCGATCACCCTTTCGTGTGCTTTTCACGAGAATTCTCAAGCTGCGCCCGCCGATCGCCGACAAAGGACCTGTGAGTACCCTTGCGCACCCCACCATGACCCCTGCCCGTTCCGCCGACGGCGCCATCCACGGCCCCGGCGATCTGGACCGCTTCTCGTACGCCGACCGGCCGACCCCGCCGGCGCCCCGCTGGGAGGGCGCCGAGTCGGACCTGGCCCGGGTCGGTCGCAAGACCACCAGCAGCCGCGGCCGCGGCCTGCACGGCCAGCTCGTCCAGCAGCTCGGCCAGATGATCGTCTCGGGTGATCTCGGCGCCGACCGCCCGCTCGTCCCCGAGGAGATCGGCCAGCGGTTCGAGGTGTCCCGCACCGTCGTCCGCGAGTCGCTGCGCGTGCTGGAGGCCAAGGGCCTGGTCAGCGCCCGGCCGAACGTCGGCACCCGGGTCCGCCCGGTCGGCGACTGGAACCTGCTCGACCCGGACATCATCGAGTGGCGCGCCTTCGGTCCGCAGCGCGACGAGCAGCGCCGGGAGCTGTTCGAGCTGCGCTGGGCGATCGAGCCGCTGGCGGCCCGGCTCGCGGCCGGCCACGGCCGGGAGGACGTCCAGCAGCGGCTGGTCGAGCTGATCGAGATCATGGGCCACGCCGCCGCCCAGGCCGATCTCTCCACCTACTCGCGGGCCGACGCGGAGCTGCACGCCCTGGTTCTGCAGATGGCGGGCAACCGGATGCTGGAGCACCTCTCCGGGATCGTCTCCTGCGCGCTCCAGGTGTCGGGCGGCCCGGCCATCTCCTGCGAGCGGCCCTCGGAGGCCTCGGTCAGCCTGCACTCCCGGCTGGTCGACGCGCTCGGCACCGGTGACGGCACCGCGGGCGAGGCCGCGATGCGGGCGCTGCTCACCGTGCACCCGGAGGTCGAGCCGTCCGTTCCCGCTCCCCGGGAGCACTGAGCCGTCCATCCGGCGACCGATCGAACCCCGTGAACCCACGGCCCTCCGACTGCACCGCCTGGCGCAGTCGGAGGGCCCTTTTCCTGGGAAAGCCCCTTGACGCCCTGTCCATGCCAAAGGCTTGGGCGCGAATGCGGGATGATGGAAGTCGGCCCCGGGGTCGCGGGCGCCGATCGGTGTGACCCGCGACACCAAGGCCATGCGTAACACTTGACGAGTAGCAGCGATGTGTCCTGAGCGGAAGCAGCTCCGGAATAGCCCAACATGTCAGAATGCTGTGTTGGTCCGCGGCGCTGCTGCCGTCCTGCAAACCCAGTCCTCAAGCCCGAGTCGGTCGGAATCGACACCGCGCGTCCGACGCGCGATTTCCTTCCCCGCCCGCTCGGGCGGCCGGTACGGGTTCGAGTCCACTCATCGTCCGAGAGGTTGTTCGTGTCGGCCAGCACATCCCGTTCGCTTCCCCCCGAGATCGCCGAGTCCGCGGCTCTGCTGGCGCTCATCGAGCGGGGCAAGGCCCAGGGGCAGATCGCCGGTGACGACGTACGCCAGGCGTTCGAGGCGGACCAGATCCCGGTCACCAAGTGGAAGAACGTCATGCGCAGCCTCAACCAGGTACTGATTGAGGAAGGGGTGGATCTCATGGTCAGCGCGGCCGAACCGGCCGGCGCCAAGCGCAAGAGCGTCGCGGCCAAGAGCCCCACCAAGCGCACCGCCACCAAGGCGGTCACCACTCGGACCCCGTCCGCCTCGGCGGCCCCCACCAAGCCCCCGGTGCGCATCGCGCCCGGCGCCACCATCTCCGCTCCGGCGGTCGCGGCCGCCACGGCCTCGGTCAGCACGGTGTCCGCGGAGATCACCACCGCGGGGACGGCCGCCGGCGTCGCCGAGGCGAAGGCGGCCCCGGCGAAGAAGGCCGCGTCGGCCAAGAAGGCCGCCGCCAAGAAGACCGCCGCGCCGGCCAAGAAGGCCGCCGCCAAGAAGACCACCACCGCCAAGGCCGGTAAGGGCGACGAGGAGCTGCTCGGCGACGAGGAGCTCATCGAGGACGTGGCGCTGCCCGGCGACAAGGCCGGTGCCGAGGGCGACGCTCCGGAGGAGGAGTCGGAGGGCTTCGTCCTCTCCGACGACGACGAGGACGACGCGCCGGCCCAGCAGGTCGCCGTCGCGGGTGCCACCGCCGACCCGGTCAAGGACTACCTGAAGCAGATCGGCAAGGTCCCGCTGCTCAACGCCGAGCAGGAGGTCGAGCTCGCCAAGCGCATCGAGGCCGGCCTGTTCGCCGAGGACAAGCTCTCGGCGGCCGACAAGCTCGCCCCGAAGCTCAAGCGCGAGCTGGAGATCATCGCCGAGGACGGCCGCCGCGCCAAGAACCACCTGCTGGAGGCCAACCTCCGGCTGGTCGTCTCGCTGGCCAAGCGCTACACCGGCCGCGGCATGCTCTTCCTGGACCTGATCCAGGAGGGCAACCTCGGTCTGATCCGCGCGGTCGAGAAGTTCGACTACACCAAGGGCTACAAGTTCTCCACCTACGCGACGTGGTGGATCCGCCAGGCGATCACCCGCGCGATGGCCGACCAGGCCCGCACCATCCGTATCCCGGTGCACATGGTCGAGGTCATCAACAAGCTGGCCCGCGTCCAGCGCCAGATGCTCCAGGACCTGGGCCGCGAGCCCACCCCGGAGGAGCTGGCCAAGGAACTCGACATGACCCCGGAGAAGGTCATCGAGGTCCAGAAGTACGGCCGCGAGCCCATCTCGCTGCACACCCCGCTGGGCGAGGACGGCGACAGCGAGTTCGGTGACCTGATCGAGGACTCCGAGGCGGTCGTCCCGGCCGACGCGGTCTCCTTCACCCTGCTCCAGGAGCAGCTGCACTCGGTGCTGGACACCCTGTCCGAGCGCGAGGCGGGCGTGGTCTCGATGCGCTTCGGCCTGACGGACGGTCAGCCGAAGACGCTCGACGAGATCGGCAAGGTGTACGGGGTCACCCGTGAGCGCATCCGCCAGATCGAGTCCAAGACCATGTCGAAGCTGCGCCACCCGTCGCGTTCCCAGGTGCTGCGCGACTACCTGGACTGATCTGTTCGGCGGTTCGTACCGTCGGAGGGCCCGGAGCGTATCGCTCCGGGCCCTCCGGCATGTCCGGCGGAGGGCGTCCGCGACATCCGGGCGCGTCAACGTCCGGACGGTTGTCATCGCTCGTACGGGTGGATGCGAGGTGCCGCACGGTCTCGTTATGTAGCTGACCGCCTACGCTGTGTCGGTTGCCTGCCGTCGAGCCAACCTGGAGACACGGTGCTGCCCAATCCGGACCGCACGGACCTGTCGACCGCCGTCCCGTCCCCGGCACGTCCGGCCGCCCGGCCGGTACGCCGCCGCCGGGTGGTCGCCCTGGCCCTGCTGGCGGCGCTGCCCGCGCCGGCGCTCGCGCTCGGTCCGGCCGGTCCGGCCGAGGCGCAGCGCAGGATCGTCGGCGGTGTCGCGGTGAGCACCTCGGACCACCCGTGGGCGGTGGCGCTCGCCAGCCGCCAGCAGTTCGGCAACGGCCGCTCGGGACAGTTCTGCGGTGGCGCGCTGGTCACCGCGACGAAGGTGGTGACGGCCGCGCACTGCTTCTACGACGAGTCCAAGGGCCAGCGGGTGGAGCGGCCGGGCCTGAAGGTCGTGGTCGGGCGGGACGACCTGCGCGGCTCGATCGGTCGTGAGGTGGCCGTCCAGTCGGTCTGGATCCACCCCGACTACGCCTTCGCCGCCAACATGAACGACGTGGCGGTGCTGACCCTCACCGAGTCACAGGGCACCCGGCCGGTGATCGGCATGGTCGGCCAGGGGGAGGCCGAGCCGTATGCGCCGGGGACCAGGGCGCAGGTCTTCGGCTGGGGGGACACCAGCGGAACGGGTAACTACTCGCCGACGCTCCGTGGTGTCGATGTGCCGATCATCGCGGACCAGACCTGTGCGCACGCCTACCCCGGCGGCCCGGACGGGCGTTTCGACGCCCGCGGCATGGTCTGCGCGGGCGAGGAGAAGGGTGGCAAGGATGCCTGTCAGGGGGACAGTGGCGGCCCGCTGATCGTCGCGGGCCGACTGGTCGGACTGGTCTCCTGGGGAACGGGTTGCGCGGAGGCCGTCCACCCCGGCGTCTACACCCGGCTCGGCGCGGTCTCGAACGCGGTGCGCTCGGTACTGTGAGCAGCCGGTTACGCTCTGACGTCGCGTTGCCCGGTGCGGGTGGTGTGACCGGCGTCGGCGAAAACAGCGGAGCCGGGGGGGGGGGGGGCCCCCCCCGGGGGGGGGGGGGCCCCCCCCCCCGGGGGGGGGGCCCCCCCCCCCGGCTCACCGGTCGCGCAGGGTGTGCGGCCGGACACAGCTCGTCGCCGGGTGCCGATGAAGTGCTGGGAATCAGCGCTCTTCTTCGGTGGCCGTGTTGGTGGTGGTGCTGGTGAGACGGCCGCTCTCGTCCTGTATCTCCACGGCGATCTTCTTGAGCTCGGGCTCGAACTTCCGGCCGTGGTGGGCGCAGAAGAGCAGCTCTCCGCCGCTGGCGAGTACGACGCGCAGATATGCCTGGGCGCCGCAGCGGTCGCAGCGGTCAGCCGCGGTCAGCGGGCTCGCAGGTGTCAGAACAGTAGTCACGTCGCCTCTTCTCTAGCTCGACGAGCTGTCGTACCAGGGTCAACATCCAACCAGGCCGAAAACGTTCCCGCTCGTGGCTTTTCTTCTTTGAGGATTCTGCTGTGTTGATGAGGACGTGCCCCGGGGGCCGGTGGTTCATGCGTACCGATTCCCAGGATCCGCCCGTCGCTCGAACGCCCGATCGGGACCGGGGTCGAGGTCCGCGTAGCATAATCCTCTGCTGGGTTGGAGCATAAGCCCCGTCCTGGGCCCCGGTAGCCTGCATAACGGCAGTTCCGGAGCCTGCGCCCGGCCCCACGGTCCGCCAGGACCGCTGGTACCGGGAGGAGATGGCGCCCCGGCGCCCCGAATCCTGCACAGTTCTTGTTCGCGCAGCGCGTACAAGCTGCGCGGGACCGGCCCGCCGTGCTGCGTACCGAGCGGAGGGGTGCGCACACGCAGGGGAACGGCTGTCGGTGCGCTGTGCTGCACTGGCGGGCGATTCGGATGGACCCGGATGTGACCGATGAGACAGAACTTCACCGAGGAGAGTGCCGCGTGAGTGCCGAAACGACCGTGCCGTCCGCACTGCTGGCCGGCGACGACGGTTCCAACTACACCGCTCGGCACCTGCTCGTCCTGGAGGGCCTGGAGGCGGTCCGCAAGCGCCCCGGCATGTACATCGGCTCGACCGACAGCCGCGGCCTGATGCACTGCCTCTGGGAGATCATCGACAACTCCGTGGACGAGGCGCTCGGTGGCCACTGCGACCGTATCGAGGTCGTCCTGCACGAGGACTCCTCGGTCGAGGTGCGCGACAACGGCCGTGGCATCCCGGTGGACGTCGAGCCCAAGACCGGGCTCTCCGGCGTCGAGGTGGTGCTGACCAAGCTGCACGCCGGCGGCAAGTTCGGTGGCGGTTCCTACGCGGCCTCCGGCGGTCTGCACGGCGTCGGCGCCTCCGTCGTCAACGCCCTCTCCGCCCGGCTGGACGTCGAGGTGGACCGCAGCGGCCACACCCATGCGATCAGCTTCCGCCGCGGTACCCCCGGCATCTTCACCGAGGGCGGCCCGGACGCCCCGTTCGAGCCCGCCAACGGCCTCACCAGGGCCCGCAAGGTGCCCAAGGCCCGCACCGGCACCAGGATCCGCTACTGGGCCGACCGGCAGATCTTCCTCAAGGACGCCCGGCTCTCGCTGGAGAACCTGCACAACCGGGCCCGGCAGACGGCCTTCCTGGTCCCCGGCCTGACCATCCTGGTCCGTGACGAGCGGCTGACCGAGAGCGACAAGGTCGAGGAGTCGACCTTCCACTACGACGGCGGCATCGCCGAGTTCTGCGAGTTCCTCGCCCCCGACAAGGCGATCTCCGACGTCGTGCGGCTGCACGGCGAGGGCACCTTCAAGGAGACCGTCCCCGTCCTGGACGACCTCGGCCACATGACGCCCACCGAGGTCACCCGTCACCTCGGCGTCGACATCGCGCTGCGCTGGGGCGCCGGCTACGACACCACCCTGCGCTCCTTCGTCAACATCATCGCCACCCCCAAGGGCGGCACCCATGTGACCGGGTTCGAGCGCTCGCTCGCCAAGACCGTCAACGAGGTGCTGCGCTCCAGCAAGCTGCTGCGCGTCGCCGAGGACGACATCACCAAGGACGACGCCACCGAGGGTCTCACCGCGGTGGTCACCGTCCGGCTCGCCGAGCCGCAGTTCGAGGGGCAGACCAAGGAGGTGCTGGGCACCTCGGCGGCCAACCGGATCGTCGCCGCGGTGGTCGCCAAGGAGCTCAAGTCCTTCCTGACCTCCGCCAAGAAGGACGAGAAGCTCCAGGCCCGGGCCGTGCTGGAGAAGATCGTGGCCGCCGCCCGCACCCGGGTCGCCGCCCGCCAGCACAAGGAGGCGCAGCGCCGGAAGACCGCGCTGGAGACCAGCTCGCTGCCGGCCAAGCTGGCCGACTGCCGCAGCGACGACGTCGAGCGCAGCGAACTCTTCATCGTCGAGGGGGACTCCGCGCTCGGCACCGCCAAGCTGGCCCGCAACTCCGAGTTCCAGGCGCTGCTGCCGATCCGCGGCAAGATCCTCAATGTGCAGAAGGCGTCCGTGAGCGACATGCTCAAGAACACCGAGTGTGCCGCGATCATCCAGGTGATAGGGGCCGGTTCGGGCCGCACCTTCGACATCGACCAGGCCCGTTACGGCCGGGTCATCTTCATGGCCGACGCCGACGTCGACGGTTCGCACATCCGTTGCCTGCTGCTGACGCTCTTTCAGCGCTACATGCGGCCCATGGTCGAGCAGGGCCGGGTCTTCGCCGCGGTGCCGCCGCTGCACCGGATCGAGCTCACCAACCCCAAGCGCGGCCAGGAGAAGTACCACTACACCTACTCCGACGCCGAGCTGCGCTCCACCCTGCTGGAGTTCCAGCGCAAGAGCATGCGCTGGAAGGAGCCGGTGCAGCGGTACAAGGGCCTCGGCGAGATGGACGCCGACCAGTTGGCCGAGACCACCATGGACCCGCGCCACCGCACCCTGCGCCGGATCAACCTCGGGGACCTGGAGCAGGCCGAGAAGATCTTCGACCTGCTGATGGGCAACGACGTCGCCCCGCGCAAGGAGTTCATCGTGGACTCGGCGGCCACCCTGGACCGTTCCCGCATCGACGCCTGAGCGGCGGCTTCGCGGGGGGGGGCGCCCCCCCCCCGGGGGGGGGCCCCGCGCGGCCCGGTGCCCCCCCCCGCCACCCCCCCCGCCCTAACCCGGGGGGGCCCGGGCCCACGCGGGGGGGAGGTG
>NZ_JBIUYD010000027.1:0-41961 GCF_044744345.1 Kitasatospora sp. NPDC087315 | reverse complement strand
TGTGTGTGCCCCGGCGGGCGCCCGCCCCCCCCCCCCCGCCCCCCCCCCGGGGGGCGGGGGGGGGGGCCGCCCCCCCCCCCCCCCCCCGGGGGGGGGGGGCCCCCCCCCGCTGCCGGTTCCACCCCCGGTCCACCCCGGCTCCGATCACCGGGCGGCGCCGGATCCGTAGCGTCGGAGAGGTCAGCCCAGCCCTTCCCGTCGGGACGGAGAGTCCGATGACCGGCCTCGTCAACGTACTTGTGATCATCGCGGTGATCGCCCTGGTGGCCCGCCGCCAGCTGCGCGCCCAGCGTCTGGACACCGAACGCCGCTTCTGGCTGCTGCCGGTGATCCTGGCCGTGCTCGCGCTGCGCGACCCGCGGCTGGTCGACCAGGCGCACCCCGGCCTCTCGGTGGCGCTGCTGGCCGCCTCGCTGCTGGCCGTGCTCGCGATGGGCTGCGTCTGGGGCTGGACCGTCCGGCTCTGGCACGGCAAGGACGGCGCGGTCTGGGCGCAGGGCACCAGGGCCACCGTGGCCGCCTGGGCCGGCCTGATCGCCATCCGGCTGGGCCTGTACGGCCTCGGAGCCGCGCTGCACGTCCACCAGGGCGCCAACGCGCTGCTGCTCGGCCTGGCGGTCCTGCTGCTGGTCAGGGCCGGCGTGGTGAACTGGAGGGCACGGACCCTGGAGAGCCCGCACCGCGTCGGCCTGGCCGGCTGAACCGCCGCCGTCCACCGGTCGGTCCGATGAGCCGATGAGCCGCCGAATCCAGGAGGAGGTACCCGTGCCCGGGTGGAACCGGACCCGCTGGCCGTCCCGCGAGGGGCTGGAACGGGAGCCCGAGAGCCCGGCCCGGCGGACCCTCTCGCTGATCGGGCGGACCGTGCTGGTCGCCACCGTGGTCTGGGGGACGTATTCCGGGGGCGGGTACAGCGGCTGGGGCGCGGTCGCGGTCGGGGCCGGACTGGTCGCGACGGTCGCGCAGGCGGCGGCCTTCCTGCGGGTCAGCCGCGAGCAGCTGCTCCGGCCCACGCTCGCGCTGGCCGTCACCCTGGTCGGCAGCGGCTGGCTCGCCGAGTGGGGGCGGGCCCACCTGCTGGCCGACTTCGTCTGGGGCGGGCTGGCGCTCACCGCGCTGGTCCGGCTGCCGTCCGTCGCCGCGCTCGGCACGGCGGTGGCGGGCTTCGGCTCCTACACGGTGGCCGGCTGGGAGAACTGGCTGGGCATCACGGCCACGGTCGGCGGGCTCGGGCTGCTGGGCTACCTGCTGCGGATGGACACCGAGGCGCGCGGCACGGCCCGCCGGCTGCTGGCCCAGGAGCGCGCCGCCCGGGCCGCCGAGGCGGAGAGCGCGGCGCTCGCCGAACGGGCCAGGATCGCCCGGGAGATCCACGACGTCCTGGCCCACAGCCTCTCCGCGCAGCTCGTCCACCTGGAGGCGGCCCGGCTGATGCTGGACGCCGGGACCGACCGGGAGCAGATCCGGGAGCGGGTGGTGGCGGCCCGGCGGATGGCGCAGGACGGCCTGGCCGAGACCAGACAGGCGCTCTCGGCGCTGCGTGGCGAGTTCACCCCAGTGGGGGAGTTCCTGGTGGAACTGACGGGCCGGGAGCGGGCCGCGCTCACCGTCACCGGCACACCGCGCCCGCTCGCCGCCGAGGCCGGGCTGGCGGTTCGGCGCACGGCGCAGGAGGCGCTGACCAACGTCCGCAAGCACGCGCCGGGCGCGCGGTGCACGGTCGAACTGCGCTATCTGCCGGGGGCGGTGGAGCTGGAGGTGCGCAACGTCCGTGCCCCGCGCGGCGAATCGCCCGGTGAGCTGGCGGCCAGTGGCAGCGGGTACGGTCTGCTGGGGATGCGCGAACGTGCGGAACTGCTCGGCGGCACCCTGCTGGCGGGCCCGGAGGAGGGCGGCTGGCGGGTGCTGCTGCGGCTGCCGGGGTGAGCGGGCGGTACGAGGCGGACGAGCGCGGATGAGCGAGGTGGACACGTGAACGGGGAGCGGCCGACCAGGGTGCTGGTCGCGGACGACCAGACGGTGGTGCGCGAGGGCATCGTGATGCTGCTCGGGCTGCTGCCGGGCATCGAGGTGGTCGGCGCCGCCGCCGACGGCGAGGAGGCCGTCGCCCTGGTGGAACGGCACCACCCCGACGTGGTCCTGATGGACCTGCGGATGCCGCGCTGCGACGGCGTCGAGGCCACCCGCCGGATCCGGGCCGCCCACCCGGAGACCGAGGTGGTGGTGCTCACCACGTACGCCGACGACGACTCGCTGTTCCCGGCGTTGCGGGCCGGCGCGCGCGGCTACCTCACCAAGGACGCGGGCGGCGAGGAGATCGCCCGGGCCATCGCGGACGTCCGCTCGGGTGCGGCCGGGCTCTCGCCGCAGGTGCAACTGCGCCTGCTGGAGCGGCTGGCGGACGCCGGACCGGTGGCCCCGGCCGCTCCCGGGGCTTCGGCGGGCGCCGGGGCGTCGGCCGCCGCCGACCGGGGCGAGCTGCCCGACGGGCTGACCGCCCGGGAGGCCGAGGTCCTGGCGCTGATCGCCGAGGGCCTCTCCAACACCGAGATCGCCCAGCGGCTGTTCGTCAGCCCGGCCACCGTGAAGACGCACATCAACAACCTGTTCGCCAAGACCGCCGTCCGCGACCGGGCGCAGGCCGTCGCGTACGCCTTCCGACACGGAATCACGAGTACGCAGCAGTAGTCGGATGAGTGCCAGTCGGATGATCGATCACCTCATTGAGTGAACGTATCTGTATCCGGCGTTGGCGGTGCCCGGGGGCGCCCATCATGGTGTCGGTCAGACGACCCCGGCTCAGGAGCAGTAGTGCCACAGCAGCAGACGAGCAGCCCGGAGCAAGGGCGGCGATTGGACTCGTGGGCCGCTCAGGCCGCCGCCCCCGGCCAATCGGCCCAATCCGCCCCGCCCGTCCCCACCCGGTCGGCGCAGTCCGCCCCCGGCCGGGCCGCCGACAGCAGCGCGGTGTACCGCGCCGTCCAGGGCAGCGAGGCCTTCCAGGAGATCCGGCGCAGCTACCGGTCCTTCGTCTTCCCGGCCTGTGGGGCCTTCCTGGGCTGGTACCTGCTGTACGTCGCGGCCCAGGCGGGCGCGCCCGGTGTGATGCGCCGTCCGGTGGCCGGTCCGATCAATGTGGCGTGGCTGCTGGGCCTGCTCCAGTTCGCCTCCACCTTCCTGCTCACCTGGCTCTACGCCCGCCACGCGCGCACCCGGCGCGACCGGGCCGCCCTGGAGCTCCGCTGGGACACCCAGGACCAGCTGCGATGACGACCGCCACCCCGCCCCCCGTCGCCGCCACCGGCGACCACCACGACCTGGCCATCGTGCTGTTCGCCGTCATCGTCCTGGTCACCCTGGGGATCACCCTCTGGGTGGGCCGCCGGGGCGGCGCCGCCGAGGACTTCTACGTCGGAGGGCGCGACTTCACCCCGCTGCAGAACGGCTTCGCGCTCTCCGGGGACTACCTCTCCGCCGCCTCCTTCCTCGGTGTCGCCGGGCTGATCGCGCTGTACGGCTACGACGGCGCGCTCTACAGCATCGGCTTCCTGGTCGCCTGGCTGGTGGTGCTGATGCTGGTCGCCGAACTGGTCCGCAACGCCGGCCGGTACACCCTGGCGGACGTGCTGGCGCTGCGGCTGCGCCGCCGCAAGGTCCGGGCGGCGGCCGGCGGGGCCAGCGTGGTCGTGACGCTGCTCTACCTGGTCGCCCAGATGGTCGGCGCGGGCAGCCTGGTCGCCCTGCTGCTCGGCACCAGCAGTGCCCAGGCCCGGACATGGACCATCGTGGCGGTCGGCGGTCTGATGATCATCTATGTCACGGTCGGCGGGATGCGGGCCACCACCTGGATCCAGATCGTCAAGGCGTTCCTGCTGATCGCCGGATCGGTTCTGCTCACCGTGCTGCTGCTGATCCGGTTCCACGGGGACGTGGCCGAGCTGATGCGCCAGGCGGCCCAGCACAGCGGCGCCGGACAGCGCTACCTGGAGCCGGGGCTCAAGTACGGCGGGAGCTTCACCAGCCGGCTGGACTTCTTCAGCCTGGGCCTGGCCCTGGTGCTGGGCACCGCCGGTCTGCCGCACATCCTCTCCCGCTTCTACACCGTGCCGACCGCCCGGGCCGCCCGCCGCTCCACGATGTGGGCGATCGGGCTGGTCGGGAGCTTCTACCTGATGGCCATCGCGCTCGGCCTGGGCGCCACCGCACTGGTCGGCTCCGGCGAGGTCCGGCACGCCAACGCGGCGGGCAACACGGCCGTTCCGCTGCTGGCCCTGGTCCTCGGCGGCGGCAACGGCAGCACCGGCGGGGTCGTGCTGTTCGCGCTGATCTCGGCGATCGCCTTCGCCACCATCCTCGCCGTGGTCGCCGGGCTGACCCTGGCCTCCTCGGCGGCCTTCGCCCACGACATCTGGGCGGGCGCCTGGCGCGGCCGTCCGCGCCGCGGACAGGGCGCGGTACCGGCCTCCCGGCAGTCGGACGGCGAGGCCGTCGAGCACGAGGAGGTCGGCGTCGCCCGGATCGCGGCGGTGGGGATCGGGGCGATCGCGATCGTGCTCAGCCTCTTCGCCCAGCAGCTGAACGTCGCCTTCCTGGTCGGTCTGGCCTTCGCCGTCGCGGCCTCCGCCAATCTGCCGGTGCTGCTCTACAGCCTGTTCTGGCGGCGGTTCACCGCCCGGGGCGCGGTCTGGTCGGTGTACGGCGGGCTGATTCCGGCGGTGCTGCTGGTGGTCTTCTCACCGGTGGTCTCCGGCACCAGGACGGCGCTCTTCCCCGGGATGGACTTCCACTGGTTCCCGCTGGAGAACCCGGGAGTGGTCTCCATCCCGCTCGGCTTCCTGGCCGGCTGGATCGGGACGATGACCTCGGCCGAGCCGGCCGATCCGGACCGCTACGCCGAGCTGGAGGTCCGCGCCCTGACCGGCGCCGGTGCCGCCTGAGAAGCCGCTCCGCACCGAACGGCGACGGTGAACCCCGGTGGGGCCTCGGGCCCGCCGGGGTTCACCACGTCCGGGTCTCACGCCCTGACGGCCAGTCCGTAGCGGTGCTCGGGCCGCCCGGTGTCGCCGTACCGGAGGGTGAGCCGCAGCCGGCTGTCGCGTTCCAGCTGCTTGAGGTAGCGCTGCGCGGTGGACCGGCTCAGCCCGGTGGCGTCGGCGACCTCCTGCGCCGAGAGCGGCCGGGCGGCCCGGCGGAGCACCCCGAGCACCAGGTCGGTGGTGGGCGCCGAGTGCCCCTTGGGCAGGGCGGTGGCCGGGGAGGCGGTACCGCGCAGGGTCGCGAAGAGCCGGTCCACCTCGTCCTGCCCGGCCTCGCGTGCGGCCGGCCCGGCCAGCGCGTGCCGCAGCCGCGCGTACGCCACCAGCTTCTCCCGCAGCCCGCCGAAAGTGAACGGTTTGACCAGGTACTGCAACGCGCCGTGCTGCATCGCCGCGTGCACGGTGGAGACGTCGCGGGCGGCCGTCACCATCATCACGTCGCAGCTCACCTGCCGTTCGCGCAGCCGCCGTACCAGGGCGAGCCCGGTCTCGTCCGGCAGATGGTGGTCGAGCAGCAGGAGGTCCACCGGGCGGCGCTCCAGCGCGGCCAGCGCCTCGCCGGCCGAGTGCGCCGTGCCGGTCACCCGGAAGCCGGGCACCTTGGCCACGTACGCGGCGTGCACATCGGCGACCCGGAAGTCGTCGTCCACCACGAGTACGTCGATCATCACGCCTCCACGAGCGGTGCGGCGGGCAGGGCCCCGGTGCGCAGGGCCTCGGGCAGTTCCACGGTGAACCGGGCGCCGCCGAGCGGTCCGGTGTCGAGCACGATCCGGCCGCCGGTCCGTTCGACCAGCCGCCGGACCATCGCCAGCCCCAGCCCGCGCGGCCGGTGCGCCGGCGCGTCCTTGCTGCTCCACCCCTCCTCGAAGACCTGCTCACGCAGACGCTCCGGAACGCCCGGTCCGCTGTCCGCGACCTCGACCAGCAGGGTGGAGCCGGCCGCCGCCAGCGTCACCGCCACCTGCCCGCCCCCGCCGGGCGCCAGCGCGTCCACGGCGTTGTCGACCAGATTGCCGAGCACGGTGACCAGCGTCCGGGCGTCCACCACCGCGTCCGGCAGATGCGCGGCCGGGGCGACCACCAACCGGACCCCGCGCTCGCCCGCCACCGCGGACTTCCCGGCCAGCAGCGCCGCGACGTGCGGGTCCTGCACCTGTTCGGCGATCCGCGCCGCGACCGCCGCGTGCGAACCGGACTGCTCCGAGATGAACTCCACCGCCTGCTCGTGCCGGCCCAGTTCCAGCAGCCCCAGCAGGGTGTGCATCCGGTTGGCGTGCTCGTGGTCCTGCGCCCGCAGCGCCTCGGTGAGACTGCGGGTGGTGTCCAGCTCCCGGACCAGCGACTCCAGCTCGGTCCGGTCGCGCAGCGTCACCACCGCGCCGCCCTCGGCCGTCGCCATCCGGTTCACCACCAGCACCCGGTCGTCCCGGACGGCCGGCAGATCGGCGCCGGTGATCCGCCCGGTCAGGACATCGGCCAGCCGCCCGGCCGGCAGCACCTCGTCGATCGGCCGGCCGGCGCAGTCGTCGGGCAGGCCGAGCAGCCGGCCCGCCTCGTCGTTGGCCAGCCGGATCCGGCCCCCTTCGTCCAGCGCCACCATGCCCTCACGGATCCCGTGCAGCATCGCCTCGCGCTCGACCAGCAGCGCCGAGATGTCCGCCAGCGCGATGTTGTGGGTGCGGCGCTTCAGCCGTCGGGCCAGCGCCAGGGTGGCGACGGTGCCCGCGGTGAGGCCCGCGCCCGCGCAGAGCAGGATCCCGGTGAGCATCTTCAGCAGCCGGCGCCGGATCGAGTCGTCGCTGATGCCCACCGACACCTCGCCGACGATCCGCCCGTCGGCGACCCGCAGCGGCACCTTGCCGCGCGCGGTGCGCCCCAACGTGCCCTCCTGGATGGCGGTGATGCTGCGCCCGCTCAGCGCGGGCTCGGGATCGGTGCTGACCCGGTGGCCGATCCGGACCGGGTCGGTGTGCGAGAGCCGGATCCCGTCCAGGTCGGTGACCACGACGAAGCTGGCGCCGGTGGCCAGCCGGATCTGCTCGGCGTTGCGCTGGGCGGCGGCGGAGTCGCGGTCCTCGGCGGCCCGGGCGATCGTCTCGTCGGCGGCGGTGGCCTGGGCGATCGACAGCGCGCGCTGCATCGCGTCGTGGTCCAGCTCGGAGCTGACCGGTGCGAGGAACAGTCCGGCGGTGACGATGGTGACGCCGACGGTGACCACCGTCTGGCCGAGCAGCAACTGGGCGAAGACCCGGCGGGGCCACCGGGGACGGTGGGTCAGGCGGGGCCGATGGGACGGACGAGGCCCGTGCGGCCCGTGCGGTCGGTGTGGGCGGTGTGGGCGGTGGGGGCGCGACATCCGGGCCTCCTCTCGGCAGCGGACGGGCGGGTGGTGCGGCTGGTGCGCGCGGCAGGGGTGGTGGCACACCCTATGTTTCCGACGTGTTTCTGTCAGCCGCGCCCCCCGTTGTTGTAGCGGAAGCAAAACGAGCAGAACACCCCTCAACGCGGAGAACCCGCAGTACGCCGAGAAGCCTCCCGCCACCCCCCGGGCCACTCCTAGCCTCCCGGAGCAAGCACAGACCCGGGAGGTCATATGAGCACAACCCCGGCGCCGGTCCCGGCGATCGAGCTGACCGGCGCGACCAAGCGGTTCCGCACCCCCTCCGGGGGCCTGCACACCGCCGTCCGCGATCTCGGCCTCACCGTCGCCGAGGGCGAGTTCGTCGCCGTCGTCGGCCCCACCGGCTGCGGCAAGTCCACCACGCTGACCCTGGTCAGCGGCCTGGAGGAGCCCACCGAGGGAGAGGTCCGGGTGTACGGCGAGCCGGTCGACGGGATCAACCCGCAGGTCGGCTTCGTCTTCCAGCAGGACGCCGTGTTCCCCTGGCGGACCGTTCTGTCGAACGTCACGGCCGGCCCGCGCTTTCGCGGTGTTCCCGCCACCGAGGCCCGGGAACGGGCCCGGGACTGGCTGGCCCGGGTGGGCCTGGGCGCGTTCGAGGACCGCTATCCGCACCAGCTGTCCGGCGGTATGCGCAAGCGCGTCGCGCTCGCCCAGACCTTCGTCAACGAGCCGAAGATCCTGCTGATGGACGAGCCCTTCTCGGCGCTGGACGTGCAGACCCGCGCCCTGATGTCCGACCAGCTGCTGGAGCTGTGGGCCGGTGCGGGCACCGCCGGCAACGCGGCCTCGGTCGTCTTCGTCACGCACGACCTGGACGAGGCGATCGCGCTCGCCGACCGGGTCGTGGTGATGACGGCCGGCCCGGCCACCGTCAAGGAGATCTTCACCGTCGACCTGCCGCGCCCGCGCACCGTGGAGGCCGTCCGGCTGGAGCCGAGGTTCGTCGAGCTGTACCGCGAGATCTGGGCCTCGCTCGGCGAAGAGGTGCGCATCACCCGGGAGAGAGGAGCGGGTCGTGCCGCTTGAGACCGCTTCGACCGCCGCCGTCGCCGGGAAGCCCCCGGCCGTCGCCGCCAGCAGAACCGAGGCCCGCCAACGGGCCGCCCGCAACCGGAGACTGGGGGTGTACGGGGCCCGGGGCGCGGTGCTCGTCGCCTTCCTCGGCCTCTGGGAGCTCTGCGCCCGGACCGAGGTCGTCGACCCGTTCAACTTCTCGCAGCCGTCGAAGATCTGGGCGCAGATCTGGCAGTGGACCACCCACGGCACGGCGCAGGGCTCGCTGGGCGAGCAGATCGGCTACACCCTCTACGAGGCCCTCACCGGCTGGGTGATCGGCGTCACCGGCGGTGTGCTGCTGGGCATCGCGCTCGGCCGGATCCGCTTCCTGGCCGATGTGTTCGGGCCCTACATCAAGGTGCTGAACGCCATTCCGCGGATCGTGCTGGCCCCGATCTTCCTGATCTGGTTCGGTCTCGGCCCGGCCTCCAAGGTGGCCTCGGCGGTGGTCCTGGTGTTCTTCCCGGTGTTCTTCAACGCCTTCCAGGGCGCCCGCGAGGTGGACCGCAACCTCGTCGCCAACGCCCGCATCCTGGGCGCCGACAACCGCAAGGTCACCCTTCAGGTGGTCATCCCCGCAGCCACCACCTGGATCTTCACCAGCCTGCACGTCAGCTTCGGCTTCGCGCTGATCGGCGCCATCGTCGGCGAGTACATCGGCGCGACCAAGGGCCTCGGCCTGCTGGTCGCGGCCGCCCAGGGCACCTTCAACGCGGCCGGTGTGTACGCCGCCATGACGATCCTCGCGGTCGTCGCGCTGCTCACCGAGGGGCTGCTGACCTTCGCCGAGAAGAAGCTGTTCCGCTGGAAGCCCGCCGACTCCGGCGACGGCCGCTGACCCCCACCCCCGTTCCGTAGAGAGGCACCCCCACCCATGCGCCGCAACCCGATCGGCAGAACCACCGCAGCCGCCCTCGCCGCCGTCCTCCTCCTCCCGCTCGCCGCCTGCGCCAACGACGCCGCCTCCTCGCACAACGGCGCGGCCCCGGCCGGCCGGCAGGTCGACGGGCCCAAGGTCAAGATCATGGTCGGTGGCCTGGACAAGGTCATCTACCTGCCCGCCATGCTCACCCAGCGCCTCGGCTTCTTCGCCGACGCCGGTGTCAACGTCGAGCTGATGAGCGAGCCCGCCGGCGTCAACGCCACCACCGCGCTGCTCGCCGGGGACGTCCAGGGCGCGGTCGGCTTCTACGACCACACCATCGACCTTCAGGCCAAGGGCAAGAACGTCGAGTCCGTGGTCCAGTTCTCCCAGGCCCCGGGCGAGGTCGAGCTCGTCTCCACCAAGCAGGCCGAGGCCATCAGGTCCGGTGCGGACTTCAAGGGCAAGAAGCTCGGCGTGACCAGCGTCGGCTCCTCCACCGACTTCCTCACCAAGTACCTCGCCGTCAAGAACGGCACCGCGGTGGCCGAGTTCAGCCCGATCGCGGTCGGCGCCGGCCAGACCTTCATCGCCGCCCTCCAACAGGGCAGCATCGACGCCGGTATGACGACGGACCCGACGGTCGCGACCGTCCTCGACAAGGGCCTCGGCAAGATCCTCTACGACATGCGGACCCCCGAGGGCTCGCGCGAGGCGCTCGGCGGCCTCTACCCCTCGTCCTCGCTCTACATGAACACCGACTGGGTGGAGAAGAACAAGGACACCACCCAGAAGCTCGCCAACGCGTTCGTGAAGACCCTCAAGTGGATGTCCACCCACACCCCCGCGGAGATCGCCGAGAAGATGCCCGCCGACTACGCGCAGGGCGGGGCCGAGCAGTACGCGGCGGCGATCAAGGCGACCCTGCCGATGTTCACCACGGACGGCGTGATGCCGGCCGACGGCCCGAAGACGGTGCTCGCCGTGCTCGCGGCCTTCCACCCGGACGTCAAGGGCAAGGAGGGCTCGATCGACCTCGCCCGCACCTACACCACCGAGTTCGTCAGCAAGGCCGCCACGGGCTGACCACCGCGCCGACGGTCCCGCGTCCACCCCCACGGGCGCGGGGTCGTCACCGTGCCGGAAGCAGCGGGAGCCGACGACGGGGGAGGGCCGTCACCGCGCCCGGACGACCGTCACGTCCATCCGCGACGGCGTGCCCGCCGCCTTGCCACAGCTCTCCGGGCGCGGCGGCTCGCTCGCCCCCTCCACGACCTCGACCTCCCAGGCCCGGCCGTCCTCGTGCACCACGTCCACCAGCCAGCGCCCCTCGCCCGCCGGCGACTGGGCCAGGGTCAGCGCGTCCGCCCTGGTCTCCCCGGTGGCCAGCCGCACCGCGTGGTCGGCCGCCTGGCCCGGGCGGTCCCAGCCCGAGCAGCCCCGCGACCACTCCGGCACCATGTGTCCGGAGGCCGTCGCGGCCAGTACCTCCTTGGCGCTCTCCGGCGTCAGCCGCCCGTAGGCGTAGCCGTACGGCAGCACCAGCATGGTGGGGGAGAAGCGGTGCCCGCCCAGGTGCGTCACCTCCCACACCTCGCTGTGCCCGGCCGCCGCCAGCTCGGCCGCCAGCGGACGCCCCAGCAGCGCGCAGCAGCGGTCCCGCCGGCCGTTGGTGCACACCAGGGCGACGGGACCGCCGACGTGCGCCGTGCCGAAGCCTCCGTGGTCGCCCGCCCCGAGCTCGCCGAAGTCCAGCCCGAGCAGCTCCGCCGGGTCGGCCACCGTGGCCCGGCGCACCCAGCCCCGGCCCGGCACGGTGTGCGCCACGATCACCTCGTGCCGGGCGGTCGGCAGGCAGTCCGCGTGCCGCCCGGGCCGGCGGATCAGTGCCACCCGCACCCCGGTTCCCGCCGCGGCCGCCTCCAGGGCCCGGCCCACGGCGGCGTCCAGATGGCTCTCACCGAGCGCCTTCGCCCCCCACGGTCCGTTCTGCTCGACCAGCAGCCAGGTGGTGGCGGTCGCCGCCGTGGCGGCCAGTGGTTCGGACAGTTCACGCGACACGGTCGCACAGGTGCTCACGCAGGCAAGGCTACCCTTGGCGCCTCGGCCGACGGCGGCCCCGGCCCGGGGCGCCGCCGTGGGCTCCCGGGGCCCGCCCTGGACCGGGGGCCTGGCCCGACCCCGCTTCCACCGGGACCCGTACCGCAGCCGGTCTCCCGGCACAGGCCCGGAACGACGAAAACGGGGGCGGGGAACCGGCCTCCGGTGCCCCGCCCCCGCCCCGGACCCTGCTACGCCGGGCCCGCCACCACGGCGATCGGCGTCGTCACCGGAGTGCCCGAGCCGTCACGGCGCGGGTCGCGCTCGGGGAGGTCGACCGGGGCCGCCTTGGCCGTCGCGGCACGGGCCGGGGCCGCGCCCGCCCAGGCGAAGGCGAGGGCGTCCTCACCGCGGAGGAAGCGCTGGCAGCGCACGCCGCCCGTCGCCCGCCCCTTGCGCGGGTACTGCTCGAACGGCGTCACCTTCCAGGAGCTCTGCTCCTCGCCGGCCAGCGTGCCCGTGGTGCCCGCCACCGTGACCACCACCGCGTCCGCCGCCGGGTCCACCGCGGTGAACGACAGCACCCGGGCGCCGTCCGACAGCTTGATGCCGGCCATGCCGCCCGCCGGGCGGCCCTGCGGACGGACCTGGCCCGCCGGGTAGCGCAGCAGCTGCGCGTCCGAGGCGATGAAGACCAAGTCCTCCTCGCCGGTACGCAGTTCGACCGCACCGACCAGCTCGTCACCCTCCTTGAGGGCGATCACCTCGAACTCGTCCTTGTTCGCCGGCCACTCCGGCACCACCCGCTTCACCACGCCCTGCGCCGTGCCCAGCGCCAGACCCGGCGAGGACTCGTCGAGCGTGGTCAGCGCCAGCGCCCGCTCGCCCGCCTCCAGCCGCAGGAACTCGCCCACCGCGGCGCCGCCCGCCAGCGTCGGCGACGGCGTCGGCGGCAGCGCCGGCAGGTCGATCACCGGCAGCCGCAGCACCCGGCCCGCCGAGGTGACGACACCCACGTCCGCCCGCGCGGTGGCAGGCACCGCCGACACGATCACGTCGTGCTTGGCGCGCTTCTCCGACAGCTCGAACGGCTCGCCATCCGCCGTCCGCGCCAGCAGGCCCGTCGAGGACAGCAGCACCCGGCACGGGTCGTCCGCCACCTCCAGCGGCACCGACAGCGCCGCCGACGGCGCCGCGCCCGCCTCCAGCAGGACCGTCCGCCGCTCGGTACCGAACTGCTTGGCCACCGCGGCCAGTTCGCCCGACACCACACTGCGCAGCCGGGTGTCCGACTCCAGGATCTCGGTCAGCTCCGCGATCTCGGAGTTGAGCTTGGCCTGCTCCTCCTCCAGCTCCACCCGGTCGAAACGGGTCAGCCGGCGCAGCGGGGTGTCCAGGATGTACGCCGTCTGCGTCTCCGACAGCGAGAAGCGCTCCATCAGGCGCTCCTTCGCCTGCGCCGCGTTGTCGCTGGACCGGATGATCGCGATGACCTCGTCGATGTCGACCAGCGCCACCAGCAGACCCTCGACCAGGTGCAGCCGCTCCTGACGCTTGCGCCGACGGAAGTCGCTGCGCCGGCGGACCACCGAGAAGCGGTGGTCGACGTAGACCTCCAGCAGCTCCTTCAGGCCCAGCGTCAGCGGCTGGCCGTCCACCAGCGCCACGTTGTTGATGCCGAAGGTCTCCTCCATCGGCGTCAGCTTGTACAGCTGCTCCAGCAGCGCCTCCGGCACGAAGCCGTTCTTCACCTCGATCACCAGCCGCAGCCCGTGCGCGCGGTCGGTCAGGTCCTTGACGTCCGCGATGCCCTGCAGCTTCTTCGCGTTGACCAGGTCCTTGATCTTCGAGATGACCTTCTCCGGGCCGACGTTGTACGGCAGCTCGGTGACCACGATGCCCTTGCGGCGGGCCGTGACGCTCTCGATCGACGTGGTCGCGCGGATCTTGAAGGTGCCGCGCCCCGACTCGTACGCGTCCCGGATGCCCGACAGACCGACGATCCGGCCGCCGGTCGGCAGGTCCGGACCGGGGACGAACCGCATCAGCGTGTCCAGGTCCGCGTTCGGGTGCTTGATCAGATGCCGGGCGGCCGCGACCACCTCGGACAGGTTGTGCGGCGGCATGTTGGTCGCCATGCCGACCGCGATCCCGGTCGCGCCGTTCACCAGCAGGTTGGGGAAGGCGGCCGGCAGCGCCATCGGCTCCTGCTCGCTGCCGTCGTAGTTCGGGCCGAAGTCGACGGTGTCCTCGTGGATCGACTCCACCAGCGCCATCGACGCCGCCGTCAGCCGCGACTCGGTGTACCGCATCGCGGCCGGCGGGTCGTCGTTGCCCAGCGAACCGAAGTTGCCGTGGCCGTCGATCAGCGGCAGACGCATCGAGAACGGCTGCGCCATCCGGACGACCGAGTCGTAGATGGAGGCGTCACCGTGCGGGTGCAGCCGGCCCATCACCTCGCCCACCAGGCGGGCGCACTTGACGTGTCCGCGGTCCGGCCGCAGGCCCATCTCGTTGGCCTGGTACAGGATCCGCCGGTGCACCGGCTTCAGACCGTCCCGCGCGTCGGGCAGCGCACGCGAGTAGATCACCGAGTAGGCGTACTCCAGGAAGGAGCCCTGCATCTCGTCCACGACGTCGACGTCGAGGATCCGCTCCTCGAAGTCTTCGGGCGGCGGGGTCTGCGAACTGCGGCGGGCCATCGCGGCGGGGCTCCCTTACGTCTCGCTTGCGTCTCGTCTGCGTCTGTCATCGGCTGGTCGTCAACAGGGCTCAGCGCCCCCATTGTGGACCCTCACGCCGACACTCCCAGCCAGCGCCCCTCTTCCGCCCCTGGCGAACGCCCTGTCCGCGCGGACACATCCGCGCCCCCCGTGCGTTGCACCACAATGGGGGACGCCACACGAACCCCGACATCGACGACGGGAAGGACCCGAGCGCATGGCCAACCCGGCCCCCGCATCAGCCTCCACCGGAGGAACTGGCGCTGCCATCGCCATCACCGAGCACCGCCTGGCCAACGGCCTGCGTGTCGTCCTCTCCGAGGACCACCTCACCCCGGTCGCCGCCGTCTGCCTCTGGTACGACGTCGGCTCCCGCCACGAGGTGAAGGGCCGCACCGGGCTGGCCCACCTGTTCGAGCACCTCATGTTCCAGGGCTCCGCCAACGTCTCCAACAACGGCCACTTCGAACTGGTCCAGGGCGCCGGCGGCTCCCTCAACGGCACCACCAGCTTCGAGCGGACCAACTACTTCGAGACCATGCCCGCCCACCAGTTGGAGCTCGCGCTCTGGCTGGAGGCCGACCGGATGGGCTCGCTGCTCGCCGCCCTCGACGAGACGTCGATGGAGAACCAGCGCGACGTCGTCAAGAACGAGCGCCGCCAGCGCTACGACAACGTCCCGTACGGCACCGCCTTCGAGAAGCTCACCGCACTCTCCTTCCCCGACGGCCACCCGTACCACCACACCCCGATCGGCTCCATGGCCGACCTGGACGCGGCCACGCTGGAGGACGCCCGCGCGTTCTTCCGCACCTACTACGCGCCCAACAACGCCGTCATCTCCGTCGTCGGCGACATCGACCCCGAGCAGACCATCGCCTGGGTCGAGAAGTACTTCGGCAGCATCCCCGCCCACGACGGCAAGCAGCCCCCGCGCGACGGCACCCTGCCCGACACCATCGGCCGTGAGATCCGCGAGCTGATCCGCGAGGACGTCCCGTCCCGCGCCCTGATGGCCGCCTACCGCCTCCCGCACGACGGCACCCGCGAGGCCGACGCCGCCGACCTGGCCCTGACCATCATCGGCAGCGGCGAGTCCAGCCGCCTCTACAACCGCCTGGTCCGTCGTGACCGCTCCGCCGTCGCGGCCGGCTTCGGCCTGCTCCGCCTCGCCGGCGCACCCAGCCTCGGCTGGCTCGACGTCAAGACCTCCGGTGACGCCACCATCGAGCAGATCGACAGGGCCGTCGACGAGGAGCTCGCCCGGTTCGCCGCCGAGGGCCCCACCCCGGCCGAACTCGAGCGCGCCCAGGCCCAGATCGAGCGCGAATGGCTCGACCGTCTCACCACCGTCGCCGGCCGCGCCGACGAACTCTGCCGTTTCGCCGTCCTGTTCGGCGACCCGAAGCTGGTGAACGAAGCCCTCCCCAAGGTCCTCGACATCACCGCCGAGGAGGTCCAGGCCGTCGCCAAGACCCGGCTGAACCCCGAGAACCGGGCCGTCCTCGTCTACGAGCCCACCGCCGACGACGAGACCGCCGCCACCGCCGAGACCGACGAGGAGGGCGCTGCCGCATGAGCACCGACTACGTCCCCGCCATGACGTTCCACCCCCAGCCCCAGCCCGGCACCCCCAGCCCGTGGGCGTTCCCCGCCCCCGAGCGCACCGCCCTCGGCAACGGCATCACCGTCCTGCACTGCCACCGTCCCGGCCAGCAGCTGGTCGCCGTCGACGTCCTCGTCGACGCCCCGCTCGCCGCCGAGCCCGAGGGCCTGGACGGCATCGCCGGCATCCTCGCCCGCGCCCTCAACGAGGGCACCGACACCCTCAGCGCCGAGGAGTTCGCCGCCGAGCTGGAGCGCGCCGGAGCCACCCTCGACGCGCACGCCGACCACCCGTGCATCCGGGTCTCGCTGGAGGTCCCCGCCTCCCGCCTGGCCCGCGGCCTCGGCCTGCTCGCGGACGCGCTGCGCGCCCCCGCGCTGCCCGAGGACGAGATCGAGCGGCTGGTCGCCAACCGCCTCGACGAGATCGTCCACGAGCAGGCCAACCCGGCCCGCCGCGCCGCCAAGGCCCTGTACGCCGAGCTCTTCGACGGCGCCGACCGCCTCTCCCGCCCCCGCGGCGGCACCGCGGAGACGGTCAAGTCCATCGACCGGGCCGCCGTCAGGGCCTTCTACGAGGCCCACATCCGCCCCGCCACCACCACCGTCGTCGTGGTCGGCGACCTCACCGGCGCCGACCTGCCCGCGCTGCTGGAGGCCACCCTCGGTACCTGGACCGGCTCCGCCGCCGCGCCCAGCGTCCACGCCCCGGTCACCGGCGACGACACCGGCCGCGTCGTCATCGTCGACCGTCCCGGCTCGGTGCAGACCCAGCTGCTCATCGGGCGCATCGGCCCCGACCGGCACGACCCCGCCTGGGCCGCCCAGATCCTCGGCACCTACTGCCTCGGCGGCACCCTCACCTCCCGCCTGGACCGCGTCCTGCGCGAGGAGAAGGGCTACACCTACGGCGTCCGGGCGTTCGCCCAGCCGCTGCGCTCCTCGGCCGACGGCAGCGGCCGCTCGCTGCTCGCGATCAGCGGCTCGGTGGACACCGCCTCCACCGCCCCGGCGCTCGCCGACACCTGGACCATCCTGCGCACCCTCGCCGCCGAGGGCCTCACCGACGCCGAGCGCGACGAGGCCGTGCAGTTCCTGGTCGGCGTCGCCCCGCTGAAGTACGAGACCGCGGGCTCGGTCGCCGGCACCCTGGCGGACCAGGTGGAGCAGCATCTGCCGGACGACTACCAGGCGGAGGTCTACCGGCAGCTGGCGGAGCTGCCGACGGCCGCCGCCACCGAGGCCGTCGTGGCGGCCTTCCCGCCGGAGCGCCTGGTCACGGTCCTCGTCGGCGACGCCGCCACGATCGCCGACCCGGTGCGCGAGCTCGGCATCGGTGAGGTCACCGTGGTCAGCGCCTGACGTCCGGCGCCCGAACCCCGGCACCCGGCGTGCCGAACGGGGCCCGGTGGAGCGTTTCGCTCCGCCGGGCCCGCCGCGTTAATTCCCTTGCGGGGGCTGTTCGCCGCATGGGTAGATATCCCCTGGCACACACGGACGAAAGGAGGCGGTCACATGCGGGTCGAGCAAGCCATACGGCGCTCCCCGAGGCCGTCCTCCCGATGTGCCCTGGGCGCCTGAGCACCCTCCCACGCTTCTCCCGAGCCGCACCGGGCTTCTCCGTGCGGCACCCCGCCTAGGCTTGAACCAACCGACCTTTGGAGGTCGTTCCGCCATGCCGTACACCGAGGTACCCGGCGTCCGGGTTCCGATCCGGATGTGGACCGACCCGGCCACCGTCGAGGGCCAGGCCATGCAGCAGCTGCGCAACATCAGCTCGCTGCCCTGGCTGCACGGCCTCGCCGTGATGCCCGACGTCCACCTGGGCAAGGGCGCCACGGTCGGCTCCGTGATCGCCATGAAGGGCGCCGTCTGCCCGGCGGCGGTCGGGGTGGACATCGGCTGCGGGATGAGCGCGGTGAAGACCTCGCTCACCGCCAAGGACCTGCCGGACGACCTCTCCCGCCTCCGCTCCAAGATCGAGGAGGCCATCCCGGTGGGTCGCGGTCTGCACACCGACCCGGTCGACCCGCGCAAGCTGCACGGCTTCGCCACGGTGGGCTGGGACGACTTCTGGCAGCGCTTCGACGGCGTGGCCCAGGAGGTCAAGTGGCGCCGCGAGCGGGCCGCGCAGCAGATGGCGACCCTGGGCGGCGGTAATCATTTCATCGAGTTGTGTGTTGATGACACCGGCGCCGTCTGGCTGATGCTGCACTCCGGTTCTCGCAACATCGGCAAGGAGCTGGCGGAGCACCACATGGGCGTCGCCCGTTCGCTGCCGCACAACCAGGGGCTGATCGACCGTGATCTCGCGGTCTTCATCGCGGACACCCCGCAGATGGCCGCCTACCGCCAGGACCTCTTCTGGGCCCAGGAGTACGCCAAGAACAACCGGGCCCTGATGATGGCGCTCTTCCAGGACGTGGTCCGCCGTGAGTTCCGCCGGGCGAAGGTCACCTTCGACGAGGTGATCAGCTGCCACCACAACTACGTCAGCGAGGAGCGCTACGACGGTGTCGACCTGCTGGTGACCCGCAAGGGCGCGATCAAGGCCGGCTCCGGTGACTTCGGCATCATCCCGGGCTCGATGGGCACCGGCTCGTACATCGTCCGCGGCCTGGGCAACGAGGCGGCGTTCAACTCCGCCTCGCACGGCGCCGGCCGCAAGATGAGCCGGACGGCGGCGAAGAAGCGGTTCACCACGCATGACCTGGCCGAGCAGACCAAGGGCGTGGAATGCCGCAAGGACAGCGGGGTGGTGGACGAGATCCCCGGCGCCTACAAGCCGATCGAGAAGGTCATCGCCCAGCAGAAGGACCTCGTCGAGGTCGTGGCGCACCTGAAGCAGGTGGTCTGCGTCAAGGGCTGACGCGGGTGGCGCGGCCCCTCTGATGACTCCCGGGGTGGCCCGGCGACGGCGGCGGGGCCGTGCGGCCACCGGCCGTGTCGGGAGCCGGTCATGCCGCGAGGGGTGCACCGCGATGACGGTGCACCCCTCGTGTGACGGTGCTCAGGCGGCGGCCGGCAGCTCGTCGAGGCCCTCCTGGACCAGCTTGGCGAGGCGGTCCAGGGCCTGGTCGGCGCCCTCGGCGTCGGAGGCGAGGACGACCTCCTCGCCGCCCTGGGCGCCGAGGCCGAGCAGCCCGAGCATGGAGGCGGCGTTGACCGGGTTGCCGCCGGGCTTGGCGATGGTGACGGGCACGCCGGTGGCCGTGACGGCCCGGACGAAGATGGAGGCGGGACGGGCGTGCAGGCCCTCGGCCCAACCGATGGTGACGCGGCGCTCAGCCATGAGACGTGCCTTTCCGGTGAAGCTGTCACGGCCGTGCTCGGGGTGGCGGCCATGTTGTCTAGACCAGTGTTGCACGCAGGTGACCCCTCCGAGCCGCCGCGTTCGGGACTTGTGATTGTTTCTTTCGGGGGCATAAGCCCCGGCCAGTGGCCCTGTCCACCCTGCCGCGAGCGCACACCCGACGCCATTCGGCTCGCCGCCGGATAACCTGACGAATGTGGACGACTCCGCGGCACCGCGCCCCCAGCAGGACCCCGGCCAGACCCCCCGTCGGGACCTCGTAAAGGCCTCCCGAACGGACCTGAAGCGGGACCCGCAGGACACCGAACCGGACTACCCGCAGCACTGGGAAGCCGACATCCTGTTGCGCGACGGCGGCACGGCGCGGATCCGGCCGATCACACCCGCGGACGCGGGCCGGCTGGTCGAGTTCTACGAACAGGTCTCGGACCAGTCCAAGTACTTCCGCTTCTTCGCGCCCTACCCCCGGCTCTCCGACAAGGACGTCCGCCGCTTCACCCACCACGACTTCGTGAACCGGGTCGGCCTCGCCGTCGTGATCCGCGACCGCTTCATCGCCACCGTCCGCTACGACCGGATCGACGCCGACGGCCGGCCCTCCATCACCGGCACCGACGCCGAGGTGGCGTTCCTGGTGCAGGACGCCCACCAGGGCCGCGGCGTGGCCTCGGCCCTGCTGGAGCACATCGCGGCGGTGGCGCAGGAGCGCGGCATCCGCCGCTTCCAGGCCGAGGTGCTGCCGGAGAACCGCAAGATGGTGAAGGTCTTCACCGACGCCGGCTACACCCAGCACCGCAGCTTCGCCGACGGCGTGGTGCACCTGGAGTTCGACCTGGAGCCGACCGCCGCCTCACTCGCCGTCATGCGGGCGCGCGAGCACCGTGCCGAGGCGCGGTCCGTGCAGCGGCTGCTCACCCCACGCTCGGTGGCGGTGCTCGGCGTCTCGCGCAATCCGCAGACCGTCGGCCGGGCGATCCTGCGCGACCTGCTCGGCGACTTCACCGCCAAGAACCGCGACTCCACCGCGGATGACGGCGACGGCACCGCCCGGGACGGCGACCCCACCACCGGAGACGGCCGCACGGTCTACGCGGTGAACCGCAACGCCCCGCCCGGCACCGAGCTGGACGGCGTCCCGGTGCACCGCTCGATCCTGGAGATCCCCGGGCCGGTCGACCTCGCGGTGATCGCCGTCCCCGCCGCCGCCGTCCCCGCCGCCGTCGCCGAGTGCGGCGCGCACGGCGTGCAGGGCCTCGTGGTGGTCACCGCCGGGTACGCCGAGACCGGCCCGGAGGGCCGCGACCGCCAGCGCGCCCTGGTCCGCCAGGCCCGCGCGGCCGGCATGCGGGTGATCGGCCCGAACGCCTTCGGCCTGATCAACACCGACCCCGACCGGCCGCTCAACGCCTCGCTCGCCCCCGTCCTGCCCGAGCGCGGTGGCTTCGGCATCTTCTGCCAGTCCGGCGCGATCGGCGTCGCCCTGCTGGAGGCCGCCCACCGGCGTGGCCTGGGCGTCTCCTCCTTCGCCTCGGTCGGCAACCGGTCCGACGTCTCCGGCAACGACTTCCTCCAGTACTGGGCGGAGGACCCGGCCACCGACGTGGTGCTGCTCTACCTGGAGTCCTTCGGCAACCCCCGCAAGTTCACCCGGATTGCCCGCCGGCTCGCCACCGCCAAGCCGATCGTGGTCGTCAAGGGCGCCCGCCACACCGGCAGCCTGCCGCCCGGCCACGCCGTCCCGGCCACCGCCACCGGACTGCGCGACGCCACCGTGGACGCGCTGTTCCAGCAGGCCGGGGTGACCAGGGTGGAGACCATCACCGAGCTGTACGACACCGGCGAGCTGCTCGCCCAGCAGCCGCTGCCGGCCGGCGGCCGGGTCGCCGTCGTCGGCAACTCCGACTCGCTCGGCCTGCTCACCCACGACGCCTGCCTCAGCGCCGGCCTGCGCCCCCGGACGCCCGTCGACCTGACCACCGCCGCGACCGGCGAGAACTTCCGGATCGCCCTGGACGTGGCGCTCGGCGACCCGGCGGTGGACGCGGTGATCGCCGTCGCCATCCCGCCGATCGGCACCTCCGCCCACGCCTTCATGGGCGGCCGGCTGACCGGCCCGGACGACCCCGAGATGGGCTCGGACGACCCGGAGATCGCCGCCGCCCTGCTCGACGCCGGCCGGCGCGCCCAGGAGCTGGGCAAGCCGCTGCTGCTGGCCCACCTGGCGCTGACCGACCTGCCGGCCCGGCTGCGCCCGGGCGGCATCCCCGCCTACCCCGCGCCCGAGCGGGCCGTCCGTGCCCTCGCGCACGCCGTCCACTACGCCGAGTGGCGCCGCCGGATGGCCGAGGCGGAGGAGACCGCCCGCGTCCCCGAGCTGGACCGGATCGACGAGGGCGGCGCCCGCGCCCTGGTCGAGGCCGCGCTCAGCACCCGCACCGCGATCGCCGCCCGCACCCAGCCCGGCGGCGCCCGGATCACCCTGCCGGACGCGGACACCGCCGGGCTGCTCGCCCACTACGGCATCGACGTCCACCCCACCCTGCCCGCGCCCGACGAGGAGACCGCCGTCCGGGCGGCCGCCACCCTCGGCTACCCGGTCGCGCTCAAGGCCACCGCCCCGCACCTGCGCCACCGGCCCGACCTCGGCAGCGTCCGCCTCGACCTGACCGGCGAGCCGGGGCTGCGCCGGGCCCACCGCGAGCTGGACGCGCTGCTCGGCGGCGCCGCCCAGGCCGAGCTGGTGGTGCAACGGCTGGCCCCGCGCGGTGTGGACACCGTGATCGGCGCCACCGTGGACCCGGCGGTCGGCGCGATCCTCTCCTTCGGCCTCGCCGGCGCCCCCGCGGAACTGCTCGGCGATGTCGCCCACCGCCTGGTGCCCGCGACCGACCAGGACGTGGCCGGGCTGATCCGGGAGGTCCGGGCGGCGCCGCTGCTGTTCGGCTGGCGCGGCGCCGAGGCGGTGGACACCGGTGCCCTGGAGGAACTGCTGCTGCGGGTCTCCCGACTGGTCGACGACATTCCCGAGGTCGCCTCGGTGGACCTCGAACCGGTGGTCGTCGCCCCGCACGGCCTGGCGATCCTGGGCGCGCGGGTGCGTATAGCACCTCTGCCCGTCCGAAGCGATCTGGGCCCGCGCGCCATGAGCACGCTGTAACCTTCCTTGGTTGCGCCCTGCTCGGGGGCGCTGTCGTCCGGAAGCTCGGCGCCGCGCCGCCCGCTTCGTCGGCGGACCATGCCAGGATGGAGTTATGGCGAAGACCGGTACCACCACCACTCAGGACCTGCGCTCGGCGATCGAGCGCAGTGGCTACTACCCGGCCCTGGTGTCCGAGGCGGTCGAGTCCGCGGTGGGCCCGGAGCCGATCAGCTCCTACCTGGTGCACCAGGAGACCACTTTCGACGCCAACGAGGTCCGCCGGCATGTCACGGTGCTGGTCCTGACCCCGACCCGGTTCGTGGTGAGCCACACCGACGAGCAGACCGGCGACGGGGCCGGCCCCGCCGTGCCGTACGCGACCACCTCCACCGAGAGCGTGCGTCTCGACCGGATCGGTTCGGTCGTGGTGAGCCGGATGGTCGCCAACCCGGAGACGTACACCCCGGGCACCCTGCCGCGCGAGGTCGTGCTGACCATCGGCTGGGGCGCCGTGCAGCGCCTGGACCTGGAGCCGGCCGGCTGCTCGGACCCGAACTGCGAGGCGGACCACGGCTACACCGGTTCGGCCACCGCCGACGACCTGTCACTTCGGGTCAGCGAGGCGGGGGACGGCCCGGAGACGGTCGCCCAGGCGCTGGTGTTCGCCCGCGCGCTCTCCGACGCGACGATCAGCACCGCCCCGCGGGCCTGAGCGGCGACGGACCGGAAAGCCAGGGAACCAGACCCGCCGATATGTCCTTCGCACCCGCCGACGGTTACGACGCCTTCGAGATCCTCGACCCTGCCGGAGCCCCCGCGCCCCCGTACGGCAGCGGTTCGCTCTGCGACCTGCTCCCCTCCGTGGCGGCCGGGCTCGGCGTCCCCGGCTTCACCGCCACCCTGCCGATCGCGCCCGCCGACCGGGCGGTGGTCTTCCTGGTCGACGGTCTCGGCTGGGAGCTGCTGCTGCGCCATCCCGAGTACGCGCCGTTCCTCTCCTCGCTGGTCGGCAGCTCGCTGGGCGGCACCGGGCGCCCGTTGACGGCCGGCTTCCCGTCCACCACCGCGACCTCGCTGGCCTCGGTGGGCACCGGCACCCCGCCGGGCCTGCACGGCCTGGTCGGATACACCGTGGCGGTGCCCGGCGCCGGGTACCTGATGAACCAGCTGCGCTGGCAGCCGCCGACCGACCCCGGCACCTGGCAGCCGTACCCGACGGTCTTCGAACAGACCCACGCCGCCGGGGTGGCGACCGCGCAGGTCTCCTCGCCGCTGTTCGCGCAGACCCCGCTGACCCGGGTGGCGCTCTCCGGCGGCACCTTCCTCGGCCGCACCACCGGCGAGGAGCGGATGGACCAGACCGCCCGCTGGCTGGCCGAGCACGACCGGGCCCTCGTCTACACCTACGTCAGCGAGCTGGACGGCGCGGGGCACCGCTTCGGCGTGGACTCCGACGAGTGGCGGATGACGCTGGACGCGGTGGACCGCCTGGCCCGGCGTCTGGCCGAGCAGCTGCCGCCGCGCTCGGCGATGTACGTCACCGCCGACCACGGCATGATCGACATCGCGCCGGAGGACCGGATCGACTTCGACGAGGACTGGGAGCTCGGCGCGGGCGTCGCCCTGCTCGGCGGCGAGGGCCGGGCCCGGCACGTGTACGCGGTGCCGGGGGCGGCCGCCGATGTGTACACGGTCTGGAGCGAGGTGCTCGGCGACCGGATGTGGGTGGCCACCCGGGACGAGGCGATCGCGGCCGGCTGGTTCGGCCCGTCCGTGGACGACCGGGTCTACCAGCGGATCGGCGACGTGGTCGCCGCCGCCCGGGACGACATCGCGATCACCGCCTCCCGCAACGAGCCCGGCGAGTCCGCGATGATCGGCCTGCACGGCTCGATGACCCCGGTGGAGCAGTTCGTGCCCCTGCTCGAAGTCCGCCGGTAGGAGGTCTGTTCGATGAACCAGGCCCCCAACTCCCCTGATGTGAAAGGCCTCTGCACCACCCATGGCTGAACTGGTGTTCTTCTCGGGCACGATGGACTGCGGGAAGTCGACGCTCGCGCTCCAGATGGACCACAACCACGCCGCCCGCGGCCGGCAGGGGATCATCCTCACCCGCAACGACCGGGCCGGCGCGGCCACCGTATCCAGCCGGCTCGGCCTGCGTACCGAGGCGGTGGAGGTGACGGACGACTTCGACTTCCACGCCCATGTCGTGCACCGGCTCTCGGCCGGCGGCCGGGTGGACTACCTGATCTGCGACGAGGCCCAGTTCTTCGCCGCCGAGCAGGTCGACCAGCTGGCCCGGGTGGTGGACGAACTCGGCATCGACGTCTTCACCTTCGGTATCGCCACCGATTTCCGCACCCGGCTCTTCCCCGGCTCACAGCGGCTGATCGAACTCGCCGACCGGGTCGAGGTGCTCCAGGTCGAGGCCCTGTGCTGGTGCGGCGCGCGGGCCACCCACAACGCCCGTACGGTCGGCGGCGTGATGGTGGTCGAGGGCGCCCAGGTCGTGATCGGCGACATCTCGGTGCGCGAGGACGAGGTCGGTTACGAGGTGCTCTGCCGCCGTCACCACCGCCGCCGGCTGACGGCCGCCACCGCCCGTGCCTCGGTGCTCTCCCCGGACGTCCTGCCCTTCGAGGAACAGCAGGCCTGAGCCCTATCCGGTCTGCAGGACCGAGAAGTGGCCGCCCTGCGGGTCGGCCAGCCGGGCGACCCGGCCGCGTTCGGTCTCCTGCGGCTCCACGAGCACCCCGCCCCCCAGCTCGACCGCCCGACCGGCCGTCAGCGCGGCGTCCCGGACGGCGAAGTGGACCCGCCAGCGCGGCGGATGCCCGCGCAGCTCACCGCTGTGCCGGATGCCCGCCACCGGCCGGCCGTTCACCAGCAGTGCGGACCCGCCGGCCGAGGACTCCACCGGCCGGCCGAGCACCGCGCCGTAGAAGGCGGCGGAGCCCGGTTCGTCCGGGGTGAGCAGCTCGGCCCAGGCCGGGCCGCCGGGCTCGGGCCCCGCCTCCCGGCCGAGGTGTTCCCCGCCCTCCCAGAGCCCGAAGACGGCGCCGGACACGTCGGCCGCGATCGCCAGCCGCCCGGCCTGCTCCGCCTGGAGCGGTCCGACCGCGACCGTGCCACCGCACTCGCGCACCTGCTGGGCCGTCCGGTCGGCGCTGTCCACCGCGAAGTACGTGGTCCACTGCACCGGGAAGCCCGTCACGGAGGAGACCCCGAGACCGGCGACGGGTGTGCCGCCCAGCTCCGCCCGGACGTACGCGCCGAGCTGGCCGGGGCCCGGGGTGTACGTCCAGCCGAGCAGCCCGCCGTAGAAGGCGCGGGCACCGGCCAGGTCGTCGGTCATCAGGCTGACCCAGCACGGTGTGCCCTGGGCCAGCCGGAGTTTCACCGCGGGCATGCGGGCCTCCTCAGGGGCGGTTGGCGCACGAAGGCGCGCACGTGAGGGTGATGGTTCCACCCTGGCGCGCGTCGAACCCTCGGGCCGCGCGGAAAGTCCGGCAAAGACCGCACAAAGAGCCTCGCGGCGGTCGCGCTGCGCGAGAATGACCGCATGACCACCAATAACGACGGGTCCCCGCTGATCTCGGCGGCCGGTCTGCGGGAGGCGCTCGCCTCCGACCGTCCGCCGGTCCTGCTCGATGTGCGCTGGCAGCTCGGCGGCCCGCCCGGCATCGAGGACTACACGCTCGGCCATCTGCCCGGCGCCCACTTCGTCGCCCTGGACCAGGACCTCGCCGCCCCGGCCGGCCCGCCCGGGCGCGGTGGGCGCCATCCGCTGCCCGACCCCGAGGAGTTCGGTGCCGCGCTGCGCCGCTCCGGTGTCTCGGCCGGGCGCCCGGTGGTGGTGTACGACGGCGCGACCTCGCTGGCGGCGGCGCGGGCCTGGTGGCTGCTGCGCTGGGCCGGCCACCCGGAGGTCCGGGTGCTGGACGGCGGATTCGCGGCCTGGCAGGCGGCCGGCCTGCCGGTGACCACCGAGGTGCCGGAGCCGGCGGGGGGCGACTTCAAGCCGGTGCCCGGGCAACTGCCGACGGTGGACGGGGACGGCGCCGCCGCGCTGGCCCGCACCGGTCTGCTGCTGGACGCCCGCGCGGGGGAGCGCTACCGGGGTGAGAGCGAGCCGATCGACCCGCGCGCCGGCCACATCCCGGGGGCGCTCTCCGCGCCGACCACCGAGAACGTCGGCCCGGACGGGCGGTTCCGGCCGGCCGCCGAACTGGCCGAGCGGTTCCGGGCGCTGGGCGCGGGCGAGCGGGAGACCGCGGTCTACTGCGGTTCGGGCGTGACGGCGGCTCACCAGATCCTGGCGCTGGCGGTGGCGGGCCTGCCGGCCGCGCTGTACCCGGGCTCGTGGAGCGAGTGGTCGAGCGACGCCACCCGCCCGGTGGCGGTCACCGGACAGCCGGGCTGATCCCGGCACGGCGAACACGGCGAACACGCGAAGGAGGGGGCGCCGACCAGGTCGGCGCCCCCTCCTTCGTCGTGCGTCTACTCCTGCTTCTTGCGCCGGCTGCCGAAGACGATCTCGTCCCAGCTCGGCACGGTGGCCCGGCGGCCGGGCCGTACGCCGTCCGCCTCGGCCTGCCGGTCGGTCGTGCCGACCAGACGCTCCCGGTGCGGGGCGACGGCGCGCGGCATCAGGATGTCCGCGTACGCCGAGCCCGCGCCGACGGCAGGTGCGGCGGCGGCCGGCTCCTCGGTCTCCTCGGCGACCTCGGCGGCCACCGGCTCGATCGGGGCGGGGCCGACCGCGAGGTCGCCCCGGAAGGCCGGGACGACGTCGAGCAGGCTGGTCAGTGAGTCGCGGGACTCCGCCGTGGCCTCACGGGACTCGCGCACCTCGCGGGACGACATGATGCGGTCGGCCGAGGGCCGGTCGATCATCGGGCGCGGCGGCCGCTCCTGGGGGAGCCGGGCGATGCGCGGGATGAACGGGAAGACCGACTCCTCCTCGCGCTCGACGTTCTCGCCGATCAGCGCGCGGGCCTCGTCGTCGTTCGGCTGGACCAGGCGCCGGGGCGGGTCGTACGTCCAGGAGGCGCTGCGGCCCTCGCCGTCGGCCCGGTAGGAGAGGATGACCTCCCAGGTGCCGTCGTCGCGCCGCCAGGAGTCCCAGCGTTCGGTGTCCTTCTCGGCGCCGCGCAGCGCGAGCCGCTCGGCGACGGCCTCGCCCAACTGCGGTCCGGTGGACTCGCCGTGCCGACGGATCGCGGTCTTGCGGGCCCGCTCGGCCATGAAGGCTCGCTCGGCCAGCACCGGTCCCTCGAAGCGGCGGACCCGGTCGACGGAGATGCCGGCCGCCTGCGCGACCTCCTCAGCGGAGGCACCGGCTCGTATCCGCGCCTGGATGTCACGGGGGCGGAGATGGCTCTCCACCTCGATCTCGATCTGGCCGAGGCGCGGACGGTCACCACGGATGGCGGCGCGCAGCCGCTCATCGATGGGAAGGGTGTACTCCGTGCTGTCGGCGGCCTTGAGCACCAGCCGTGTGCCGTCGTTGCTGACGGCCACAACCCGCAGTTCGGGCACGGTTACCTCCCGGGTGGTGCCTGCCGACGTCACCTGCGTCGCTGCTCCCGTACTGAGTGTGGCCTGCCCACTCGCGACTGGCCACAACCTTGCTGAGTTCCCCGGCGTGTCGGGGTTACGCCCGGGAACGCCACTGTGGCACGGTTGCCTTTTTGCCACGTCATCCATCGACGTCGCGTCTGGGTGTCCCGGCCGTCCTCGCACGAGCAGTGACGCGACGATCCGGGACGGGCGTCGCCGTGCGTGCCTGCGCCGTGGCTCTTTGTCCAGCTGCCGGTTGAGAGGCAGTCGACAAGTCGACCCAAGGCTCAGGCTTTACGAACAGTACTCCATTCGTGGCATCCAAAGGGGCGGCTCGCCGCTCAAGTCTCCCGCGATTTACGGGAATCTCAAGAGCGTGCCCCTCCAATGGCCGACGACCGATCGGGGAACGGTGATCATCTTCACATATATCGACCGCGGAGAACCGCATTTTCGACCCTTGTGTCCTTCTTTGTGCAAGATGGAGTGACTTGTTCGAGGAACAGTCGTACGGACCGAGGGATGTTGATGCCGGAGCGGAAGGCCGTCGAGGAGGGCGGCAAGGAAGGTCGCAAGCGAATTGATCTGAGTGTGGCTCAGGTCGCGGCAAGCGCACTGGCAACCGTGGTGGGGGCCTTGCTGGCTTCCGAACTCGGGGTGTACGGAACGATTCTGGGCGCGGCGGTGGTCAGCATCGGCGCGACCACCGGTGGCGCGGTGTTCCAGCACATCTTCAAGCGCACCGGTGAGCAGCTGCGCGAGGCGGTGGACCGGACCGGTCCCGGGCCGGCGGTGAACGGGCTGCGCCAGGTGCCGGCCGACTCCCCGTCCGCTCCGGTCACCCGGCCGCGGCTCTCCGAGGAGTGGAACGAACCGCGGACGGTCCGGGCGCGTCGGCGGTGGAGCTGGAAGACGTACGCGGCGGTCTCCTCGCTGGTGTTCGTCCTGGCGATGGTGCCGATCCTGGCCTTCGAGCTGGCGACCGGGCAGCCGGTGTCGGCGACGGTGAAGGGGGAGTCGGGCAACGGCACCTCGCTGGGCGGCACGGTCGGCACGAAGCCGTCGAGCCCGCCAGCTGACGCTCCGTCGCACGGTCCGTCGAGTCCGCCGTCCACGGGCGGGCGCGCCCCGGAGGCCTCGCCGTCCGCCGGCGGTGGCGCCTCGGCGCCGGCGCCCTCCAAGCCCGGTCCGGACCAGAGCTCCAGCCCGGGTGCGGGGACCGACGGCGGCGGCAAGGCCTCGCCCTCGGCGGGCCCGAGCGCGACGCCGTCCGCCCAACCGACCCCGTCGGGTGGCACCGGTGCGAAGCCGTCCGGCGCGGCGAGCCCGCAGCCGCCCGTTCCCAGCGGTGCGGCCGCCGGGGTCTCCCCGCCGCCCGCCGCCCCGACCGGAGAGCCGGCGCCGTAGGGCGGGATCCGCCCCGGGAACCGCCGGAGCGGCCCTACGCCCCGAGCACCCGCCGCAGATAGTCGTTGCCGAAGACGCGCCGCGGGTCGAGTTCGTCGCGCAGTGCGGTGAACTCGGCGAAGTGCGGGTACACCTCGCGGAGGTAGCCGGCGTCCCGGGTGTGCAGCTTGCCCCAGTGGGGGCGGCCCCGGTGGGCGGTCATCAGGCGTTCGACCTCGGTGAAGTAGCCCTGGTCGGCGGTGCCCCGGTAGAGGTGGACGGCGATGTAGGCGGTGTCCCGGCCGCCGGCGGTGGAGAGCCAGAGGTCGTCGGCCGGGGCGAAGCGCACCTCGACCGGGAAGCTGATCCTCCAGTCGGAGCGCTCGATCAGGGCCCTGAGCTCGCGCAGCACCCCGGCGGCCGCCTCGCGCGGCACCGCGTACTCCATCTCGACGAAGCGGACCTTGCGCGGGCTGGTGAACACCCGGTACGCGGTGTCGGTGTAACTGCGGTCCGACCAGGCGCGGCTGGCCAGGGAGGCGATGGCGGGGACGGATCGGGGGAAGCGCCGGCCGACCCGGCAGGCGCCCTCCCAGACGGTGTTGGAGAGGAAGTCGTCCTCCAGCCACTCCCTGAACCGGGGCAGTGGGGCGGCCGGACCCTGGCTGCGGTTGTTGCGCTTGGTGGAGCAGCGGTCGGTGTGCGGGAACCAGTAGAACTCGAAGTGCTCGTTGACGGCGGTGAGGTCGTCGAGCCGGTCCAGCACCTCGTCGAAGCGCATCGGCTGCTCGTGGGCGGTGAGCAGGAAGGCGGGCTCGACCGCGAGGGTGAGCGCGGTGATCACGCCGAGCGCGCCGAGGCCGAGCCGGGCGCCCTGGAAGAGCCGCGGGTTCTCGGTGGGGGAACAGCGGTGGACGCTGCCGTCGGCCAGGACGATCTCCAGCGCCCGGATCTGGGCGGCGAGCGAGCCGGAGTCCCGTCCGGTGCCGTGGGTGCCGGTGCTGGTCGCCCCGGCGACGGTCTGCACCTCGATGTCGCCCATGTTGGTGAGCGAGAGGCCGGCCGTGGCGAGCAGCCGGTTGAGCCTGGCCAGCGGCAGGCCGGCCTCGACGGTGACGGTGCCGGCCGCGCGGTCGATCTCCCGGACGGCGGTCATCGCGTAGGGGCGGACCAGGACGCCGTCACCGGCCGAGGCGATCGAGGTGAAGGAGTGGCCGGAGCCGACGGCCTTGACCGTCCGGCCCTGCTCGGCGGCGCGCAGGATCTCCTTGGCCAGCTCCTCCGCCGTCCCCGGGGTGACCACCTTGGCGGGCCGGGCACTCTGGTTGCCGGCCCAGTTGGTCCAGCGGGTCCGGGGGGCGGTACTGGCCTGGGGCATGCGGTGCCTCCTGCTCCGTGGCCGAACGGTGTCGGCGCGCTCAGGGGCGGCCCGGCCGCCCTACCCGCGGGTAGACCCGCGAGTAGGGAGGAGAGTAGTCAGTTCACCGTTCGAGGTCTACGGTCTGCGCGGGGGTCTCGACGGCCTCGCCGGCCGCAGCGGTGGAGAGCCCGCCGCGCAGCCGGGGCAGGCCGATCAGAGCGGTGACGGCGCCGAACACCCCTGCCGTCAGCGGCACCCAGTAACCGGCGGCGGCCCCGGACGCGTCGATCACCCAGCCGCCGGCCGAGGAGCCGAGGGCGACGCCGAGCGCCAGCCCGGTGGTGGTCCAGGTCATGCCCTCGGTCAGCTTGGCGGCCGGGACGAGCCGCTCGACCAGGGCCATCGCGGTGATCAGGGTGGGGGAGATGGCGATACCGGCCACCAGCAGCGCGGCGCCGACCGCGACCAGCCCGCCGACCCCGTGCACCCACTCGGCGACCAGCAGCAGCGGCAGCATGCTGAGCGCCATCAGCACGACGCCGCCGAAGAAGCGTCCGGCCATCGAGCCGTTGAGCCTGAGGGTGCCGAACACCACGCCCGCCAGGCAGGAACCGAGGGCCCAGAGCGCGAGCACCACGCTGGCGACGGCCTTGTGGCCCTGCTCGTCGGCGAAGGCCACGGTGACGACCTCCACCGAGCCGAAGATCGCGCCGGTGGCGATGAAGGTGAGGACCAGCACGACGAGCCCGCCGTTGAAGATCGCGCTGCCGCCGCTCTGCGCGGCCGCCGGGTGGACCGGGGGCTCGGTGCGGCGCTGCGCGGTGAACATCACGATGCCCACCGCCAGGGCGACGCCGGCCAGCATGACGCCCGACTCCGGGAAGACCGTGGTCGCCAGGCCGACGGCGAGGATCGGGCCGACGATGAAGCAGACCTCGTCGACCACGGCCTCGAAGGAGTACGCGGTGTGCAGTCTGGGCGCGTCGTCCCGGTAGAGGTGCGCCCAGCGGGCCCGGACCATCGCGCCGGTGCTCGGCATCACGCCCATGCCGGCGGCGAAGACGAACAGCGTCCAGACCGGCGCGTTGTAGTGGGCGCAGAGCAGCAGCCCGGTCGCGGCGACGACGGTGATCGCGGCAGCCGGCAGGGCGACCCGGCGCTGTCCGTGGCGGTCCACCAGCCAGGAGACCAGCGGTCCCAGGACCGCGGCGGACAGTGCCAGCACCGCCGATACCAGGCCCGCCACCCCGTAGGAGCCGCGCAGCTGGGAGAGCATGGTGACGATGCCGATGCCGGTCATGGAGATCGGCAAGCGGGCTATGAAGCCGGTGGAGGAGAAGGCCAGACTGCCGGGGGCGGCGAATATCTGGCGGTAGCTGGACAGCACGGGAGCTCCGTCGAGGGTAAGGAACGAGGCTGGCCCAGACAGCTTACGTACCTTGGCAAACCGTATTTTCCGGACACCCTACGCGGCCCCGCCGACGTCACCGGCCCCCGCAGTGGCAGGATCGGTCGCATGTCCGACGTGCGCAATCCCTCGCCTTCCGGCACCGCTCAGGCTGGGGCCCAGCCCTACGACGCGCTGCTGCTGCTCTCCTTCGGCGGTCCCGAGGCCCCCGAGGACGTCGTCCCGTTCCTGGAGAACGTCACCAGGGGCCGGGGCATCCCGAAGGAGCGGCTGAAGGAGGTGGGCAAGCACTACTTCCTGTTCGGCGGGGTGAGCCCGATCAACGAACAGAACCGCGAGCTGCTGGCCGCGCTGCGCAAGGACTTCGCCGAGCACGGCCTGGACCTGCCGGTCTACTGGGGCAACCGGAACTGGGCCCCCTACCTGGTGGACACCCTGCGCGAGATCGTCGCCGACGGGCACCGCCGGGTCGCCGTCCTCGCGACGAGCGCCTACGCCGGCTACTCCGGCTGCCGCCAGTACCGCGAGAACCTCGCCGACGCGCTGGCCGCGCTCGCCGCGGAGGGGCTGCCCGGGCTCCGGGTGGACAAGCTGCGGCACTTCTACAACCACCCGGGCTTCGTCCAGCCGATGATCGAGGCCACCCTGGCCGCCCTGGAGCGGCTGCCCGCCGGGGCCCGCCCCGGCGCCCGGCTGGCGTTCACCACCCACTCCATCCCGGACACCATGGCCGAGACCTCCGGCGCCCCGGACGACCCGGCGCGCGGCCGCCCCGGCGGCGCGTACGTGGCCCAGCACCTCGACGTCGCCCGGCTGATCGCCGAGGCCGTCGCCGAGCGCACCGGCGTGACCGACCGCCCCTGGGAGCTCGTCTTCCAGAGCCGCAGCGGCGCCCCGCACATCCCGTGGCTGGAACCCGACATCTGCGACCACCTGGAGGCCCAGCACGCCGACGGCGCGCCCGCCGTGGTGATGGTCCCGATCGGCTTCGTCTCCGACCACATGGAGGTCAAGTACGACCTGGACACCGAGGCCGCGGCCAAGGCCGCCGAACTCGGCCTGCCGGTCGCCCGCGCCGCGACCGTCGGCGCCGACCCCCGCTTCACCGCCGCCGTGCGCGACCTCGTGCTGGAGCGGGCCGCCACCGAGCGCGGCGAGACCGTGACCCGCTGCGCCCTCGGCACGCTCGGCCCCAGCCATGACGTGTGCGCGGTGGCCTGCTGCCCCAACCCGCGCGCCCCCCGCCCGGCCGTCGCCGAGCGCTGACCCCTTCCCGAGGAGACCCCCGTGCCCAGCCCGAGCCCCGAACTGCTCGACGAACTGCTCGATGTCGCCCTGGACGCCGCCCGGCAGGCGGGCGCCCTGCTGCGGGACGGCCGGCCCGCCGACCTCGGCGTGGCGGGCACCAAGAGCAGCCCGGTGGACGTGGTCACCGAGATGGACCTCGCCTCCGAGAAGCTCGTCCTGGAGCTGATCTCCGACCGCCGCCCGGACGACGGCTACCTCGGGGAGGAAGGCGCCGAGCGGCCCGGCACCAGCGGGGTGCGCTGGGTGGTCGATCCCCTCGACGGCACGGTCAACTACCTGTACGGACTGCCCTCGTGGGCCGTCAGCGTGGCCGCCGAGCTGGACGGCGAGGCGGTCGTCGGCGTGGTGTACGCGCCGGCCCGCGGCGAGCTGTTCCACGCGGTGCTCGGCCGTGGCGCCCACCTGGACGGCCGGCCGATCGCCGCCCGGCAGGCCCCGCCGTGGGGGCAGGCGCTGATCGGCACCGGCTTCAACTACGTGCAGCCGGTGCGGGTCCGGCAGGCCGAGGTGCTGCTCGCGCTGATGCCCGAGGTGCGTGACATCCGCCGGGGCGGGGCCGCCGCCGTGGACCTCTGTGACGTCGCCGCGGGCCGGCTGGACGGCTACTACGAGCGCGGGCTGGCGCCCTGGGACCGCGCCGCCGGCTGCCTGATCGCCGCCGAGGCGGGCGCCCAGGTCGGTGGCCGCCCCGGGCAGGGCCCCGACGGCGAGCTGACCGTCGCCGCCGCGCCCGGTGTCTACCAGCCGCTCCAGGAACGGCTGGCCGAACTGCGCGCCTGGGCCGACTGAGTGGCGGCCCGGGTTCCGGGCCGGCCCCTCTCCCGGGGCGGGCGCGGAACCCGGGCAGCGAAGAGCCCTGGCATACGGGGAATGCCAGGGCTTGAGGTTTCGCACGGCCCCCGCAGGGCCGCTGGTGCCGGAGGTCCGGCGCGGGTGGACGGGTCAGGCGGCGGTGCGGTGCCGCCCGAGCACCGTGTCCACGCCGTGTTCGGCGGCGAGCCGGCGGAGATCGTCCAGCTCGGACTGCTCCACCTCGGCCAGGAATTCGTCCCCGGCCTCGATCGCGCGGTGCAGGTCCTGCTCGGCGTTGGCTATGCGCTGCAGGATTCCGGCGGTGAAGGCGTCCATACGGGCCCCCTTACTGTGTCGGACGTGCACGTTCGTGCGTCCCCCGCCCCAGGGTGATGGTGGCCGGCGGAAGCGTCCGAGCCGGCAGGTCGGAATCTCCGGTCGGGCGCGGAGACGGCCTTCGGCCGCTCCCGGCGACGCCCCAGCCCCAGGGCCGGCGCGGATGAACGCACGGCGGGTGGGTGCGATCGGCCAGTGGCCAGATCGCGGGTGTGCAGCACTCCTCCCCCCGCCCGGGCCGGGGAAACCTCCCGGGGCGAGAAAGTTGCCTGTGTCACAGTCCAAGCGGAGTGTTCCCGACACGAATCGTGACCGGCGGCCCCGCGCGGGGCCCTGCCTCCGGGGCAGCTTATCGCTGCTTTACCGCTGGACCAGGCAGGATGGAGGCACCGTCGGAGCCGTGCGTCCGCTTCCGGGGCCGGCCTGGAGAAGGGACAACCACCGTGCGGGTTCTCGTCGTCGAGGACGAGCAGCTGCTCGCCGAGGCCGTCGCCACCGGCCTGCGCCGCGAGGCGATGGCCGTCGACGTGGTGTACGACGGGGAGGCCGCGCTCCAGCGCATCGCGGTCAACGACTACGACGTGGTCGTGCTCGACCGGGACCTGCCGCTGGTCCACGGGGACGACGTCTGCCGCAGTGTGGTCGACCAGGGCCTGGCCACCCGGGTGATCATGCTGACCGCCTCCGGCGACATCAGCGACCGGGTCGAGGGCCTGGAGATCGGTGCGGACGACTACCTTCCGAAACCGTTCGCCTTCAGTGAACTCGTCGCCCGGGTCAGGGCACTGGGCCGCCGGGCGACCGTCCCGCTGCCGCCGGTGCTGGAGCGGGCCGGCATCTCGCTCGACCCCGGCCGCCGCGAGGTGATCCGCGAGGGGCGGACCGTCCAGCTCGCCCCCAAGGAGTTCGCCGTTCTGGAGGTGCTGATGCGGGCCGGCGGCGCCGTCGTCTCCGCCGAGCAGCTGCTGGAGAAGGCCTGGGACGAGCACACCGACCCGTTCACCAACGTGGTGCGCGTCACCGTGATGACGCTGCGCCGCAAGCTCGGCGATCCGCCGGTGATCGTCACGGTTCCCGGCTCCGGCTACCGGATCTGACCGGACCACTTCACTTCTGAACCGGATCCCTTCGGGTCCGACTGTCACGCGCCCGCCCCGGCGGACGCTCCGAGAGGACGATCATGACCACCCCGCCCCCGGCCGGCGGGCCCTCCGGTGCGCCTGCCGGCGGCCGCGCCGTACCGCCCAAGCCCGTGCACCCGCCGCGCGCCCCGCGCCTGCGCACCGCCCCGCACGACGGCTACGTCCCCGGCGACGGCATGCTCGCCTGGCTGCCCTTCCGCCCCACCATCCGCATCCGGCTCACCCTGCTCTACGGCGGGATGTTCCTGATGGCGGGGGTCGTCCTGCTGCTGCTGATGTACTTCTTCGTCGGGCAGGCCCTGAGCATCCTCCAGCCGCCGCCGTTCAACTTCGGGCCGGACGGCGCCGTGGTCAACGGCGTCCGGATGAGCAGCGACCAGTTCAACCAGGCCCTCGCCCACCAGTTCGACGGCAACTCCAACGCGGCGCTCAACACCCTGCTCCGCAAGTCCCTCACGGTGCTGGTCTGCCTCGCCGTGATCGCCTTCGCCACCGGGTACGCGATGGCCGGCCGGGTCCTGCACCCGCTCGGCCGGATCACCCGCACCGCCCGTGAGGTGGCCAGCTCCGACCTGCACCGCCGGATCGAACTGGACGGGCCGGACGACGAGCTCAAGGAACTCGCCGACACCTTCGACGACATGCTGGACCGCCTGGACCGCTCCTTCGACTCCCAGCGCCGTTTCGTCGCCAACGCCTCGCACGAGCTGCGCACCCCGCTGGCGATCAACCGGACCCTGCTGGAGGTCCAGCTCTCCGATCCGGGCGCCTCGGCCGATCTCCAGCATCTCGGCAAGATCCTGCTGGCCACCAACGAGCGCAGCGAGCAGCTGGTGGAGGGCCTGCTGCTGCTCGCCCGCAGCGACAACAACCTCACCGACCGCCGCCCGGTGGAGCTGTCCGAGGTGGCCACCAGGGCGCTGGAGCAGACCCGGGCCGAGGCCACCAAGCGCGAGGTGGAACTGCGTTCGACGCTGGACCCGGCCGTCGTGTCGGGCAACGGCGTGCTGCTGGAGCGGATCGCGCTCAACCTGCTGCAGAACGCCGTGCGCTACAACGTCGCGGACGGCTGGGTCGAGATCTCCACCGCCGCGGTGCCCGGCGGCGGCGAGCTGGTGGTCTCCAACACCGGCCCGGTCGTGCCGGGGTACGAACTGGAGCACATCTTCGAACCGTTCCGCCGGGTCAAGGGCGCCGACCGCACCCGCAGCGACAAGGGCGTCGGGCTCGGCCTCTCCATCGTCCGGTCGGTGGTCCGGGCCCACGGAGGTGTCATCGAGGCCATTCCGCGCACCGGTGGCGGCCTCACCATGCGGGTCCGCCTCCCGGCCGCCTGACCGGCCCCCTGGGCCCGTCCGTGCCCCACTGTGCCGCCCGGGCGTCACCGCTTCGCGCGCCGACCGTTTCCAGCCGCCCCCGCCAGGTCTGTCAAGACGACATAAGGCCTGGCGGGGGCGGCTTGTCATTTCCGGCCCGAGCAACTTACGGTGTCGTAACCTACGCAACCGTAAGTGCGTTTTCCGACGTGTCCGCCCAACGCGCCCGTCCCGCGCGTGCCCGTCCCTCAGGAGCAAGACTCGTGACCATCGCCCCCGTGCAGCGCACCGCTTCTCCCGGTTCGAGCGCCTGGACCGACGCGCGGCTGATCATGGCCCTCGAAGAGGTGGTGGAGAAGGAGCTCGACCGCCACCTGAAGGTCGCCAAGGACTGGATGCCCCACGAGTTCGTCCCGTGGAGCCAGGGCCGTGACTTCGACGGCGTACTGGGCGGCGAGGCCTGGGCGGTGGAGCAGTCGCAGGTCACCCCGCTCGGCCGGGTGTCGCTCGTGGTCAACCTGCTGACCGAGGACAACCTCCCCAGCTACCACCACGAGATCGCCACCATGTTCGGCCGCGAGGGTGCCTGGGGCACCTGGGTGCACCGCTGGACCGCCGAGGAGGGCCGGCACGGCATCGCGATCCGTGACTTCCTGCTCGCCACCCGGGCCGTCGACCCGAACGAGCTGGAGCGGGCCCGGATGAGCCACATGTCGGAGGGCTTCGAGTCCGACAACGCGCACAGCATGCTGCACTCGGTCGCCTACGTGGCCTTCCAGGAGCTCGCGACCCGCATCTCGCACCGCAACACCGGCCACTTCGCCGGGGACCCGCTCTGCGACCAGCTGCTCGCGAAGATCGCCAACGACGAGAACCTGCACATGATCTTCTACCGGAACCTGCTGAAGGCGGCTCTGGAGATAGCCCCTGACCAGGCCATGCGGGCCATCGCCGACGTGATCATCAACTTCCGGATGCCCGGCCACGGCATCCCCGGTTTCGAGCGGGCCGCCGCCCAGATCGCCATCGGCGGCGTCTACAACCTGCGGATCCACCACGACGACGTGCTGCAGCCGGTGCTGCGACACCTCAAGGTCATGGAGATCGGCGGGCTCGGCCCGGAGGGCCTGCAGGCCCAGGACGAGCTCGGCGCCTTCCTCGGCGGGCTGGACGCGCAGGCGTCCAAGTTCGCCGAGCGGCAGGCCGCGCTGCTGGCCCGCCGGGCCGCCCGCGTGGCCGCCCGGTAGCGGACGGCAGGCCCGGACGCGAGGCCCGGACGCGAGGCCGTCGGAGGGAGCACGCCCGGTCGGGGGCGTGCGGCCCGTTCGGGGAGCGCGCGGCCGGGCCGCACGAGCGGCGGGGCACGAACCGCGCGGCCGGCCGACCCGGGGATCCACCCGCTCCGCTTGGGTGGATTTTCCGTGGTTTGCCCCGGAAGATTCAGAACGTGAGCAAGCTCACACAAAGTCGCCCCGAGCGTTGGAGCGACCCCGGAGAGTGATCATGTCGACGGGCGCCCCGGTCGCCGTCCGTGAGGAGCCGGGTGGCCGGTGGCGCTCGGGCGGGTTGACGGGCGTCCCTGGTGGGCAAGGGAATTGGCAGGCCTCCGCAGGGCTTATGATCACCGTGAGTGTCCGCCGGGCGGGCCCCGTCCCAGATCGGCGATGGCCCAGCGTGAGGCCCTCAGCGCCCGACCGGATCACCCCAACGGACCCCCGGCTGAGTGTCGATTGAGTAACAGGGCTTGAAGTAAGGCAAAATCTCCGCCTCGGGTCGGGCACAAGACCGACCCCCCATGCGTTACGTGCGCTGGAGATACCGCACACACCGCACAAACCCGGAGGGGGAGAGCGAAAAATGGCAACGGACTACGACACCCCACGCAAGACCGATGACGACCTCAACGAGGACAGCATCGAGGAACTGAAGGCTCGGCGGAACGAGAAGACCGGTAGCTCGGTCGACGTCGACGAGTTCGAGGCGGCCGAGGGCCTGGAGCTCCCGGGCGCGGACCTCTCGAACGAGGAGCTCTCGGTCCGGGTGCTGCCCCGGCAGGCCGACGAGTTCACCTGCATGAGCTGCTTCCTGGTGCACCACCGCAGCCAGCTGTACAGCGAGAAGAACGGCAACCCGATCTGCCGGGACTGCGGCGCCTGAGCGCCAGGGCGGCCATGGTCCGGGCCTCGCGGCTCCCGCGAGACCGGCACACCGCCCCTTCCGGCCCCGGGCAGCGGGGCCGGACGGCAGTTCCGGCGGCCGTCGAGGCGGACGCACCGGCAGTACGGGGTCAGGTCATACCGGCGCAGTACCTCGTACCGCGCTTTTCTGTGCAGCACGGAGAGATTTGGGACGGTCCCGCATCGCGGAACCGTCCCTCTCCGTTTTCCGGGTCTTCTTTCCGGGTCTTCGCGCGGCCCCGGCCGGGACCGGCCGGACGCTCAGGCCCGGGCGCCGCGGCGGGCCTCTTCCAGGGCCTCGGCCAGCTTCATCGGCGAGCGGGTCGACAGATACAGGTACGGCGTGGGATCGGCCGGGTCGCTGACCTCGACGCGCAGTGCGGTCGGGACGTAGCTGCGCAGCAGCATGAAGGCGCGCGGATCGGCCTTCGGCCCGCGCCAGGCGACCGCCTCGGCCGGGCTGAGCGGGTGCGCGGCGCCGAGGGCGTCGACCGGGATCCGGGCCGGGCCGGCCACCAGCGAGCCCTGCACCACCCGGATCCGGGCCGAGCCGTAGCTGCTGATCGCGGCCGCGCCGGCCGCGATGCCGACCACCAGCCCGACCAGCGCGCCCACCGCGCTGAAACGCAGCAGGATCATCGCGAGCGTGAGCCCGATCGCGACCGGGAGCAACCACCAGGAGCGCGGCACGGTGAGGCGTTCGTCGTACATGCCCCCATTGTGATCGCCGTGACGGACGGAGCGGGACGGCACCCCCGCTTCCCGGCTTCCTACCGCTGGGTAGGGTTGGTCGCCGTGACCGGTTCCATAGCTTCTCCGTCCGCAGCCTCCCCGTCCGCGCAGTCGTCCGCGCACCTGCCCGCCGTCCTGTCGCCGACCACGCCGCCCCCGGACGCCGTGCTGCCGCCCCGGGCCCCGCAGGCGCCGGCCCCGGGCACCCGGCTCGGCTCGCACTACGAGCACTGCTTCGGCTGCGGCCCGCAGCACCCCGGCGGCCTGCGGATCGACGCGGTGGCCGGCGAGGGACTGGACGTCACCGCCGAGTTCACCGTCGGCCAGGCCCACCAGGGCGGCCCGGGCCTGGCCCACGGCGGCCTGCTGACCACCGCCATGGACGAGACCCTCGGCACGCTGAACTGGCTGCTGCACGCCCCCGCCGTCACCGGCCGGCTGGAGACCGATTTCGTCGCCCCGGTGCCGGTCGGTTCCGTGCTGCACCTGCGGGCCTGGATCACCGGCGTGCACGGCCGGAAGATCTACAGCGCCGGCGAGGCGCGGATCGGCGGCCCGGACGGACCGGTCGCGGTGCGTGCGCAGGCGCTCTTCATTCAGGTGAAGCTGGAACACTTCACCAAGAACGGTCGACCCGAGGACATCGAGAAGGTTCTCGACGACCCCGACCTGATGAAGCGCGCCCGAGCCTTTGAGGTGAACCCTTGAGCAGCACCCCCCGTCCGCCGGTAGACGTCCTGATCAGGCGAATCGACCCCGACCTGCCGCTGCCCGCGTACGCGCAGCCCGGCGACGCGGGCGCCGATCTGCGGACCACCGTCGACGCCGAGCTGGCCCCCGGCGAGCGGGTCGTCCTCCCCACCGGCGTGGCCATCGCCCTGCCCGACGGCTACGCGGCGTTCGTCCACCCCCGCTCCGGGCTCGCAGCTCGTTGCGGAGTTGCTCTGGTGAACGCCCCAGGGACGGTCGATGCCGGGTACCGTGGAGAGATCAAGGTGATCGTCGTCAATCTGGACCCGCGCGAGGGGGTCAGCTTCCGCCGAGGGGACCGGATCGCCCAGCTGGTCGTCCAGCAGGTCGAGAAGGCCCGCTTCCACGAGGTGGCCGAGCTGCCGGGGTCGGCACGCGCCGAGGGCGGGTTCGGGTCGACCGGCGGCCACGCCGCGGTCTAGCATGCCCGCGGCCTCGCAGGAAGCCGAGCAGGTATTCGCATCGGTCTTGGACCGGGAAGGACAGTGACCGTGTTCCGTCGTCGCCAGAAGAGCGAGGACGCTGTCGAGCAGCTCGCCGACGACGCCATCAGCGCCGACGAGACGGCCGATGACGTCGAAGGTTCCGCCGAGAGCGAGAACGTGACCGAGCTGGACCCGACGGACCGGGTCGGGCTGCCGCCGGCCCCGCGTCCGGACGGTCCGTGGGACCACTCCGAGCTGGAGAAGCCGGAGGAGGGCCGGGTGGACCTCGGGGGTCTGCTGGTCCCCGGTGTCGAGGGGATGGAACTGCGCGTCGAGGTGGCCGGCGAGTCGATCGTGGCCGCGACGCTGGTCCTCGGCAACAGCGCCATCCAGCTCCAGGCCTTCGCGGCTCCCAAGTCCGAGGGCATCTGGGGCGAGGTCCGCGAGGAGATCGCCAGTGGCATCACCTCGCAGGGCGGCATCGTGGACGAGGAGGAGGGCCCGCTCGGCTGGCACCTCCGCGCCCAGGTCCCCGTGCAGCTGCCGGACGGCACGCAGGGTGTGCAGCTGGTGCGCTTCGTCGGCTGCGACGGGCCGCGCTGGTTCCTCCGGGGTGTGATCTCCGGCCAGGCCGCCGTGCAGCCCGAGATGGCCGGAATCCTGGAGCAGGTCTTCCAGCAGACGGTCGTCGTCCGTGGTGAGAGCCCGATGGCGCCTCGCGACCCGATCGTGCTGAAGCTTCCGGAGGACGCCCAGATGGTCGCCGACGGTGGCGCCACCGCGGCGGCCGGCGGCGAGGGCGAGAACCGCTTCGGTGGCACCGCGCTCGATCCGTTCGCCCGCGGCCCGGAGATCACCGAGGTCCGCTGAGCACGTCGATCGCCCCCGCCCGGGAAGCCCGGGCGGGGGCGATTTGCATGTGGCGTGCCCGGGCCCGTACAGTTCCGGAGTCGCACCGAGAGGGGCGGCGGAAAGCGAATCCGATGAATGAAACTCCGGAAAACGGGGCGGAAAACATCTGATAAGCTGAGAACACGAAAGAACGAAGCGCCCGGAGGGCCCGCTGGAAGGCGGCCTGAAGGA
>NZ_JBIUYD010000026.1:97880-145928 GCF_044744345.1 Kitasatospora sp. NPDC087315 | reverse complement strand
GGTCCGATATCCGCTCATCCGCAGGCGACTTGACCTGCCCCACCCTCGCCACACCACAACCAACGAGACACCGACCACAAAGTCACCGGCATTGGCCCTAGGCCGGCCGGTGCGCCCGGCCGAACTCCTCGGCGTCCCACCGGCCGCCCAGCTCCGGGGCCAGCGAGGCGAGCGCCAGGGCGGCGAAGTCCCCGGCGCCGGCGGCCCGTTCGGGCAGCGCGCCGAGCAGGGGCGCGCCCGCCGAGCGCGGCAGGTCGGCGAGGTTGCACCGGTCGGCGAGGCCGGGCGCGTCCGGCCAGGCGCCGATGACCACCCCGAGCAGGTCGAGGCCGCGGGCGGCCAGCGCCTCGGCCGAGAGGGCGACGATGTTGAGCGTGCCCAGACCGGCCGTGGCCACCAGCAGCACCGCCACCGGCAGGCCGCGGTCGCGGGTGGCCCGGGCCTGGTCGGCCAGGGTGCGGCCCTCGTCGTCGTAGCGGACCAGCAGGCCGCCCGCGCCCTCGACCAGGACGAGGTCGTGGCCCTCGGCGAGCTCCGCGACGGTGGCCGCCACCCGCTCGGGCGAGACGCGGGGCAGCCCGGCCCGGCGGGCCGCCGTGTCCGGGGCCAACGGCTCCGGGTAGCGGCCGAGTTCGCGGGTGGTCAGCCGGCCGGCCAGCCGGGCCACCTCCTCGGCGTCCCCGGGCTCGCCCGGGCCGACGCCGGTCTGCCCAGGCTTGAGCACCGCGACCCGCAGGCCCGCCTGGAGGGCGGCGGAGGCGACGGCGGCCGTGGCCACCGTCTTGCCGACCTCGGTGTTGGTGCCCGTGACGAACAGGATCCGGGCGCTCATCCGGCCACCGCCGCGGCCGTCACGGCGGCGCAGATCCGCGCCACGTCCTCGTCCCCCGTCACATAGGGCGGCATGGTGTAGATCAGGTCCCGGAAGGGGCGCAGCCAGACGCCCTCCCGCGCCGCCGCCTCGGTGGCCGCCGCCACGTCCACCGGGTGGTCCAGCTGTACGACGCCGATCGCCCCCCGCACCCGGACGTCCCGCACCCCGGGCGCGTCCGCCGCGCCCGCCAGGCCGTCCCGCAGGGCGACTTCGATCCGCTTCACCTCCAGCTGCCAGTCCTGCCCGAGCAGCAGGTCGATCGACGCGTTGGCGACGGCGGCGGCCAGCGGATTGCCCATGAACGTCGGGCCGTGCGCCAGCACCGGCATCTCGCCCCGGCTGATCCCGTCCGCGACCTCGCTCGTGCACAGGGCCGCGGCCATGGTCAGATAGCCGCCGGTCAGCGCCTTGCCCAGGCACATCACGTCCGGCGAGACGCCCGCGTGGTCGGCGGCGAACAGGGCGCCGCTGCGCCCGAACCCGGTGGCGATCTCGTCGAAGACGAGCAGCACGCCGTGGCGGTCGCAGAGTTCGCGGAGCATCCGCAGATAGGCCGGGGAGTGGAACCGCATCCCGCCGGCGCCCTGCACCACCGGTTCGACGATCACCGCGGCCAGCTCACCGGCGTGACGCTCCATCAGTTCGTCGAACCGGTCGGCGTATTCGGTGTCCAGCGGGGCGTCGAAGCCGGCCGGCGGCTGCGGTGCGAAGAGCTGGTCGGGCAGCACGCCGCCCCACAGGTGGTGCATGCCGCCCTGCGGGTCGCAGACCGACATCGGGTGGAAGGTGTCCCCGTGGTAGCCGCCGCGCCAGGTGAGCAGCCGCCGCTTCTCCGGGCGGCCGACGGACTGCCAGTACTGCAGGCACATCTTCATCGCGACCTCGACGGCCACCGACCCGGAGTCGGCCAGGAAGACGTGCCGCAGCGGCTCCGGCGTGATCTCCACCAGCCGGGCGGCCAGCCGGACGGCGGGCTCGTGGGTGAGCCCGCCGAACATCACATGGCTCATCCGGCCCAGCTGCTCGCGCACCGCCTCGTCCAGCACCGGGTGTCCGTAGCCGTGGATCGCCGCCCACCAGGACGACATCCCGTCGATCAGCTCGCGCCGGCCGCCCGCGACGGGCTCGGCGAGCCGCAGCCGGACGCCGGACGCGGACTCGACCACGTACGGGGTGGCGGTGCCTGGCATCGGCCCGTACGGGTGCCAGACGTGCGCCCGGTCGAGCGCGAGGAGGGTGTCCGCGGACAGCTGGGTCATGATGAGGGTTCCCCCGGATCGTCAGGCGTTGGGCGCGAGTTCGGTGCCGGCGCCGCGTCGGCGGACCCGGACGAGGCCGTTGCGCGGCTCGTCGTTCTGGTCCTCCTCGGCGGCGGGCTCGTCGCCGTGGCCGCCGCAGGGCCCGCAGCCGCCGCCGGTGCCGCAGGGGGAGACGGCGGCGCCGGGGGCGGTGCCGCAGGAGCCGGCCGGGGCCGTGACGTCCGCGCGGTGCCGGGGCAGGGTGGCCTCGCCGGCGCCCTCGACCTCGAAGCCCGCGTCCTTGATCATGTCGAGGTCGGCCTGCCCGGCCTGGCCCTCGCTGGTCAGGTAGTCGCCGAGGAAGATCGAGTTGGCGATGTGCAGGCCCAGCGGCTGCATCGAGCGCAGGTGCACCTCGCGCCCGCCGGCGATCCGGACCTCGACGTCCGGGCAGACGAAGCGGACCATCGCCAGGATGCGCAGGCAGCGCTGCGGGGTGAGGTTCCACTCCTTGGCCAGCGGGGTGCCCTCGAACGGGATCAGGAAGTTGACCGGCACCGAGTCCGAGCCCAGCTCGCGCAGCGCGAAGACCACGTCCACCAGGTCTGCGTCCGTCTCGCCCATGCCCGCGATCAGGCCGGAGCAGGCGGACAGGCCCGCGCCGTGCGCCTTCCGCACGGTGTCCACCCGGTCCGCGTAGGTGTGGGTGGTGGCGATGTCGCCGTAGGTGCCCTCGGAGGTGTTGAGGTTGTGGTTGTAGGCGTCGGCGCCGGCCGCCTTGAGCCGCTCGGCCTGGTTGTCGGAGAGCAGGCCCAGGCAGGCGCAGATCTCGACCGCCGGGTCGGCGCCCTTGATGGCGGCGATGGTGTCGGTGACCCGGTCGATGTCACGGTCCGTCGGGCCGCGGCCGCTGGCCACCAGGCAGACCCGCTTGGCGCCGCCGGAGACCCCGGCCCTGGCCGCGTCGGCGGCCTGGTCCGGCTTCAGCCAGGTGTACTTGAGGATCTCGGCCTTGGAGCCCAGACGCTGGGAACAGTACGAGCAGTCCTCCGGGCAGAGCCCGCTCTTCAGGTTCACCAGGTAGTTGAGCTTCACCCGGCGGCCGAACCACCGCCGGCGCACCCGGCCGGCGGCCGCGACCACGTCGAGCAGCTCGTCGTCGGTGGTGGCGAGGACGGCCAGGGCCTCTTCCCGGGTGGGGGTTTCGCCGCGCAGGCCCTTGGCGGTGAGGGTATCGAGCAGATCCATGGGCCTGATCCTGCCTGCTGGTCCGTGAGCGACGCCAGAGCAAACCCACCAGAAGATCCAGGGGAGGATGTGCGAGTTGTCACAGTGTCGCAGCTCACGGTAGTGGCGCTGGTCACGTCGGCGAGCCGCGGCCGGTGCGGCCCGTTACCCGTCGGTAGCGGATGATGATCGTCAACGGCCGCCCCCGTGATCTGCGCCACCCGCGTACTGCTTAGAATCTGCGCCATGACCACGCAGGGGGAGCGCACCCCGTCATCGGGAGAGCAGGAAGAGCACGGATCCGGCACGCCGGCCGGAGCGTACCGGGGGAGAAGGATCAGTGCCCGCCGGGCCGTGGGCTGGATCGTCGTGGTCGGTGTGGTGGCGGCCGGCGGCTGGATCATCACCCGCCCGACGCCCGGCGACTTCATACCCGGCCTCGGCCCGTCCAGCAAGGACGCGAGCAAGACGCCGCGGGTGGTCGGCGCACCGCCGCCGCGCACCGTGACCGACCCCGAGGGCCTCAACGTCGACACCTACTTCCCCGCCCAGCGGCTGGTCGAGGTCGGCGCCTACAAGGGCAAGCGCTCCGGCGTCCGGCAGGGTGTCGACTGCGCCGAGGCGCTCCAGGACCGGACCCAGGACCCGCTGCGCGACAGCGGCTGCCAGGGCTATCTCACCGTCAGCTTCGTCGGCCAGGAGAAGGCGGTGCTCAGCAGCGTCACCGTGCTGCGCTTCCCCGACCAGGCCACCGCCACCAGGGCCACCGAGGCCCTGCGGGCCAAGCCGGGCGCGCTCGCCTTCATCCTGCAGGACGCCACCACCGCCCCCGCGCAGCCGGCCGGTACCGCCAAGCCCGGCTCGGAGCCCCGCGTCGAGGCCGTCGGGCACTACGTGACCGTCACCAGTTCGCGCCCCGGCGAGGGCCGCACCGCGACGGCCACCGCCTCCGGCGGCGCCACCCCGTCCGGTGCGGCGTCCACCGCCGCGGCCGGCTCGGAGCAGGCGCTGGAAGAGGCGACCCGGGCGATCTCCTACTCGGTGGGCCTGCCGTTCATCTGGATGTGACGGTGGCCGCGTCCTGGGGCCGTGATCCGGGCAGCGCCGATGAGCGGAGCCGATGAACAGGGCTGATGATCCGACAACAGCGGGGGCCCGCGCCTGTGCGCGAGCCCCCGCTTCCGTTCCGTCCTCCGGGCGTCAGCCGCCCAGCCGGTCCACGGCGGTGATCCGGACCACCGCCCGGCCCTCCTCGTCCGAGCCGTACAGGTCGACCTCGGCGCTGATGCCCCAGTCGTGGTCGTCCTCCGGGTCGTCGAAGATCTGCCGGACCCGCCAGGCGGAGTCCTCCTCCTCGATCAGCAGCATCTTCGGGCCACGCGCGTCCGGTCCGGTGCCGAGGTCGTCGTACTCCTCCCAGTACCCGTCCATGGCGTCCGCCCAGCGGTCCCCGTCCCAGCCGTTCTCGCCGTCCAGCTCGCCGAGCGCGTCGTAGTGCTCCAGCGCCGCCAGCTCCACCCGGCGGAACATCTCGTTGCGCACCAGCACCCGGAACGCCCGCGCGTTCGCCGTCACCGGCGCCGGCTTGTCGTCCAGGGTGACCTCCGCCGCCTGCGGCTCGGTCGGGTTGGCCAGCTGCTCCCACTCGTCCAGCAGGCTGGAGTCGACCTGGCGGACCAGCTCGCCGAGCCAGGCGATGACGTCCTTGAGGTCGTCCGTCTTGAGGTCGTCGGGGACGGTCTGCTCCAGCGCCTTGTACGCGCCGGCGAGGTAGCGCAGCACGATGCCCTCGGTACGGGCCAGCTCGTAGTGGCCGACGTAGTCGGTGAAGGTCATCGCCCGCTCGTACAGGTCGCGGATTACCGACTTCGGCTGGAGCTGGTGGTCGCCGATCCACGGGTGCGCCCGCCGGTACACCTCGTAGGCGTGGGTGAGCAGCTCCTCCAGCGGCTTCGGGTAGGTGATCTCCTGGAGGCGCTCCATCCGCTCCTCGTACTCGATGCCGTCGCGCTTCATCTCGCCGATGGCCTCGCCGCGCGCCTTGTTCTGCTGCGAGGCGAGGATCTGGCGCGGGTCGTCGAGGGTCGCCTCGACGACCGAGACGACGTCCATCGCGTACGAGGGCGAGGTCGGGTCGAGCAGTTCGAAGGCGGCCAGCGCGAAGGTGGAGAGCGGCTGGTTGAGCGCGAAGTTCTCCTGGAGGTCCAGGGTGAGGCGGACGATCCGGCCCTCGGCGTCCGGCTCCGGCAGCCGCTCGACCACGCCGCCCTCCAGCAGCGAGCGGTAGATGGCGATCGCGGTGCGGATGTGCCGGCGCTGGGCGGTGCGGTCCTCGTGGTTGTCGGTGAGCAGGTGGCGCATCGCCTCGAAGGCGTTGCCGGGTCGGCCGATCACCGACAGCAGCATCGCGTGGCTCACCTTGAAGCGGGAGACCAGCGGCTCGGGATCGGCGCCGATCAGCCGGTCGAAGGTCTCCTCGGTCCAGCCGACGAAGCCCTCGGGGGCCTTCTTCCGGACGACCTTGCGCTTCTTCTTGGGGTCGTCGCCCGCCTTGGCGATCGCCTTGTCGTTCTCGATCACGTGCTCCGGCGCCTGGGCGACCACCTGTCCGACGGTGTCGAACCCGGCCCGTCCGGCGCGGCCCGCGATCTGGTGGAACTCCCGGGCGCGCAGCATCCGGACCCGCACACCGTCGTACTTGGAGAGCGCGGTGAACAGCACCGTGCGGATCGGCACGTTGACGCCCACACCGAGGGTGTCCGTTCCGCAGATCACCTTCAACAGGCCCGCCTGCGCGAGCCGTTCGACCAGCCGGCGGTACTTGGGCAGCATCCCCGCGTGGTGCACGCCGATGCCGTGGCGCACGAACCGGGACAGGTTGCGGCCGAACTTGGTGGTGAAGCGGAAGTTGCCGATGAGGGAGGCGATGGCGTCCTTCTCCGCCTTCGAGCACATGTTGATGCTCATCAGCGACTGCGCCCGGTCGACGGCCTCCTTCTGGGTGAAGTGCACGACGTAGACCGGGGCCTGACCGGTCTTCAGCAACTCCTCCAGGGTGTCGTGCAGGGTGGTGCGGCGGTACTCGTAGAACAGCGGGACGGGCCGGGTGACGGAGCGGACCACGGTGGTCGGCCGGCCGGTGCGGCGGGTCAGGTCCTCCTCGAAGCGGCGCACGTCACCGAGCGTCGCGGACATCAGCAGGAACTGCGCCTGCGGGAGTTCGAGGATCGGGATCTGCCAGGCCCAGCCGCGGTCCGGCTCGGCGTAGAAGTGGAACTCGTCCATGACCACCTGGCCGACGTCGGCCCGCCGCCCGTCGCGCAGCGCGATCTGCGCCAGCACCTCGGCCGTGCAGCAGATGATCGGCGCGGTCGGGTTCACGCTCGCGTCGCCGGTCATCATGCCGACCTGCTCGGTGCCGAAGATCTTGCACAGGTCGAAGAACTTCTCCGACACCAGCGCCTTGATCGGCGCCGTGTAGAAGGTCCGCTTGCCCTCGGCCAGCGCCGCGAAGTGCGCCCCGGCCGCGACCAGGCTCTTGCCCGACCCGGTCGGCGTCGCGAGGATCACGTTGTTCCCCGACACCAGCTCGATCAGCGCCTCCTCCTGGGCCGGGTACAGCGCGATCCCCCGCTCCTGCGCCCAGACGGCGAACGTCTCGTACAGCGCGTCGGGTGTGGCGGGCTTCGGCATCAGATCAAGGAGGGTCACCCCGCTATCTTGCCTGGTCGCCGTAGTCCCCGGCAAAGCCCGGGGCCGCTCACCGGGCGGGAACGGCGGGCGGGGCGTCCACCGGACCGAGGCCCTCGCGGCGCTCACCGGCGATCGCCCTCCGTACGGTCCGCCGGCCGACGGCGGCCAGGACCCCCCACCCGCGGACGGAACGGCCGGTCCGGCGTGTACCCCGGCGCACGTTGCCCGGCCCGTGGCGCGCGTGCCAGAGTGCCGCCATGGCTCACCGCACCGTGTCCGAACCGCACCTCGCCGCCCCCGCCGCCGTCTTCGACTGGCTCGACGAGGCGGCCGGCCTGCGCGCCGCGGCGGGCCTCACCCGCACCCTGCGCAGCCGGCCGGCCGAGGACCGGGTGCTCGACCTCGCGGGCAACGACTACCTCGGGCTGACCCGCCACCCGGCCGTCACCCGGGCCGCCGCCGACGCCGCCCTGCGCTGGGGCGGCGGCGCCACCGGCTCCCGGCTGGTCACCGGCACCACCGCCCTGCACACCGAACTCGAAACCGAGCTGGCCGAGTTCTGCGGGGCGGAGGCCGCGCTGGTGTTCTCCTCCGGCTACACCGCCAACCTCGCCGCGCTCACCGCGCTCACCGACCCCGACACCCTGATCGTCTCGGACGCCTACAACCACGCCTCGCTGATCGACGGCTGCCGGCTCGCCCGCGGCGACGTCCACCGCGCCCCGCACAGCGACCCGGACGCCGTCCGCGCCGTCCTCGCCGGACGCGCCCGGCGGCGGGCCCTGGTGGTCACCGACTCCGTGTTCTCCGTGGACGGCAACGCCGCCCCGCTGCCCGAACTCTCCGCCGCCGCCCGCGCGCACGGCGCCGCGCTGCTGGTGGACGACGCACACGGGCTCGGCGTTCTCGGCCCCGGCGGCGCCGGGGCGCTGGCGGCCGCCGGCCTCGCGGGGGAGCCGGACACCGTCGCCACCGTCACCCTCTCCAAGTCGCTCGGCGCGCAGGGCGGCGCGGTGCTCGGCCCGCGCCGGGTGATCCGCCATCTCACCGAGACGGCCCGCACCTTCATCTTCGACACCGGCCTCGCCCCGGCCGCCGCCGGCGCCGCCCTCGGCGCGCTGCGCCTGCTGCGCGCCGAACCGCACCGGGCCGACCGCGCCCGCGAGGTCGCCCGCACGCTCGCCACCCGGCTCGCCGCCGCGGGCCTGCACGCCTCCACCCCGGACGCCGCCGTCGTGTCGGTCCGCGCCCCCGGCCCCGAGGCCGCCGTCACCTGGGCCGCCGACTGCCGCCGGGCCGGGCTCGCCGTCGGGTGCTTCCGCCCGCCCTCCGTCCCGGACGGCGTCTCCCGGCTGCGCCTCACCGCGCGCGGCGATCTGACGGACGCCCAGATCGCCGACGCGGTGCGGATCGTCGCGGCCACCGCACCCACCCGGTAGCCCGTCGGCCCGGTCAGACCCCGGCCAGCTCCAGCAGGAACGCCGTCCCCGCGTCGCGTCGGCCCGCCGCCGCCCGCGGAGCGGCGATGAGCACGGCGGTGGCGCGGCACCAGGCGAGCACCCGCTCCGGGTCGGAGCCGGGGACGAGGGCGGTCAGGCCGGTGATCCGTTCCTCCAGGGCGGGCCGGTCGGTGACACCGTCGATCACCCAGTCCACCAGGTCGAAGTCCGGATCCCCGAGGGACGGCCGCGGGTCGATCGCCACCGGGCCGGCCGGGCCGTCCAGGACGTTGCCCGGGTGCAGATCGCCGTGGACCAGCGCGAGCGGACCGCCCGCCGCCAGGTCCAGCGCCGACGCCCGCGCCCGGGCCGGCACCGCGCCCGGGGCCCGCCGCTCGGTGAGGTCGAACAGGAAGTCCACCCGCCCGGCCAACGGCGACAGCACCGACCCGCCCGCCGGTCCCGCCACGGGAACCGACCGCAGCGCGGCCAGCAGCGGCGCGACCTCCGCCGGCCGCCAGGCGCGCTCCCGCAGCGTCGAACCCGGCCTGACGTCCGCCAGCAGCAGCGCGCTCGACGCCGCGTCGTACTCCAGCAGCCGCACCACCGAGGGCAGCCCCGCCCACGCCCGCAGCGCGGCGGCCTCCTGCGCGGCCACCGAGGGGTCGGGGGTGAGCTTCAGCCAGACGGTGTCCCCGGCCGCCCGCGCGCAGCGGAAGACCCGGGCCGTCCCGCCCCCGCCGGCCGCCCGGACCGTCAGGCCCCAGCGCCGGGCCAGCCCGTCCACCAGCGCCGGCAGCGCCTCGCACCACGCCTCGGCGGACGGCCCGAACCGGACCGCCAGCCGGGCCCGCACCCCGTCCGGGACCACGGACAACCGCTCCGCGCTCACGGGCGCCCCGCCACCAGCAGCGTCTCCGCGCCGACCGGGCGGTAGCCGGCCGCCTGGAACGCCCGGACGCTCGCCGCGTTGCCGGGCGCCTGCTGCGCCCAGATCCACTCGCCCTCCGGCAGCAGGTGCCGGGCGCTCAGCGCCAGCGCCCGCCCGAGACCCCGGCCGCGCGCCCGCGGCCCGACCTCGATCGCGCCCTCCCACCGCCCGGCCACCCCGCGCCCCAGGACCAGCACCCCGCCGTCCACCGTGAACACCCGCACGTCCTCCCGGTAGCGCAGGGCGCGCACCACCCGGGGGTGCTCCCGGTCCGTGACCGGCTCCAGCGGCAGCGGCGGCACACCGGGCAGCCGGCCCGCCACCGTCAGCAGGTCGATGCTGCCCGCCACCCGGCCGGTGCGCTCGGTGAACGCCGTCAGAAAGGGCGGACAGAGCGGGGCGGCCAGCGGATCGCCCGGCACGGCGGCGAGCACGCCCCGCACCCAGGCCGGGTCCTCGTCGGTGAACACCACCGCATGGGCGGAGAACGACAGCACCCCGGCCTCGCGCGGCGACGGCTGCGGCACCACCGTCACCCCGCCGTCCGGCGGCGGGAACGCCCCCTTCGCCGCGTCGGCCAGGATCTCCCGCAGCCCGCGCCCGCCCATTCCCGCACCCCTCCGCCACCACCGGCCCCCGAAGGGCGTCAGCCTACGTGATCACCGCCGGGCCGGCGCCGGGCTCACCGCTTCCTGGCCCGGCTCGGCTGCACCCGGGGCGGCTCCCCGGCCGCCTTGGGGTGGTCCGGCGGATACGGCAGCTCGCCGAGGCCGTCGTCCCGCAGCTGCCGCTCGTACAGCTCCAGCAGCGCGTCCAGCCGGTACGCCTCGCCGTCCATCCCGGCCTGCGGATCGCCGGCCTCGGCGAACCGGGCGGGCACCGTCCGCAGGTCGAAGTCCTCCGGTACGGCGTCGTCCAGCTCCTCCCAGCGCAACGGCGTGGAGGCCGTCGCACGCGGCCGGGCGCGCAGCGAGTACGCCGACGCGATGGTCCGGTCCCGGGCCATCTGGTTGTAGTCCACGAAGATCCGCTCGCCGCGCTCCTCCTTCCACCACGCGGTGGTCACCCGCCCCGGCATCCGCTGCTCCAGCATCCGGCCGAGCGCGATCACCGCGTGCCGGCCGTCGGTGAACGTCCACCGCGGCTCCAGCGGCACGTACACGTGCAGGCCGCGGCCGCCGGACGTCTTCGGCCAGCCGCGCAGCCCGTACTCCTCCAGCAGCGCGCGCAGCTCGTGCGCGGCCCGGACGGCGTCGCGGAAGTCGGTGCCGGGCTGCGGGTCGAGGTCGATCCGCAGCTCGTCCGGGTGGTCGGTGTCGGAGCGCCGCACCGGCCAGGGGTGGAAGGTGAGACAGCCCAGGTTGGCCGCCCAGAGGACGGCGGCCGGCTCGGTCGGGCAGATCTCGTCGGCCGACCGCCCGCTCGGGAAGCTGATCCGGGCCGTCGGCAGCCACTCGGGCAGGCTCTTGGGCGCGCGCTTCTGGTAGAAGAACTCGCCCTCCACACCGTCCGGGAACCGCTGCAGCGTGGTCGGCCGGTCGCGCAGCCCGCGCAGCACGCCGTCGGCGACCGCCAGGTAGTACTCCGCGACGTCCAGCTTGGTGAACCCGCGCTCCGGGTAGTACACCTTGTCCGGGTTCGACAGCCGGACGCTGCGCCCGGCGACATCCAGTTCCACGGCTGAGCCCATGCCTCTCACGCTAGGCGGGGTCCGCCCGACGCGCGCCCGGTGGCCGTGCGCGCGAGGATCGGAGCCATGGACCTGCCCGTGATGCCGCCGGTGGCGCCGATGCTCGCCAAGTCCGTGGCCGAGATCCCGCCGGGGATGCAGTACGAGGCCAAATGGGACGGCTTCCGCACCGTCGTGTTCCGCGACGGCGACGAGGTGGAGCTCGGCAGCCGTACCGGAAAGCCGCTGACCAGGTACTTTCCCGAACTGGTGGAGGCGCTGCGGCGGGAGCTGCCGCCGCGCTGCGTGCTGGACGGCGAGGTGGTGATCGCCCGGGAGGGGCGGTTGCGGTTCGAGGAACTGCTGGAGCGCATCCACCCGGCGGCGAGCCGGGTGCGGCTGCTGGCCGAGCGGACGCCGGCCTCCTTCGTCGCCTTCGACCTGCTCGCGCTCGGTGATGCCGCGCTGCTGGACGAGCCGTTGTCGCGGCGGCGTCCGGCGCTGGAGGCGGCGCTGGCCGGCGCCACCGACCCGGTGTTCACCGCGCCCGCCTCCCTGGACCGCGAGGTGGCGCGGACCTGGTTCGCGCAGTACGAGGGGGCCGGGCTGGACGGGGTGGTGGCCAAGCCGCTGGACCAGCCGTACCGGCCGGGGGAGCGGACCATGTTCAAGATCAAGCACGAGCGCACCGCCGACTGCGTGGTGGCCGGTTACCGAGAGCACAAGAGCGGCCCGGTGGTCGGCTCGCTGCTGCTCGGCATCAACGACGCGCAGGGGCGCCTGCAGCACGTCGGCGTCTGTGCGGCGTTCCCGATGGCGCGCCGCCGGGAGCTGGCCGAGGAGCTGGCACCGCTGCGGATGACCGATGCCTCCGCCCACCCCTGGGGAGCCTGGGCGGAGGAGGCGGCGCACGCCGGCGCCCGGCTGCCGGGTGCGCAGAGCCGCTGGACCGGCGGCAAGGACCTCTCCTGGGTGGCGCTGCGGCCCGAGCGGGTGGTCGAGGTGGCGTACGACCACATGGAGGGGGCACGTTTCCGGCATACCGCGCAGTTCCGCCGATGGCGCCCGGACCGGCGGCCGGAGAGCTGCACCTACGAGCAGCTGGAGGAGCCGGTTTCCTACGATCTCGCCCAGGTGATGAGGAGTTGACGGCTTGTCAGTGAAGCCGCCCGTTCGGGTGGCCCGAACGGGCATCCCCGCAGGTTGGGCGCGTACATGACGGCCTGCGGCGGGTGCGTGGACAACCCTTGACGGGGCATGGGGTCTATGCGAATCTCTCGGCAGGTCTGGGCCATTGGTCTTTCACGGGGGGAAGACCGGATCCGTTTCGGCGCATCAGGGGGGTGATCCTGGGATGCCGGGCGGGCCGGGCCGCAGCGGCCTGTCGGCCGGTCCCGGGGGCGGGCCGGACACCACCCGGCGGCCGTGCCGTCAACAAGCCCGGGGTCGCCATCGTTGTCGCCGTCCGGGTGCGCGCCCCGCACCGTTCTCCGACTGTCGAAGCGAGCCGCAGATGCCTGAACTCCTCCCCGCGTCCGACCCTGTCGCTCCGGCACCGCCCGTATCGCCCGCTGTGCCGGCTTCGCCCGCCCAGCAGGGGATCTGGCTGACCGAGCGGCTGGGCCTCGCCCGCGAGGCGTTCCACATGCCCGTCCGGATCTCCTTCGACCGGATCGACGCCGAGGCGCTCGCCCGCGCGGTCGACGCCGTGACGCGACGTCACCGGACGCTTTCGGCGCGGCTGGTGGAGCGCGGCGGACAGGTCGTGCTCGAACCGGCCGACCGGGAAGCCCGGTTGGAGCTGGTGGACGCCTCCGCGGACGCCATCGGCGGTCTGGAGAAGCGCCTGGCCGAGGAGACCGCCCGCCCCTTCGACCTGGAGACCGGCCCGCTCGCGCGGTTCACCCTCTACCACGGGCCCGGCGGGGCCGCCGAGTTGCTGGTCGTCGCCCACCACGCGGTCTTCGACGGCAACTCCAAGGACATCCTGGTCGCCGACCTCGCGACCGCCTACGGCGAGGCCCTGTCCGGCGCCACCCCCACCCTCCCCGGCCCACCGGCACCAGCACCAGCACTGATACCGGCACCGGCCGCACCGGACCTCGTCCGGCGCGCCGCCGACCGGTACGGCCCGCGCTGGGCCGCCGCCACCGAACCCGTGCTCCCCGGAGCCCCGCGCGCGACCACCGCCGCCGGGCCGGGCGAGGCCGTCGGCCACCGGCTGGACGCCGCCGGGCGCGCGGCCCTGGACGCGGCCGCCCGGGAAACCGGCGTCACCGTCTTCGAGTTCGTCCTCGCCGCCCTGCACGCCCTGCTGCGCCGGTACGGCGGCGAGGCCGTGCCGGTCTCCGCCCCGCTCTCCACCCGCACCCCCGAACAGGCCGGTGAGCTGGGGCCGTTCGTCAACGAGCTGCCCGTGCACGCCCCGACCGGCCTGCCCGCCGAAGCACCCTTCGCCGACCACGCCCGGGCCGTCCGCGCCGAACTGCGCGGCGGCTACCCCTTCCGCACCGTGCCGTTCGGTACGGCCGTAGGCGGGCTCACCCCCCGGATCGGCCTGGCCCCCGTCTCCCTCGGCTACCGGAGAAGGACCGACCGGGAGCCCCGGTTCGCCGGCACCGACGCGCGGACCGACTGGGCCGTGTACAACCGCACCGCCCGCAACACCCTGCACCTCCAGGCCGTCGAAACCACCGACGGCATCGACTTCTCCCTCCAGTACGACCCGTCGGTGCTCGCCCCCGAGACCGCTCAGCGCATCGCCGGCCACTACACCACCCTGCTGGCCGCCGCCGTCGCCGACCCGGACACCGCGGTCGACGCGCTGCCGCTGCTGGACGCCGCCGAGCACCACCTGGTCACCGAGGCCTGGAACGACACCGCCCGGGCCTACCCGGCCGACCGCACCGCCCTCGACCTGGTACGCGCCCAGGCCGCCGCCACCCCGGAGGCCGTCGCCGTCACCGCCGGCGGGACCCACCTCACCTACCGCCGGCTGATCGCCCGCGCCGACGACCTGGCGCAGGCGCTGACCGCCGCCGGGATCCGGCCCGGCGACCTGGTCGGCCTGCACCTCGACCGCACCGCCGACCTGCCGGCCGCGCTGCTCGCCGTCCACGCCGCGGGCGCCGCCTACCTGCCGCTCGACCCCGGCTACCCCGCCGAGCGGCTGGCGTTCGTCCTCGCCGACTCCGGCGCCGCCCTGCTGCTCACCGACGGCGAGCCCGCACCCGAGGTGGCCGCCGCCGCCCCGGCCGTGCTGCGCCTCGCGGACGCCCGGGGCGGCGGCGAGGCCGTACGCACCGAGCCGGGGAACGTCGCCTATGTGCTGTACACCTCGGGGTCGACGGGGCGACCGAAGGGGGTGGCGGTGGGGCACCGGGCGTTGGTGAACCTGCTGACGTCGTTCGCGGACCGGCTGGGGTCGGGGGCGGGGGACGTGTGGCTGGGTCTGACGTCGTTGTCGTTCGACATCTCGGGTCTGGAGCTGTGGCTTCCGCTGGTGACGGGCGGCCGGCTGGTGGTGGCGGCCGGGGGTCTGGCGGTGGACGGTGCGGGGCTGCGGGCGCTGGTGGCCGGGGAGGGGGTGACGCATGTGCAGGCGACGCCGTCGGGCTGGCGGGTGCTGCTGGCGGGCGGGCCGGTGCCGGGGGGTGTGACGGCCCTGGTGGGCGGCGAGGCGCTGCCGTTGCCGCTGGCGCGGGAGCTGCGGGCGGCCGTGGGCCGGTTGTTCAATGTGTACGGGCCGACCGAGACGACGGTGTGGTCGACGTGCGCGGAGGTCGCGGCGGAGCCGGAATCGGTGGGGATCGGGCGGCCGATCGCCAACACCCGGGCGTATGTGCTGGACGGGCGGCGCCGCCCGGTGCCGGTGGGCGTGGCGGGTGAGCTGTATCTGGGCGGTGACGGCGTCGCGGAGGGCTATCTCGGGCGCCCGGAGCTGACCGCGGAGCGCTTCGTGACGGATCCGTTCGGCGGGCCGGGGGACCGGCTGTACCGGACGGGCGACCTGGCGGCCTGGACGACCGGGGGTGAGCTCGCCTTCCTGGGGCGGATCGACGACCAGGTGAAGATCCGCGGCCACCGGATCGAACTCGGCGAGATCGAGGCGGCGCTGCTGGAACACCCGGCCGTCGCCGAGGCCGCCACCGCCGTGCACGAGGAGAACCCCGGCGAGCCCTTCCTCGCCGGCTACCTCGTCCCCGCCCCCGGCACCGCCGCGCCGGCCCCCGCCGAACTGCGCGAGCACCTGCTCCGCACCCTGCCCGGCTACATGATCCCGCAGCGCTTCCTGACCCTCGAACGGCTGCCCCTCACCCCCAACGGCAAGCTCGACCGCCGTGCCCTGCCCGTCCCGCCCCGCGAGACACCGGCCGCCACCGACCCCGGGCAGGCCCCGGGCGACGCCCTCGACGAGGTGACCGCGACCGTCCTGCGGATCTGGTCCGAGGTGCTGGACCTGCCCGACCTCGGCCCGGACGAGGACCTGTTCGACCTCGGCGGCCACTCACTGACGATCATCCAGATCAGCGCCCGGATCCGCGCCGCGCTCGGCGTGGAGCTCGCCTTCGACGTCTTCTTCGACGTCCCGACCCCGGCCGGCATCGCCGCCGCCGTCCGCGAGCACCTCTGATCCCGGGGCGGCCCGGGTGGGCGACGGCCGGCCCCGCGGCCCGCCGTCGCCCACCCGGGCGCCCGCCCCTGCCCGACGCACGTTCCGCCCGCCTCACACGGTCCGCTTCCCCGCCGTGCGCCCGAATGGAATACCGATGACCGATACCCAGGACCTGCCTGCCGACTGGTCCGCGACCAAGCGCGCCCTGCTCGCCCAGCGCCTGCGCGGTTCCGCCGCGCCCGCCAGAGCGGTCGACCCCCGGCCCGCCGGGACGGTTCCGCCGCTCTCCAGCGGCCAGGAACGGCTCTGGTTCATGGAGCAGTTCGCGCCCGGCAGCACGGCGTACGCGCTGGCGCCGGCCCGGCGGCTGCGCGGCCCCCTCGACCGGGCCGCGCTGGACGCGGCGCTGACCGGGCTGGTGGCCCGGCACGAGGGCCTGCGGATGGCCTTCCCGACCACCGAGGACGGCACCGCCGAGGTGCGCATCGCCGACCCCGCGCCCTTCCCCGCCCGCTTCCTGGACGCCTCCGCCGACCCGGCCCCCGAACGGCGCGCGGCCGACGAGATCGGCGCCCTGGTCACCGAACCCTTCGACCTCGCCGCCGGGCCGCTGCTGCGCGTCCTGCTGGTGCGGATCGCCGAGGAGGACCACGTCCTCGCCCTGGTGATGCACCACATCATCTGCGACGGCTGGTCGATCGACATCCTGAACCGCGAGATCGACGCCCTGTACGCCCAGCACGCGCACGGCACCCCGGCGGAACTCCCCGCCCTCGAGGTCCAGTTCGGTGACTACGCCCGCTGGCAGCGGGACCGGCTGGAGAACGGCCCGCTCGCCGCCTCCCGGGACTACTGGCGGGCCGAACTCGACGGCGTCCCCGCGCTGGAACTGCCCACCGACCGGCCCCGCCCGCCGCTGCTCACCTTCGACGGCGCCGCGCTGGAGTTCCACTGGGGCGAGGAACTGGCCAACGGCGTCCGGGAGTTGTCGCGCGCGTACGGGGCCTCCCCGTACATGGTGCTGATGGCCGCGCTCCAGGTCCTGCTCGGCAGACACTCCGGCCAGCGGGACTTCGCGATCGGCTCGGCCGTGGCCGGCCGGCTCCACCGCGAACTGGAAGGCGTGGTCGGGGCCTTCGTCAACATGCTGCCGATCCGGGCCCGGCTGGACGAGGAGCTGGGCTTCGGACGGCTGGTCGGCCGGGTGCGCGAGACGACGCTGAACGCGTACGCGCACCAGGAGGTGCCGTTCGAGCAGATGGTGGCGGACCTGGAGGTCGAGCGGGACGTCAGCCGCTCGGCGGTCTTCCAGGTGACGTTCGCGTTCCAGAACTACGGCGACCGCGCGGCCGCAGGCGCCGCCCCGGCGCTCGACTCCGAGGGCTTCGGGTACGAGGCCACCACCACCCACGGCGACCTCGCCCTCTACATGCGGGAGAAGAAGGACGGCGGGCTCTACGGCCTCCTCACCTACCGGACCGACCTCTTCGACGACGTCACCGTCCAGCGGCTCGCCGAGCGCTTCGAGCTGCTGGTCACCGCCGCCGTCGCCGACCCCGACCTGCCGGTCTCCCGGCTCCCGCTGCTGACGGCGGGGGAGCGGCGGGACGTGCTGGAGCGGTGGGCCGTCGGCCCGGAGCTGCCGGAGGGCGGTCCGGCGACGCTGACGGCCCTGCTGGCCGGGACGGCGGCGCGGACACCGGCGGCGCCGGCCCTGGTCTTCGAGGACCGGGTGGTGACGTACGGGGAGCTGGAGGCCAGGGCCAACGGGCTGGCCCGGCGGCTGCGGTCGCTGGGGGTGGGCCGGGACGACCGGGTGGCGGTCTGCCTGGAGCAGTCGCCGGAGCTGGCGGTGGCGCTGGTCGCGGTGCTGAAGGCCGGTGGCGGCTATCTGCCCCTGGACCCGGAGCAGCCGCCGGCCCGGCTGGCGCACCTGGTGGCGGACGCGGGTGTGCGGGTGCTGGTCACGGACTCGGTGCTGCGTGAGCGCTTCGGCGACCACTCCGGTGCCCAGGTGCTGACCGACGTCGACGACCTCACCGGCGACGACGGGCCGCTGGCGGAGGTCTCGGGGCCGGACGACCTGGCGTACGTGATCTACACCTCGGGCTCGACCGGGACGCCCAAGGGCGTGGCGGTGCAGCACCGGCAGATCCTGAACTACCTGGCGGGTGTGCGGGAGCGGTTGCGGGTCGAGCCGGACGCCTCCTACGGACTGCTGCAGTCCCTGTCGTTCGACTTCAGCATCACGATGCTCTACCTGGCGCTGTCCACCGGAGGACGGGTGCATCTGCTGCCGCGCCGGATCGCCGGGGTCGAACTCGCCGACGCCGTCGAGACGCTGGGGATCGACTATCTCAAGATGACGCCCTCGCACCTGGCGGCGCTGACGGCGGACGTGCCGGTGGAGCGGCTGCTGCCGCGCCGGGCGCTGGTGCTGGGCGGGGAGGCGTCGTCCTGGGCGTGGGCCGCGGAACTGGCGCAGCCCGGCCGGTGCGCGGTGTTCAACCACTACGGTCCGACCGAGGCGACGGTCGGGATCACCGTGCACGAGGTGGTGGCCGGCGCGGCGGCCGGGCACGGGAGCACGCCGATCGGCACGCCGCTCGCCGGCGCCCGCTGCTACGTCCTCGACCAGGCGCTCCAGCCGGTGCCGCCGGGGGGGACCGGGGAGCTGTTCCTGGGCGGTGACCGGCTGGCGCGCGGGTATCTGGGCCGCCCGGAGCTGACCGGGGAGCGCTTCGTCGACGACCCGTTCGGCCCGCCCGGCGGGCGGATGTACCGCACCGGCGACCTGGCGCGCTGGCGCGCGGACGGCGCGCTGGACTACCTGGGCCGCAGCGACGACCAGATCAAGGTGCGCGGCTACCGGGTCGAGCCCGGGGAGATCGAGGCGGCGCTGACCGAACTGCCCGGCGTCACCCAGGCCGTCGTCCTGGCCCGCGGTGAGGGCGTCAAGCAGAACCTGGTCGCCTACCTGGAACGGCCCGGCGACCCCGAGCCGCTGGTGCCCGCCGAACTGCGGGCCCGCCTGCTGGACGTGCTGCCGGACTACATGGTCCCGGCCCGGTACGTGTCGCTGGAGGGCTTCCCGCTCCAGGCGCACGGCAAGGTGGACCGCAAGGCGCTGCCCGAACCCGAGGACGGCCCGGTGAGCGGCGCGTTCGTCGAGCCGGACGGCGAGGCCGAGACGCTGATCGCCGCCATGTGGGCCGACCTGCTGGACGTGGAACGGGTCGGCGCGCTGGACGACTTCTTCGAGCTGGGCGGCCACTCCCTGCTCGCCACCCAGGTGGTCGCGCGGCTGAGACGGGCGTTCCCGGAGCTGCCGACACCGGTCGGCGTGATGGACCTCTTCAAGTACCCGACGGTCCGTCAGCTCGCCGCACTGGTGAGCGATCCGCAGGCCGACCGCGGCCCGCGCCGGCTCCTGCACCGCCTCACCCCGGAGCGCCGCCGCACGGCGGGCAGCGTCGTCTGCGCACCGTACGGCGGTGGCAGCGCGCTGATCTACAAGCCGCTGGCGGACGCGCTGCCCGAGGACTGGGCGCTGCACTCGATCGCCGTGCCCGGCCACGAACTGGGCGAGGAGGCGATGGACACCGACGAGGTCGCCGCCCTCTGCGCGCAGGAGATCATCGAGAACGTCGAGGGCAGGGTCGTCCTCTACGGCCACTGCGGCGTCGGCGTGCGGCTGGCGGTGGAGATCGCGCGCCAGGTGGAGGCGGCCGGGCGCGAGATCGAGGCCGTCCACCTGGGCGGGATCTTCCCCTTCGCCCGCCCCCAGGGGCGCGGCGCGGCCGTGGGCGAGTGGTTCGCGGAACTCGCCGACAAGTGGCGCAGCGACCAGGGCATGATCAACGCGCTGGCCGCCGCCGGTCTGGACACCGACGAGGTGGAGGCCGAGCAGCTGCGGCTGATCGTGCGCAACCGCCGGGTCGGGACCAAGGAGGCGGAACGGTACTTCACCCGCCTGTTCGAGAGCGAGGGCGGCACCATCAAGGCGCCCGTCATCGCCGTCTGCGGTGACCGCGACCCGGCGACCGACTTCTACCAGGAGCGGTTCCGCGAGTGGCACCGGATCACCGGCACCACCGCCGTGGTGGTGCTGGACGAGGCCGGGCACTTCTACCTCAAGTACCGCGCGGCCGAGCTGGCCGACATCATCACGACCGTCCACCGCTCCGTCGCCGCCGGCACCGAGGACGCCCACCGCCGCGCCGACGACTCCACCTGGTGGCTGGCCGGCGTCTCGCGGGACGCCGAGGCCCCGGCGCCCGGGACCGAGACCGGGACCGAGGCCAGGACCGGGACCGAGGCCGAACCGAAGGCCGCGCCGATCCGCCCGACCATGCGGCGCTTCCTCACCGTCGCCTCCGGGCAGCAGGTGTCGATGATCGGCTCGGCGCTCACCGAGTTCGCCCTGCCGATCTGGATCTACCTCAAGACCGGCTCCCTCGCCCAGTTCGGACTGCTGGCCGCCTTCGGCCTGGTCCCCGGCATCCTCGCCGCGCCGATCGCGGGCGCCATCGTGGACCGGGGCGACCGCCGCCGGATCATGCTCTACGGCGACATCGCGGCCGGCGCCACCCAGGCGGTGATGCTCGCGCTCTACCTCTCCGGAGGCCTGGAGGTCTGGCACTCCTACGTCCTGATCGGCGTGCTCTCCACCGCGCTGACCTTCCAACGCCTCGCCTGGGGTTCGGCGGTGCCGCAACTCGTCCCCAAGCGCTTCCTCGGCCGGGCCAACGGCGTGGTCCAGATGGCGTTCGGCTTCGCCCAGTTCCTCGTCCCGCTGTTCGCCGTCGGCCTGCTCTCCGCGATCGGCCTCGGCGGCATCCTCACCCTCGACGTGACCAGCTATGTCGTCGCCACCGGCATCACCCTCGCGGTCCGCTTCCCGGACGTGATGGCCTTCAGCCGGCGGGAGAGCGTGGGCGCCGAGATCCGGGCCGGCTTCCACCGGGCCCTCGGCAGCCGCCACTTCCGGGCGATGCTGTTCTTCTTCGCGGTGCTGAACATCTTCCTCTCGCCGCTGTTCCTGCTCACCACCCCGCTGGTGCTCTCCTTCGCCCCGCTCTCGGCGGCCGGCTGGGTCTCGACGGCGGCCGGCGCCGGCGCCGTGCTCGGCGGCATCACCCTGCTGGTCTGGGGCGGCCCGCGCCACCTGCGGCTGCGCGGCGTGCTCCTCTCCACCCTCGCGCTGGCCGCCGCCTGCCTGGTCACCGGCCTGCACCCGTCGATCCTGGTGGTCGCCCTCGGGGCGTTCGGCATGACGTACGGGCTGGCGCTGGTGAACGGCGTCTACGCGACGATCATCCAGACCAAGGTGCCGCTGCGCTTCCACGGTCGCGTGATCGCCGTCAACACCATGGTCGCCTGGTCCACCCTGCCGGTCGGGTTCGCGCTGGTGGCGCCGTTCGGGCCGAAGCTGCTCCAGCCGCTGATGGACGAGGACGGCGCGCTCGCCTCCACCGTCGGCCAGGTCATCGGTACCGGCGAGGGCCGCGGCATCGGCCTGCTCTACCTGGTGTTCGGCCTGGCCATGGCCGCCCTGGCGCTGATCTGCCTCTGCATCCCGGTGCTCGCCCGGTTCGACCAGGAGGTGCCGGACGCCGAGTCCGACGACCTGGTGGGCCTGGAGGCCGTCCAGGCCCGCGTCCGGCAGACCACCCGGCCCGCCGCCCAGTCCGCCGCCCGGTCCACTCTCCAGCCCACCGTCGAGCCCACCACCCAGCCTGCCGTCCAGCCCGTCGGCCGGTCCGCCGCCGAGCCCGTCGCCATGGCCGCCGCCACCGTCGCGGCCGTGCACCACCCCGAGAACGAGGTCGCCCGATGACCGGCCCTGACCGCAACGGCGCCGACCGCGCGCCGAGCCCCGTCGCCACCCACCCGCTGACGGACGAGCAGCGCCGGCTCTGGTTCCTCCAGCAACTCCACCCGGACGACGCCGGGTTCAACATGTACCTCAACCGGCGCTGGACCGGCCCGATCGACCCGGCCGCCCTGCGTACCGCGCTCCACCGGCTGACCACCCGGCACGAGATCCTGCGTACCCGCTTCGCGCTCGACGGCGAGGAGCCCGCCCAACTCGTCCAGCCCCCGGCCGAGATCGACCTCGTCCGGGTCGAACTCCCGGACGGCGCCACCGAGCAGGACTTCACCGAGGCCTGCCGCCCGTTCGTCAACGCGCCGTTCGACCTCGCCGCCCGGCCGCCGCTGCGGGCCGCGCTGATCAGCGCCGGAGAGCGGCAGCACGCCCTCTGCGTGGTCCTGCACCACATCGTCTCCGACGGCTGGTCCTTCCGCACCATGTGGCGCGAGCTGCTCGCCCTCTACCGCGAGGCGATCGGCGAGGCGCCCGCCGGCCTGCCGCCACTCGACCTCCAGTACGGCGACTTCGCCCGCGCCGAACGGGCCCGGGCGGACGGCGGGGCCGCCGAGGAGGCGTTCCGCTACTGGACCGAGCGGCTGGCCGGCACCGGCACCCTGCGGATGCCGCTCGACCACCCCAGGCCCGCCGAACCGGCCCACCCGGCCGGGTTCCTCACCGTGGACCTCGACCCCGCGCTCACCGCCGGACTCGACCGGCTGGCCCGCGAACAGCGCTGCACCCCGTTCATGGTGCTGCTCGCCGCCTACCAGAGCGTGCTGGCCCGCTGGACCGGCAGCCACGACTTCGTCGTCGGCACCCCGCTGGCCGGCCGCAACGAGACCGCGTACGAGCCGCTGCTCGGCTACTTCAGCAGGACCGCGGTGATCCGCGCCGATCTCACCGGCGAGCCGGACTTCCGGACCGTCCTGCGCCGGGTCCGCTCCGCCACGCTCGCCGCGCTCGGCCACCAGGACGTGCCCGTCGAGCGGGTCGCGGCCCACCTCGGCCTGCCCGCCGAGGCCGGCGCCGGGCCGCTCTACCAGGCCGTCTTCGTCCACCAGAGCCAGTACGAACTGGCCGACGGCAGCGGCGAGCCGTCGCTGCCCGCCGGCGTCCGCACGGCGAGCATGGACTCGGGCTTCGAGCAGGCCAAGACCGATCTGCTGCTGGACAGCTGGCGCACCGCCGACGGCGGGATGGCGCTCTCCTTCTGCTTCGACCGGGAGGTCTTCGAACGCGCCACCGTCGAGGCGCTCGGCCGGCGCTGCCGCACCCTGTTGTCGCGGGTCGTCGGCGATCCGGAACTCCCGCTGCACGGCGACTGGCTGATCGGTCCGGAGGAGCGTGCCACCCTGCTCGCCCTCGGCACCGGGCCCACCGTACCGGCGGCGCCCGAGGCACCCGACGCGGCCCGGCCGGTGCTGACGCGGTTCGCCGAGCAGGTCGTGGCCCGGCCCTCGGCGCCCGCCCTGGAGTGCGAGGGAGAGCACCTCACGTACGCCGAACTCGACCACCGCTCCACCGTGCTGGCCGGCCTGCTCGGACCGGTGGCCGGCCGGGCGGTGGCGGTCCGGATGGCGCCCTCCTTCGACCTGGTCACCGCGCTGCTGGCGATCTGGAAGGCCGGCGCCGGCTACCTCCCGCTCGACCCCGCCCACCCCGAGGAGCGGCAGCGCCTGATGCTCCACGAGGCCGACGCCGCCCTCCTCCTCACCACCGGCGGACCGCGGCCGGACCTGGGCGTGCCGACCCTCGCGCCGCCCGCCGACTGGACCGCCCACGGGACCGCCGGGCCGCCCGCGCCGTTCGCCCCGTCCGACCCGGCCGGCCTCGCCTACGTCCTCTACACCTCGGGCTCCACCGGCACCCCCAAGGGCGTCGCCGTCGAACACGCCGCGCTCGCCGCCCGCGTCGACTGGATGGCGGGCCCGGACGGCTACGCGCTCCAACCCGCCGACCGGATCGTCCAGTTCGCCTCCATCGGCTTCGACACCCACGCCGAGGAACTCTGGCCCGCCCTCTCCGCCGGCGCCTGCGTCGTGCTGCTCCCCGGCGGCGGCCGGACCCTGCCCGACCTGCTGCGCGGCCCCCAGGGCGCCTCCGTCACCGTGCTCGACCTGCCCACCGCCTACTGGCAGGAGCTGGTCTCGCTTGACGACCAGGCGCCCTGGCCGGCCGCCCTGCGCCTGCTGGTGCTCGGCGGCTCCGAGGCCCGCGCCGACACCGTCGCCCGCTGGCGCGACCGGCACGGCGACACCGTCCGGCTGGTCAACACCTACGGCCCCACCGAGGCCACCGTCATCGTCACCGCCGCCGAACTCGGCGCACCCGACGAGACCCGCCGGCCCCCGCTCGGCCGCCCGCTGCCCGGCGTCCGCCTCTACGTGCTCGACGAGCGCGGCGCCCTGCTCCCGGCCGGCTCCGAGGGCGAGCTGTACATCGCCGGCACCGGCCTCGCCCGCGGCTACCTGAACCGGCCCGAGCTGACCGCGGCCTCGTTCCCGCCGGACCGCTACGCCCCCGACCCGGCGCCCGGCGCCCGCATGTACCGCACCGGCGACCGGGCCCGCTGGCGGGCCGACGGGCAGCTGGAGTACCTCGGCCGCGCCGACGACCAGCTGAAGATCCGCGGCTACCGGATCGAACCCGCCGAGATCGAGGCCGCCCTGACCGCCCACCCGGCGGTCGCCCGCGCCGCCGTCGTGGTCCGCGACGGGCGCCGGCTGCTCGGCTACGCCGTCCCCCGCCCGGGTGCCGCGCTCCGGCCCGCCGAACTGCGCGAGCACCTCGCCCTGCGGCTGCCCGCCTACATGGTCCCCGACACCGTCGTCCCGCTCGACCGGCTGCCGCTGACCGCCAACGGCAAACTCGACACCACCGCACTGCCCGAGCCCGACCCGGCCGCCGGGACGGGCCGCGAGTACCTGGCACCGCGCACCGACGCCGAGCAACTGGTCACCGAGCTGTGGCAGGAGGTGCTCGGGGTGCCCAGGGTAGGCGTGCTGGACGACTTCTTCGAACTCGGCGGCGACTCGCTGCTGGTCACCCGGGTCGCCGCCCGCATCCGGGCCGGGGTCGGCCTGGACGTGCCGATCCGCGACGTCTTCGAGAGCCCCGTCGCGGCGGCCCTCGCCGCCCGGATCGAGGCCCTGCTGATCGCCGAGATCGACGCCCTCACCGAGGCCGAGGCGGCCGGCCGGCTCGCCGGGTAGCCGGCCCGGCGCCCGCGGCCCGGCGTACTGCGGCCCGGCCCCTCGGTGCCGGGGGGCCGGGCCGAAGTTTCACGACCGGACTCAAGCCACCTCGGGCGACGGCGAGTTGGAGGCGGTGGCCGGCGGGAAGGAGTAGACGTTCCCCGGTGAGACGATCTTCGTGATCGCCTGCCCGAACAGGGTCGACGGTTCCTCGCCCTGGTACGAGATGTCGGTGTTCAGCAGGACCACCAGCGTGGCCTGCGCCTGCGGCAGATACACCGTCAGGCTCTGGTACCCCGGCAGCGAGCCGTTGTGCCCGATCCACCCGTGGTTGGAGAACACGCCCAGGCCGTACCCGATGTCCGCCGACGAGGTCGGCAGCGACTTCAGCCGCTCGGCCTGCGTCGCCGGGCTCAGCAGCGAACCGGTGGCCAACTCCTTCGCCCAGGCCTGCAGATCGGACAGGTCGGAGATGACCGCCCCCGCCGCCCACGCCCAGGACGGGTTCCAGTCCGTGGCGTCCGTGACCGACCCGTCCGGCGTCTGGTTGGTGTAGCCGCGCGCGTGCGGCTGCGGGAACGACGCGTCCGTCGGGAACACCGTCCGGTTCAGCCCGGCCGGGTCGAACACCTGCTGCTTCAGGTAGTCGCCGAGCGACTGCCCGCTGAGCTTCTCCACCACCAGGCCGAGCAGCACCGTATTGGTGTTGGAGTACTCGAACCGCGCGCCCGGCGCGAAGTTCGCCGGGTGCTTGAAGCTGTACGCCAGCAACTGCTGCGGCGTGAAGACCCGGTTCGGATCGCCGATCACGGCCTGCGTGAAGTCCGGGTCCGAGGTGTACGGGAAGAGGCCGCTGCGCATCCCGGCCAGCTGCCGCAGGGTGATGGCGTCCCCGTTCGGCACGTCCGGGACGTACGCGGAGACCGGGTCGTCCAGCCCCGCCTTGCCCGCGTCCACCAGCCGCAGCAGGCCGGTCACCGTGAACGTCTTGGTCACACTGCCGATCCGCATGTTCAGCCCGGTGACCATCGGCGTGCCCGCGACCTTGTCGGAGACCCCGAAGGCCCGCTGATAGCTGCCGCCGGGGGTGGTGAGACCGACGATCACACCGGGCACGGACGCCTGGCTGAGCACCTGCTTGACCGCGTCGTCCAGTTTCGCGGTGACGTCGGGGGTGAGCGCCACCACGCCGCCGCCCGACGCGGAGGCAGAACCGGACGGGCCGGCGCTGCCGGACGGGCTCGCCGAACCGGACGGGCTGGCTGAACCGGACGGGCTCGCCGAACCGGACGGGCTGGCAGAACCGGACGGGCTCGCCGAACCCGTGGCACTGGGGGAGCCGGTGGCACCGGGAGAGCCCGTGCCACCGGGGGAACCGCTGCCGGGGGAACCGGGGGAGCCGGCGGGGTACGACACCGACGGGCTCACCGCCGTCGGACTCGGCGCCGTCGGGCTGACCGCCGCCGGAACGGCCGTCACCACCGGCCCGCCCGGGGCGGCCGCCTGCGGGTCACCGGAGCAGCCGGCACCCGCCAGCAGCCCGGTCAGGGCCAGCGCGGCGGCGGTCACCCGCCCGCCGGGGCGGGGAGCGGCGGAGTGCGGCCGTCGTTTCTTCGTCGTCATGTTCGAGGCGCCTCTCTGGCCGGACGGCCCCGGAGCGGCGCTCCACGAGGCCGTGGGGGAGCGATCGCCACCGTATGCGCGCCACGACCGCCCCGCGCGGCGGCCGCCGACCCGCTGGCCCGAACGGACCCACCGCTCAGCCGAGTGCCCCAACCCCGCTGGCGCCCCGCGCCGTTCTCCCCCAGAGTCCCCTGCCCCACCCCCGGGCGGGCCCCGCCGCACCCCGCCCGGACCGCCGGTCAGCAGCCCGCCGCCGAGGCCAGCGCCGCCTCGAACTCCCCGGCCAGCTCCGCGATCGCCGCCGCCGGGAACGCGTACCCGTTGTACCGCAGCCAGCACCGCAGGCTCCCGTCCGGCTGCTCGGCCGCCATCAGCTCCGGCACGTGCAGGTCCCCGCCGGGCAGCGGCCACGGCACCGTCGTGTTGCGCGGCAGTTCCCACTCCTCGCACGCCACCCCCGGCAGCTGCGCCGGCGCGTTCCAGCTCTCGTACCGCAGCCAGGCGGCGAACGGGGCCCGCGGGCTGAACTCGGCGAACGGGTACAGCTGGTGGTCCAGTGCGCCCGTCGAGGCCGCCCGCACCCGGTCCAGCAGCTCGGCGAAACCGGGGGAACCGCTCGCGTCCACCCGCACCAGCAGCGACTGCACGAAGCACCCCACCGCCCGCTCGGCCTCCGGCCGCGGCCGCCCCGGCACCGGCGTCATCAGCACCAGGTCCGGCTGCCCGCTGCGCACCGCCAGCAGCCCGCTCCACACCGCCGCCACCGCCAGGAACGGCGTCGCGCCCAGCTCCGCCGCCCGCGCCCGCAGCGCCTCCGCCCGGTCGGCCGGCACCGTGAACCGGTGCGCGTCACTGAGCACCGTCTCGGTCACCCGACGGCCCGGGAACGGGTCGATCGCCTCCGGCGCCCCCGCCAGCGTCCGCCCGAAGTACGCCCGCGAGACCGGCCAGTGCCCGTTCGACCACTCCACCAGCTCGCGGTACGCCGGGCCCGGCCGGGGCGCCGGCACCGGACGGCCCCGCCGCAGCGCCGAGTACAGCACACCCAGCTCGCGCAGCAGCACCCCCACCGACCAGCCGTCGGCGACGATGTGGTGCACCGCGAGGAGCACGATGTGCTCCTCCGGTCCCCGGCTCACCACCGCCAGCCGGGTCATCGCCCCCTCGGCCAGGTCCGTCAGCCGGTCCCGCTCGGCGATCAGCCGCGCCGAGACCTGCTCGTCGCTCTCCCCGGGCGCCTCCACCAGCAGCACGTCCGCCCGCGGCTCCTCGTCCACCACCGTCCGCACCACGCCCTCCCCGGCGTCCGGCACCGGCACGAACCGGGTACGCAGCGCCGGATGCCGCCGGACCGCCTCGCGCAGCGCCTCGGCCAGCACATCCGTCCGCAGCGCCTCCGTCACCCGGAACACCACGGCCACCGAGCCGACGTTGCGGCCCTGCGCCTCGGCCATCCAGCGCAGGAAGTTCTCCTGCTGCGCGGTGAGCGGCACCTCGTGGGGCTGCGCCCGCAGCGCGCGCAGGAACGGTGACACCTCGGTGTGCTCCCGTACCGGCTCCACCGGTCCGGCCGCCCCCGCCTCGCCGAGCCAGGCGGCCTGGGCCCGCAGCGAGGGCCGCTCGAAGACCAGCGCCGTGCCGGCCGTCACGCCGAACTCGGCGGAGATCGCGGCGGCCAGCTGCACCGCCCGGAAGGAGTCGCCGCCGAGCGCGAAGAACTCCTCCTCGACCGCGCGCACCGGCCGCCCCAGCACCCGCCGCCAGAGCGCGGCCAGCGCCACCTCCCGGTCCGTCGCGGGCGCGGTTCCGGCGCCGTCGTCCGCCGCGGGCTCCGTGAACCGGGCCCGCAGCTCGTGCTTCACCACCTTGCCGCTGGGGTTGCGCGGCAGCCCGTCCGTCACCAGGATCCGCACCGGCAGCTCGGGCCGGGCCAGCCGGGCCCCCAGGAAGAGCCGCAGCGCGTCCACGTCCAGCCCGCCCGCCGCCGGTACCACGGCGGCCACCGGCACACTGCCCATCACCGGGTGCGGCACGCCCAGCGCCGCCGCGTCCGCGACCTGCGGGTGCTCGTGCAGCGCCTCCTCGATCCGCAGCGTGGAGACCTTCAGCGCACCCGACTTGATGATGTCGCTCTCCCGGTCCACCAGGTACAGGAAACCGTCCTGGTCCAGCCGGCCGAGATCGCCCATCCGCACCCAGCCGTCCCGGAAGACCGCCTCCGACCGCTCGGCCGCGCCCACGTACCCGCGCGGCGGTCCTGGCTGGCGCAGCCAGATCTCCCCGGTGCCGCCCGGTGGCACCGGCTCGCCGTCGGCGCCGAGGACGCGCAGGTCGGCCGGATCGGCCGGGCGGCCCACCGAGCCGGGCCTGCGGGTGTCGACGATGGCCGAGATCTGGGCGGGCGAGGCCTCGGCGGAGGTGTAGGTGTTGACCAGGGTGGCCTTCGGCAGCGCGGCGGCCAGCCCGGCGGCCACCGCCCCCGGCAGCGCCGCGGCAGAACAGCTGACCAGCAGCACGCCGCCCAGGTCGCGCCGCCCGGCGACACCCGAGTTCAGCAGCTCCACGGCCATCGACGGAACCAGGAAGACGGTGCCCGCCCGGTACTCCTCCACCACCCGTCCGAACTCCTCCGCGTCGAAGCGGGGCAGGCAGATCGTGGCCGGCTGCGCGGTGAGCGCGTTCACCAGCACCACCTGGGCGGCGTTGGTCCCGATCGGAAAGGCGTGCACCGCGAACCGGGAGTGGGCGTACGGGCGCGGCCGCGGGTCGGCCACCAGCCCGGCGGTGAGGCTGGCGTGCGCGGCACGCACGCCCTTGGGCGCGCCGGTCGTGCCGGAGGTGCCGATCACCTGGGCGACGTCCCCGGGCGCCGGCCGGTGTGGCGGCTCCCCGCCGGGACCACCGGCGGCCGTCAGCGCGTCCAGCCGGAACGAGGCGAGCCCGGCGGCGGCGCCGCGGCCCTCCCCGGGCGAGTCGCCGGATATCGCCCAGCACGCCCCGGCGGCCGCGACCAGCCGGTCGGTGTCGCCCTGCGACAGGTCCTCGCGGATCACCAGCGCCGCCGCCCCGGCGTAGTGGGCGGCCAGGAACGCGACGGCGTACCCGTCCCACTCCCGGTTGGCGAACAGCAGGGCGATCCGGTCGCCCGGCCGCACCCCGGCCCGGGCCAGCCCGTGTGCCGTCCGTACCGCCCGCTCCCGCCACCGCCCGTAGGTGAGGGAGCCGCCGCCCGGCACCAGCAGGGCCACCCGCTCGGGATGCCGGGCTGCCCGGTGGTCCAGCAGATCGGGGAGGGTGAGCGGCGGGTGCGCGGTGCGGGCGGTGCTCTGGGCGTTGATGACGACTCCCGGGATGGCCGGCTGCGGGGCGGTGCGACCGCGGGCCTCCCGGGTCGCCGACTGGTCCAGACCGTAGCGGAGCCGTGAAGCCGTGCGCTACACCTCACTACACATCGTCAAGGATCTTCACGGCCAAGGAAGTTCGCCCCCGGACGGTTCCGGGCGCCCGCCGCCCACTCGTCGCTCGCCCCTTGGGCGCTCCCTTGGGCGCGCCGTCGGGCGCTCCGCCGAACGGGTGCCGCCCGGCACGCCGCACCGCCCACCGGGCCGGGCTCGGGCACGATCGTTTAGCCCAGCTGTGGCGGCCCTTAAGAATTCCTCGATGGACCGCACCCCCTCCCACCAGGCAGATTGCTCCATGCCCGGTGCGACGGAGGCAGGAGCAGCCACCCCGCCGGGCCCCGCCGGCCTGCCCACACCAGGCCGCCCCCTCGTGCGTCAGGAGCCGCCGCAGTGAAGGCACTCGTCAAGCAGAAGGCCGAGCCAGGGCTCTGGCTGATGGACGTACCCACGCCTGCCATCGGCCCCGGCGAGGTGCTGATCAAGGTGCTGCGCACCGGCATCTGCGGCACCGATCTGCACATCCGCAACTGGGACGGCTGGGCGCAGCAGACCATCACCACCCCGCTCGTCCTCGGCCACGAGTTCGTCGGCGAGGTCGCCGAGGTCGGCGCGGCCGTCGCGGACATCGCCGTCGGCGACCTGGTCAGCGGCGAGGGCCACCTGGTCTGCGGCAAGTGCCGCAACTGCCTGGCCGGCCGCCGCCACCTGTGCCGCAACACCGTCGGCCTGGGCGTCGGCCGGGACGGCGCGTTCGCCGAGTACGTCGCCCTGCCCGCCGCCAACGTCTGGGTGCACCGGGTGCCGGTGGACCTCGACGTCGCCGCGATCTTCGACCCGTTCGGCAACGCCGTGCACACCGCGCTGACGTTCCCGCTGGTCGGCGAGGACGTGCTGATCACCGGCGCGGGCCCGATCGGCATCATGGCCGCCGCCGTCGCCAAGCACGCCGGCGCCCGCAATGTGATGATCACCGACGTCTCCCCGTACCGCCTCGACCTCGCCCGCAAGGTCGGCGTCACGCTGGCGCTGAACGTCGCCGAGCACACCATCGAGGAGGGCCAGCGGCAGCTCGGCCTGCGCGAGGGCTTCGACGTCGGCCTGGAGATGTCCGGCCGCCCCGAGGCGATGCAGTCGATGATCGCCAACATGACGCACGGCGGGAAGATCGCCATGCTCGGCCTGCCCGCCGAGCAGTTCCCGGTGGACTGGGCCTCGATCGTCACCTCGATGATCACCATCAAGGGCATCTACGGCCGCGAGATGTTCGAGACCTGGTACGCGATGTCCGTCCTGCTGGAGGGCGGCCTCGACCTCAACCCCGTGATCACCGGCCGGTACGCCGCCACCGACTTCGAAGCCGCCTTCGACGACGCCGCCGGCGGCCGCTGCGGCAAGGTCATCCTCGACTGGACCGTCTGACACTCTGTAGGGAGACACCGTGTTCGACAACGTGCGCGACGACCTGGCCGCCACCCTCGACGAGATCCGCGAGGCCGGCCTCTTCAAGCCCGAGCGGGTGATCGGCAGCCCGCAGAGCGCCGCCGTCACCGTCACCACCGGCGGGCGCCCCGGGGAGGTGCTCAACTTCTGCGCCAACAACTACCTCGGCCTGGCCGACCACCCCGAGGTGATCGGCGCGGCCAAGGAGGCGCTGGACCGCTGGGGCTACGGCATGGCCTCGGTGCGCTTCATCTGCGGCACCCAGGACGTCCACAAGGAGCTGGAGGACCGCCTCTCGGCCTTCCTCGGCCAGGAGGACACCATCCTGTACTCCTCCTGCTTCGACGCCAACGGCGGCGTCTTCGAGACCCTGCTCGACGAGCGGGACGCCGTCATCTCCGACGCGCTCAACCACGCGAGCATCATCGACGGCATCCGCCTCTGCAAGGCCCGCCGCCACCGCTACGCCAACCGCGACCTGGCCGACCTCGAACAGCAGCTCAAGGAGACCGCCGACGCCCGCCGCCGGCTGATCGTCACCGACGGCGTCTTCTCGATGGACGGCTACGTCGCCCCGCTGCGCGAGATCTGCGACCTGGCCGAGCGCTACGACGCCATGGTCATGGTGGACGACTCGCACGCCGTCGGCTTCGTCGGCCCCAACGGGCGCGGCACCCCCGAGCTGCACGGCGTGCTGGACCGCGTCGACATCATCACCGGCACCCTCGGCAAGGCCCTCGGCGGTGCCTCCGGCGGCTACGTCGCCGCCCGCCGGGAGATCGTCGCCCTGCTGCGCCAGCGTTCGCGGCCGTACCTGTTCTCGAACTCGCTCGCCCCGGTGATCGCCGCCGCCTCGCTGAAGGTGCTCGACCTGGTCGAGCGTTCGACGGAGCTGCGCGAGCAGCTGGCCGCCAACACGGCGCTGTTCCGGTCCAGGATGACCGAGGCCGGCTTCGAGATCCTGCCCGGCGACCACCCGATCGCCCCGGTGATGATCGGCGACGCCGCCAGGGCCGGCCGGCTCGCCGAGCTGCTGCTGGAGCGCGGCGTGTACGTGATCGGGTTCTCGTTCCCGGTCGTCCCGCACGGCCAGGCCCGGATCCGGGTGCAGCTGTCCGCCGCCCACTCCACCGAGGACGTCGAGCGCGCCGTCGCCGCCTTCATCGACGCCCGGGCGGCCCTGGGGGAGTAGCCCCCCACCCGGGGCGGCTCCGCTCGGCTCGGCTTGGCGCCCGGGCGCCCTTCGCCGGGTGCGCCCCACCGGACCGCCCGTGGCCCGTCCGCTCGGAACCGGACGCGCCGCGGGCCCCAAGCCGCCGTGCGGCGGAGGCTGGACCAGCCCGCCTCCGCCGCACGGCACACCAGACCACCTGCCCCACCCTCCTGCCCCGGAGTGAGAAGTCGTCCCGGCCGACTTTCCACTCCGGGGAGGGCGGGCCGCGCCGCACTGGCAGAATTGGCCCGTGATCGACGCACGACGGCTGCGGACCCTGCGGGCCGTGGCGGACCACCGCACCGTGACCGCCGCGGCGGCCGCCCTCTACCTCACCCCCTCCGCCGTCTCCCAGCAGCTGACCGCCCTGGAACAGGAGACCGGCCACCACCTGCTCGCCCGCGAGGGACGGGGCGTCCGGCTCACCGCCGCCGGGGAGATCCTGCTCGGTCACGCCGACGCCGTCCTCGCCCAGCTCGAACGTGCCGAGGCCGACCTCGCCGCCTACAGCGCGGGCGTCGCGGGCGAGGTCACCGTCGCCTCCTTCGCCACCGGCATCGCCCTCGTCCTCGCACCCGCCATCGGCACCCTGGTGACCCGTGCGCCCGGCGTCCGCCTCAAGGTGCTGGACGCCGAGGGGGACGCCAGCCTTCCGATGGTCCTCGACGGGCGGGCCGACCTCGCCGTGGCCGTCGAGTACCGGGGCGCGCCGCGCGCCGACGACGCCCGGCTCACCCGCGTGCCGCTGTACGCCGAACCGTTCGAGGCGGTGCTGCCGCTCGCCCACCCGCTGGCGGCCGGCCGGGGCCCGATCGCCGTCGCCGACCTCGCCGCCGAACCCTGGATCGGCCCCTACCCCGGCAACCCCTGCCACGACGTGGTCCTGCTGGCCTGCGAGCACGCGGGTTTCCAGCCACGCCTGGTGCACTCCTCGGACGACTTCCGCGCGGTGGTCGCGCTGGCGTCGGCCGGTGCCGGTGTCGCCCTGGTGCCGCGCTCCGCGCTGCGCGGGGTGGACCTCGGCCAGGTCGCGGTGCGGCCGGTGGACAGCGCCCTCGCGACCCGCCGGGTCTTCGCCGCGGTCCGGGCCGGGGCGGACGGACACCCGCTGATCCGTCCGGTGCTGGACGCCCTGGCCGAGGCGGCGGCGGCCACCGGGTGAACGACGGGACCCTCGCTGACATCGAGGAATGCGCCTACCTCTGGGACGGGTCGGAGCCCGGCCGGGTTCTCCGCCGGGGCGGGATCGTCGACATCCCGACGATCTTCAACCGGATCACCCGCATGGTCCTGCTGATGGAGGACGGCGATGAACGGCGTGCGGTGACGGAGCGGATGCTGGACCACGGCGTTCCGCTGCCGGACGGCATCGGCCGAGGAACAGCCGGAAGGGGCGGGCCCAGTGGGCGGGTGGTCGGCTGTCCCGGCTCAGGGCGATCGGAACAGCTCGTCCAGGTGATGGGTGAGGATCGCCAGCGCGGCGTCGCCGGTGCGCTGGCCGCCGAGCACGCTTGAGCCCAGGCCGTTGACCAGGGCCAGCAGTCCGGCGGCGGTCATCTCGGGGTCCTTGCCGGGGTCGATCTCCCCGGCCTGCCGGGCGGCGCGGATCTGCTTGGCGAGGAAGCCCTCCAGCAGGTCGGGCTGGGCCGTCCCGTGCTTCTCCAGCACTTCGGGATCGCTGAGCACCAGCGTGTAGTACGCGGCGTAGGTCCTGGTGATCCGGCGGCTCTCCGGATCGGTCGGCAGGATGCTCGACAGGACCGCGGTCACCAGGCCGCGTGGTGTGGGCGGGGAGCCCGCCGCGCCGATCCACTGCGCCATGCGGGCCTGGATCTGGGCGCCGAGCCGGTCCAGCGCGTCCAGCAGCAGCCCTTCCTTGGTCGCGAAGTAGTACTGCACCAGCCGCAGGGAGACGCCGGCCTCGGCGGCGACCGCCCGCATGCTGGCCGACTGCAGACCCTGGGTGTCGGCGATGCGCAACAGCGCCTCGGCGATCTGCCGTCTGCGTTCCTCGTGATCGACCCGCACGTTCATGTGCACCTCCCTGGTACACCCGTATCATGTCGTGATACACACGTATCATGCGAATCAGCCAGTTCAGGAACGACCAGGCCAGGGACCGATTTCGGGCCGCCTACGAGCGGACTCTGGCGGACCTGTGGCCCGGGCCCCGGACGGCGCTGGACCTTCCGACCACGTTCGGGACCACCCGCGTCTACCGAACCGGCCCGCAGAGCGGCGAGCCGATCGTGCTGCTGCCCGGCTCGGGCGGAAACGCGCTGATGTGGTACCGGTACATCGACGTGCTGGCTCGGCACCGCCCGGTCATCGCCGTCGACGCGATCGGCGAGCCGGGCGCGAGCGTGCAGACCGCCCCGATCGGCGACGGCCGGGACGGAGCCGACTGGCTGGACGAACTCCTGGCCGCACTGGAGGTGACGGCCGCCCAGGTCGTCGGCTGCTCCTACGGCGGCTGGCTGGCGCTCAACCACCAGATCCACCGCCCCGGCCGGGTCGCCTCCCTCACCCTGCTGGACCCCGCGGGCTTCGCCGGCACCGGCCCCCGGTTCTACGCCTGGCTGGTCGCCGGCGGACTCGCCGCGGCCGCGCCGCGCCCGCTCCGCCCCCGGCTGGCCCGCCTGGTCGGCAACAGCGCCATCCTGGAGAGCGAACTGATGAGCCTGCTGCGGGCGTCGATGGGATTCCGCCGCGCACTCCCGGTGCCCCCGGTCTTCTCCGACGAGGAACTGCGCCGCCTGCGTGTCCCCGCGCTGTTCCTGCTCGGGGCGCGCAGCGCCATGCACGACGCGCGCGAGGTCGCCGACCGCCTCGGCCGGCTCGTCCCCTCCGCCCGGGTGGAGATCGTGCCCGGCGCCGGCCACGCCTTGCCGACCGACCGGCCGGACCTGGTGGCCGACCGCATCCTCCACACCGCCGGACGGTAGTGCCACCGGGCCGGTCCCGGCGGGCCGCCGCCGATGAGCCGCGGCCGGCCGGGAGCCCCCGTCGCGGCAGTGCCGCCCGGATCGGGCTTTCGGCCGCGGTCCTCGGGTGCGCGGGCGGGGTTGGTGGCCCCTGTTTTCGAGGCGGGTGCCGGGCCTGGCATGATCGGTGCATGGTCGAACGAGTCATCGCAGCCTGTGACGGAGCCGCCAAGGGCAACCCCGGCCCGGCGGCCTGGGCCTATGTGGTTGCGGACAGTGCCGGGGCTCCCCAGCGCTGGCAGTCCGGTCCGCTGGGGCACAGCACCAACAACGTCGGTGAGCTGACCGCGCTGGAGCGACTGCTGGCCGCGACGGATCCCGCCGCGCCGCTGGAGGTCCGTCTCGACAGCACGTACACCCGCGACGCGGCGACGAAGTGGCTGGCGGCGTGGAAGCGCAACGGCTGGAAGACCGCGGCCGGCAAGCCGGTGGCCAACCGCGAGCTGATCCAGCGCATCGACGCGCTCCTGGAGGGGCGCGACGTCACCTTCGTCTACGTCCCCGCCCACCAGGTGAACGGCGACCCGCTGAACGCGGTCGCCGACAAGGCCGCCAGCGATGCCGCCCGTACCCAGGAGGGTGCCGGTGGCACCGCTGCCGACCTCCCGGTACCGGATCCCGTTCCGGCCCCGGCGCCGCGGGGCGGGCGCCGCGCCTCCTCGCCCGCGGCGAAGAGGACGTCCTCGGGCGCTCCGAGGACGCTGTCCGCGCGATACCCCGGGACGTGCGCGTGCACCCGCCCCTACGCCAAGGGCGACACGATCACCAAGGTCGGCACCGGCTGGGGACACCCGCAGTGCGCGGGTGCGCAGGCCTGAGCCCCGGCCAGCGGCCGTACCCGGGGCGTCGTCACCGGCATGACGGCAGGTAGGGGGACCTGAGCACCTGAGCCCGCCGTACCCCGGCGGGCCGACGCCGCCCGAGGGCCCGCCGGCGGATCGTGACGGCCCCTGCTCCGCCGTCACCTGCGCGGTTTCGCTATCTTGTTCGCTGCATCGCCGCGAAGCCGCGGCCATCGGGTCGCGGTCGCCACGTCGCGGCCGCGCAACCCGCCGTCAGGATCCCGGAGCCCACTTTCCATGGACGCCGTACCCGTCGCCGAGGGGCCGCAGGCCCCCGAGACGCCGCCCACCACCTGTTTCCGGCATCCCCGCCGGGAGTCGTACATCCGGTGCACCCGGTGCGAGCGCTACATATGCCCCGACTGCATGCGGGACGCGCCGATCGGCCACCAGTGCCCGGAGTGCGTGAGGGAGGGGCAGCGCAGCGTCCGGCAGGCCCGGACGGTCTTCGGCGGACGGCTCGTCAGCACGCCGGTGCTGACGTACCTGCTGATCGGCGTGAACGTCCTGGTGTACCTGCTGGAGCTGGTCCGGCCCTGGGTGGTCGAGCGCTTCGAGAACCTCGGCCAGGGAGTGCTGGGGCCGGACGGCCACCTGTACGTCGTCGAGGGCGGGGTGCTGCCGCCCGGCTTCCACGAGGCCGGGGTCGCGCACGGCGAGTGGTACCGGCTGATCACCTCGGCCTTCATGCACCTGCCCGCCACCGAGGGGCGGTTCGGCATCGCGCACATCCTGCTGAACATGTACTCGCTCTGGCTGTTCGGCCGGGTGATCGAGCATCAGCTCGGCCGGACCCGCTTCCTGGCGCTCTACCTGACCGCCGCTCTCGGCGGCTCCGTCCTCGGGTACGTCGTCGCGCCCGAGCAGGCCTCGCTGGGCGCGTCCGGGGCGATCTTCGGCCTGGTCGGGGCGTACTTCCTGATGACCCGGCGGATGCACCACGATCCGCTCGGCGGCGGACGCCAGCTGGTGGGCTCGCTGCTCTGGCTGGTGCTCTCGGCCGGCTACACCTCCTGGCAGGGCCACCTCGGCGGACTGCTGGCCGGCGGCGCGCTGGGGGCCGCCCTGGTCTTCGCGCCCCGTACCGGCCGGGCGGCGGTGCAGACGGCCGGGGTCCTGGTGGTGCTCGCCGTGCTGGTACTGCTGGTGGTCGGCAAGACCTCCGAGCTGTCCGCCGCCTCCCCCTGGGGCTGACGGGCCGTACGGGTGGTTCGGCGGCGGGCGGGGTCGGCCGGTGGCCGGACCCGAACGCCTCCCGGGCGGGGTCGACAGATCGCGTCGAGAAACCACGATCGGTCGCCCGGCGGGTCGGGAACCGCCGGGCGACGTTCAGGAACGTCCGTGCTGTCAGCTGTCAGCTGTCAGCTGTCAGCTGTCAGCTGTCGAAGCCGAGGCCGAACCGGTCGAGGGTGCGCAGCCAGAGGTTGCGCCGGCCGTTGTCGGCGTCGGCGCGGGTGAGCGCCCACTGGGTGATGCCGATGCCGATCGAGCGGGCCGGCTCGGGCGGGAAGGGCACCGGCTTGCGTCGGACCATCTCCAGAGCGGTGCGCTCGGTGCGCTCGCCGGCCAGCAGATCGAGCATCACCTCGGCGCCGAAGCGGGTGGCGCCGACGCCGAGGCCGGTGAAGCCGGCGGCGTAGGCGACCCGGCCGCCGTGCGAGAGGTCGAAGAAGGCGCTGAACCGGGTGCAGGTGTCGATCGCACCGCCCCAGGCGTGGCTGAACCGGACGTCGGCCAGCTGGGGGAAGGTCTGGAAGAAGTGCCCCGCGAGTGTCGCGAAGGTCTCCGGCCGCTGGTCGCGCTCCGCCCGGACCCGGCTGCGGAACTGGTGGACCACGTCGTACCCGCCCCACAGGATGCGGTTGTCGGCGGAGAGCCGGACGTAGTGGAAGTGGTTGGCGCTGTCGGCGAAGCCCTGGCGGTTGCGCCAGCCGACGGAGGCGAGCTGTTCCTCGCTGAGCGGCTCGGTCATCAGCGCGTAGTCGTAGACCGGCACGGTGTAGAGCCGGTGGCGGCGCAGCAGCGAGGGGAAGGCGTTGGTGGCGAGGGCGACGCGCCGGGCGCCGACCCGGCCGTACGGGGTGCGGACGGTGATCCCGCGCGGGGAGTCGGTCAGCGCGGTGGCCCGGGTGTGCTCGTGGATGCGGACGCCCAGGTCCAGGCAGGCCTGCTTGAGGCCCCAGGCGAGGCGGGCGGGGTTGACCATGGCCACGCCCTCGCGGTCCCACAGGGCGCCGAGGAAGGCGGGGGAGTCGATCTCGGCGCGGACGGCCTGGCGGTCGAGGAAGTCGAGTGTGCCGCCGTAGCGGGCGGCGAGTTCGGCGAACTCGTGCAGGCCGTCGACCTGGTAGGGCTCGGTGGCGACGACGAGTGAGCCGGTGCGCTCCCAGTCGCAGTCGATGCCGTACCGCTTGACGGTGTCCTCCATGGCCTGCAGGTTGGCGGCGCCGAGCCGCTCCAGCGTGGCGAGTTCGCCCGGCCAGCGCTGGTGCCCGTTGGCGAGGCCGTGGGTGAGGCTGGCCTCGCAGAACCCGCCGTTGCGCCCGGAGGCGGCCCAGCCGATCTCCTGCCCCTCGATCAGCACCACGTCGAGTGAGGGGTCGCGTTCCTTGGCGATCAGCGCCGTCCACAGCCCGCTGTAGCCGCCGCCGACCACCAGCAGGTCGCACCGGACGTCACCGACCAGGGCGGAGGCGGCCGTGGGACGGCCGGGGTCGTCGAGCCAGAACGGTACGGGCTGGGTGTCCTGGAGGGCGCGGACGGGGTCGGCCATGGCGGTGGCTCCTTCGGTGCATGGAGGGTCAGGGCCTCTGGATACGGTCATCAGACCGCCGGGCCGCTTTCAACGTCAATGGTGTTGACATAAGCCTCACGCCGCCGGGACCTCGATCCGGTTCAGGATCTCGGCGGCGATCGCCTCGGCCCCCGGCTCGTAGCGGTGCGCCAGGTCGCGGAACAGCCGCTCGGCGGCCTCGGCCGGCCAGTCGGCGGGCAGATGCCCGGCCGACAGGTGCGGATCGCCCCGGACGAGGTCCAGTCAGTCGGTGTGCAGCAGGAGCCGGCGGGCCAGGTCGTCCTCGGCCGGGGTGCCGGGCTCGGCGCCGCCCCAGCGGGCCAGGAAGGCGCGGTAGCCGACGGCGGTCGAGGCGAGGTCGAAGGCGGCCGGCAGGCCGGCCGCCTCGGTGGGGGCGGCGGCCCGGCCGTGGAAGACCCGCAGGTGGCCCTCCAGCCCGAGCCCCTCGACCAGGGCGGCCACGTCCACCTCGCCGGGCGCCGTCCACAGGCCACTCTGCAGCGGGGCGAGCCCGCCCCGGACCAGCCGGGAGCGCAGGTCGTGCCGTTCGCGACGCCAGGCCCCGGGGAGGGAGAAACCGACCACCGTCCAGGTGCCGTCCCACTCCCGGTTGACGGCGCCGGTGCGCCAGATCCGGCCCCTGGTCGAGGAGTTCGGGGTGAAGGGCTTCAAGTTCCACCCCAGTATCCAGGCCTTCCACCCCAATGACCGGCTCTCCTGCCCGCTGTACGAGGCCATCGAGGAGGCCGGTGCGATCGCCGTCTTCCACACCGGCCAGACCGGGATCGGCGCGGGCGCGCCCGGGGGCGGCGGCATCCGGCTCGAGTACTCCAACCCGATGGACGTGGACGACGTCGCCGCCGACTTCGCCGCGCCGCCGGTCAAGGACGAGGTCCGCCCGAAGATCCTCAAGGAGAACGCGGCCCGGCTGCTCGGCCTCGACGGGAGGTGAGGAGGCCCATGCGCAACCAGGGCTGACCGAATCCGAACGCGCCTCCCGGCTCGGCGACATGACGATCCATCAGTTCACCTCCGCCACCGTGGCCGATCCCGCCGCCCTCGCCGCCACCATCACCTCCGCCGCCCGCGACGGTCGCGCCCTGGTCGACCAGGAACTGGAAGAAGGCCTGCGCTCGCTCGCCGTCCCCGTCCACGACGGCCACGTCGTCGCCGCCGTCAACGTCGCCCTCCACGCGGGCCGTGGCACCCCCGCCGAAACCCGCGCGATCCTCCTCCCGCCGCTGCGCGAAACCGCCGCCGCCATCACCGCCGACCTCGCCACCGTCCGCCGCTGGTCCGGACCGCCGATCCCCTGACTCGCCGTAGGGCGGTCTCCGTGCCGCGGATGGCACGGTCGGCAGCGTCGGCGACGCGATCAGGGTCCTGTTCGGCGGGCCTCCTGGCTGCCGGACGGCCCCGGTGCTTCGAGTCGGCTCCGCCGCGTGCCCGCCGCAGGGAGGCGGGCCGCGGCGGCGTCGAGGAGGAGGTCGAGGGCGTAGGGGTAGCCGCTGCGGCGCATGTCGGTGGCGAGGAGGTGGGCCGTGGCGGCGATGTGGGGGTGGGTGGTGGCGTCGAGGCGGGCGTAGGAGGCCTGCCAGACCTCGAGGTCCGCTGTCTGGGCGGCGACGGGCAGGGCGAGGGCGGCGGCGTCGAGGGCGGCGAAGCCGAGGCTCTGGTCGACGAAGGCGTGGTAGATCCGGACGGCCTCGGGGTCGGGGAAGCCCGCCGCGCGCAGGATTCCGAGGAGGGTTTCGACGGCGGCGATCTCGTGGGTGCGGCCGGTGGTGCGGTGGGCGGCGAGCAGGGCGGCCTGCGGGTGGGCCTGGTAGGCGGAGTGGATGCGCAGGCCGAGGGAGCGCAGATCGGCGCGCCAGTCGCCGGTGGGCTGCCAGCCGGCCCGGGCGCGGCCGATGAGTTCGTCGGCGACGGCGAGCAGCAGGTCGTCGGTGCTGCGGAAGTAGCGGTAGACGGCGCTGGGGTCGGCGCCGAGCGCGGCGCCGAGCCGCCGTACGGTGAGCGCTTCGGCGCCGTGCTGGCCGATCAGCCGGAGCGCGGTGTCGACGATCAGCTGCGCGGAGAGGACGACACCCTGCTTGGTGGGCCGCCTGCGCCGCCGCTGGGGCTCGGGGACTACGCGTTCGCTCATGCCGGGAAGGCTATGTCAACGTCCTTGACGTAGGAAGGGCCGGACGGAGGAGGGCCGGATCTCCAGCAGGGTGGGGACGAGCGCGCCGGTCGGTTCCCGGCTGCCGCTCTCCAGGGCGGCCATCAGCAGCTCGATGCCCTTCTCCGCGACGAGGGCGGGCTGGAGGCTGAGCGTGCTGACCGGGGGGGGTGTCGGCGGCGGAGGCGTCCTCGCTGGCGCGGACCAGCAGCAGGTCGTGCGGGACGGCCCGGCCGGCTCTCCGGCAGCCCAGCGGATCCGACAGCTTCGACATCACGCTCGGCGTCTGCGAGCACCGAGACCGCCCCGGGCGCCGACGCCACCGCCCTGCTGCGGGACGGCCGCATCTCCGTCACCCCCGTCACCGCCGATCGCACCTATGGTGTCCGCACGGTTGACCCCCAGGAGCTCAACCGGCTCCGGCACTACATCGAGCACGAGGCCCCGCGCCCGTGACCCCAACGCGGGGCCCCGAGCCCGTGACCCCCAGCGGAAAGAGCAGAGCATGACCACCGCAGGACCGCAGGACCACCCGGTCGTCCCGACCCGCCAGGGCCCGGTGCGCGGCGAGCGCCGCGCCGGCGGCAGCGTCCGCTTCCTCGGCGTCCCGTACGCCCAGCCGCCCGTCGGCGACCTGCGGTTCGCCGCGCCCGTACCGCCCCGGCCGTGGACCGGGGTGCTGGACGCGACCGCCTACGGGCCGACCGCCCAGCGCCGCCCGTTCGGCGAGGTCACCACCATCCCCGAGCCGACCATCCCCGGCGGGTCCATCCTCAACCTCAACGTCTTCACCCCGGATCCCGCCCCGGCCGCCGGCCTGCCGGTGCTGGTCTGGATCCACGGCGGCGGCTTCGTCGCCGGCTGCTCCGCCAGCCCCTGGTACGACGGCGCGGCCTTCAACCGGGACGGCGTGGTCGTGGTCTCGATCGGCTACCGGCTCGGCATCGAGGGCTTCCTGCACCTGCCGGACGCCCCCGACAACCGGGGCGTGCGGGACTGGATCGCCGCGCTGGAGTGGGTCCGCGACAACATCGCGTCCTTCGGCGGCGACCCGGCGAAGGTCACCGTCGCCGGGCAGTCGGCGGGCGGCGGCGCCGTCCAGACGCTGCTCGCGACCCCAGCCGCCCGGGGGCTGTTCCGCGCGGCGATCTCGGCCTCCGGCGCGGTGATGCGGCCGCAGGACCGCGCCTGCGCGGAGTCCGCCACCCAGCTGTTCGCCGACCGCACGGGGGTGCCCGCCACGGCGGCCGCCCTGCGGGACGCCACCGACGCGGAGCTGCTGGCCTTCCAGGACGCGCTGGACGCCCCCGGTGAGGGACGGGACGGGCTGCCTGCGCTGCTCCTCGCGCCCTTCGCCGATGGCGAGCTGGTCCCGGTGCCGGTGCAGGAGGCGCTGGCCGACGTGGACGTGCCGCTGCTGCTCGGCTTCACCGCGCACGAGTTCGCGGCCCCGGCGGAGCAGGGCGCTTCCCCGACGGAGGCCGAACTGATCAGCCTGCTCGCCGAGTTGGGACTGGACGACAGCCGTGCCGCGCGCTTCCTCACCGAGCGCCCGGGAGCGGGCGGCGGCGAGGCGATCACCGACTGGCTGTTCCGCGCCCCCGCCCTGGCGGCCGCCGACGCCCGGTCCGAGGGCGAACGCCCCACCTGGCTCTACCAGTTCGACTGGTCGGGCACCGCTCCCGGTCGCACCGGGCAGGCCTACCACTGCATCGACCTGCCCTTCGCCTTCGACCTGCTGGACGCCGAGGGAGCCGAGGCGGCCCTCGGCGCCCACCCGCCGCAGGCGCTGGCCGACGCCGTCCACGGCGCCTGGGTCGCCTTCGTCCGTGACCTCGACCCGGGGGCGGCCTGGCCGTCGTACCGGGACGGGCGCGCCACCATGCGATGGGGTGTCGAACCCCGGGTGGAGCGCGACCCGTTGCGCGCCGTCCGGGAGATCTGGCTCCTCTGACGCGGGGAACCGGGGGAGTGTACGTGCGGCCCGGAGCTCGGGACCTGCCTCCCGTCCGGGCCGCCCGGTCTGCTGCTCGCCCTGATCGCGAGGAGGGGCCGGGGCCGGCACAGTCGACCGCCCCACCTGAGGCAACCGGAGCGGGACGGGCGCGGTCGTGTCTTCCCGGCCTCGGTCCACCGGCCCGTCGGCGCCTGCGCGTCGGCTCGGTCTTCTCCGTCGCCGCCGCGGTTCGGGAGTCACCCGCTCGGCCACGGGCGCGCTTATGACAACAGCATTGACCTGTGAAGGGCTTGCGGGTTGCATGGCTTGCCACCGGCCCGTTCGGCCGACCCCCCCACGAAGACGGCGGTGACCCGTTGGCAAACTTGCTCAACGACGCGGGCCCAGACCCGAGAACCCGGACCACCGGGACCACCCGGCCCGCACTGCGCAGGTCGCTGGGCGTCGGCGGCGCCGTGGCGCTCGCCGCATCGAGTACGGCGGCCACCAGCAGTATCGGCATCGGACTCGGTCTGATGGCAGGCATCGTCGGTCTGCACCTGCCGGCGATCATGGGACTGGCCTTCCTGCCCGTCCTCGCCATCGCGGGCGGCTACGGACGGCTCAACCGGGTCGACCCCGACGCCGGGAGCAGCTACCGGTGGGTGGGCGCGGCCCTCAACCCCTGGCTGGGCTTCCTGACCGGCTGGGTCAACATCCTCGGCACGGTCGTGTTCATGGCCTACACCACCACGGTGACCGGATCCGCGCTGATCCAGCTGCTCGGTGCGGCCGACGTGCACAGTGTCGCGGGCCTGTCCCTGAGCCCGGACTCCACCCTTCAGTGCACCGCCCTCGGCATGGTCGTGCTGATCGCGTCGGCGCTGGTCGCGGTGCGCGGGCTCGACCTCGCCGCCCGGCTGCAGAAGTACCTGCTGATCTTCGAGTACGTCGTGCTGCTCGGCTTCTGCGGATACGGCCTGTTCGCCGGCGACCAGCCCTTCTCGCTCGACTGGTTCAATCCGCTGGCCATCCCCTCGTTCCACGCCCTCGCCCAGGGCATGGTGCTCGCGGTGTTCTGCTACTGGGGCTTCGAGTCGGTCTTCAGCGTGGGCGAGGAGGTCCGCGACCCGCGCGACGCCTCGCGCGGCGGCTTCATCGCCCTCACCGTGATGATGCTGCTCTTCGTGCTCGCCGGCACCGCCTTCCAGCGCGTTCTCCCCATCGACGAGTTGGTCGGCAACGGGGCGCAGGGCCTGACGTACTTCGGTAACCGGCTCGCCGACCAGCCGCTCGCCGCACTGCCGCTGATCGCCCTGACCTTCTCGGCCATGGCCTCGCTGCAGGCCTCCGTCGTGCCCACCGCGCGCGGAATGTTCGCGATGGGGCGCGACGGCACCCTCGGACCCGTCTGGACGCGCCTGCACCCCCGCCACGGGACCCCCGCCGCGGGCACCCTGCTGGTCACGGCGATCGCCACCGCCCTCGCCCTGCTGTCGCTGGTCATTCCCACCGTCAGCTCGCTGATCTCCGCCACGGTCAACGCGATCGGCATCGTCGTCGCCCTCTACTACGCCCTGACCGCCGTCGCCGCCGCCGTCCGCTTCCGGTCCCTGCTGCGCACCTCGCCCGTCGAGGCGCTGCGGGCGGTCGTCGCCCCGCTGCTCGGCGCGGCCACCCTGCTCGGCGTCGGCGGATACCTCGCCTGGAGCTTCTACGACTCGGCCGACCACTTCGAACTCTCCGCGGAAAACGGCTGGTTCGAGCTGCTGATCCCGGTGCTGATGGTCGGCTCCGGCCTGCTGGCCGCCGCCTGGGCCCGCTGGCACCGCCGATCGCCGTACTTCACCGCCGGGTTCGGAGCGGGCAATGCCGACAGCCGGGCCGGTGCCGACAGCCGGGCCGGCGACGACGGCCCGCTCGCCGCCGACATCCCGGCCGGCAGCGGCAGTTCGGCCCGCACCGTCTGACGGACGCTGCGCGGTCCCGTCCGCGCGCTGCGCCGCCCTTTCCCACCGCGGTCCCCCCGAAGACCGCCGACCCCAGTTGGAGCACGTCCATGCACCAGGCAGACCTGGTATTCACCCACGGTCCCGTCCACACCGGGGACTCCGCCCGGACCCGGGCGAGCAGCCTCGCCGTGACCGGGGAGCGGATCACGGCCGTCGGCCACGACGAGGTACGGGAGCTGATCGGCCCGAAGACCGAAGTGATCGACCTGCGAGGCAAGTTGCTGCTCCCGGGCTTCCAGGACTCGCACATCCACGCCGTCTACGGCGGCGTGGAGCTCGCCCAGTGCGACCTCACCGGCACCACCGGTGTCGACGAGTACCTCCGGCGCGTCCGCGAGTTCGCCGATACCCACCCCGAGCGGGCGTGGATCACCGGCGGCGGCTGGTCGATGGAGAGCTTCGACGGCGGCCTGCCGACCCGGCAACTGCTCGACTCCGTGGTCCCCGACCGCCCGGTCTACCTGCTGAACCGCGACCACCACGGCGCCTGGGCCAACACCCGCGCGCTCGAACTCGCCGGTCTCACCCGGCAGAGCCCGGACCCGGCCGACGGCCGGATCGAGCGGGAGCAGGACGGCACGCCCAGCGGCGTCCTCCAGGAGGGCGCCACCGGCCTGGTCGCCCGGCTCGTCCCGCCGACGAGCGCGGCCGAACGGCTGGCCGGGCTGCTGCGGGCCCAGGCGCTGCTGCACTCGCTCGGCATCACCGGCTGGCAGGACGCCCTGCTCGGCGAGTTCAACGGTCAGCCCGACCCCTCGGACGCCTACCTCGCCGCCGCCCGGGACGGCTCCCTCACCGCCCGGGTCACCGGCGCCCTCTGGTGGGACCGCGATCGGGGCGCGGAGCAGATCCCGGAGCTGGTCGCCCGGCGGGCGGCGCTGCGCCACGGCCGCTTCCGGGCGGACTCGGTCAAGATCATGCAGGACGGCATCGCGGAGAACTTCACCGCGGCCCTGGGCAGCCCGTACCTGGACGCCTGCGGCTGCGCCACGGCCAACTCCGGTCTGAGCTTCGTCGATCCGGTGGCCTTGCGGTCCTACGTCACCGAGCTGGACGGGCTCGACTTCCAGGTGCACTTCCACGCGCTGGGCGACCGCGCGGTGCGCGAAGCGCTGGACGCCGTCGAGGCCGCTCGGGCCGCCAACGGCCGCCGCGCGACCCGGCACCACCTCGCCCATCTGCAGGTGGTCCACCCCGACGACGTGCCACGCTTCGCCCGGCTCGGCGCGATCGCCAACATCCAGCCGCTGTGGGCCGCCCATGAGCCGCAGATGGACGAGCTGACCATCCCCTTCCTCGGTCCCGAACGCGCGGCCTGGCAGTACCCGTTCGGTTCCCTGCTGCGGGCCGGTGCCACGCTCGCGGCCGGCAGCGACTGGCCCGTCAGCAGCCCCGACCCGATCGCCGGCCTGCACGTCGCGGTCAACCGGATGGAGCCCGAAGCCACCGACGGCCGGGTCTTCCTTCCCGAGCAGCGCCTCGACCTGGCGAGCGCCATCGCCGCGTACACGGCGGGCTCGGCCCACGTCAACGGCCTGGACGACACCGGGATTCTGCGGGTCGGCCGGCTGGCGGACCTGGTGGTGCTCGACCGCGACGTCTTCGCCGCGCCGGCGGAGGAGATCTGCGAGGCCAGGGTCCTCCGGACCTATACGGGGGGCGCGTTGGTGCACTCGGCCGAGTGAGGTCCGGCGTCCCGGCCGTGGCCCCTCGCCCGCCCCGTCCTCCGCACGTGACACGTGCGGAGGACGGCCCCGGCTGTCGCCGGTGCCCGACGCGTAGGGTGGATCCGCCTGATGACCGTCCGTCCCGTAGCAGGAGCTTCCATGAGTGAGACCGCCGTTCCCGATGCCGTGCTGCCGGTCGGGGTGATCGGCCTCGGCGACATCGCGCAGAAGGCCTACCTGCCGGTCCTCACCGCCCTGCCCGGACTGGACCTGCGGCTGATGACCCGGGACCGGGCCAAGCTCGACCGCCTCGGCGAGACCTACCGGATCGCCGCCGGGCACCGCTTCACCGACCTCGGTGAGCTGATCGGCTCCGGCATCCGGGCCGCCTTCGTGCACGCCGCCACCGACCAGCACGTCCCGATCGTCGAGCAGCTGCTCACCGCGGGCGTGGACGTCTACGTGGACAAGCCGCTCGACTACACCCTGGACGGCGCCCGCCGGCTGGTGGACCTCGCCGAGCGCACCGGCCGCTCGCTCATGGTGGGCTTCAACCGCCGCCACGCCCCGGGCTACCTGCTCGCCAAGGAGCGCCCGCGGGACCTGATCGTCCTGCAGAAGAACCGCGAGGGCCTGCCCGAGGCGGCCCGGTCCCTGGTCTTCGACGACTTCATCCACGTGGTGGACACCCTGCGGTTCCTGGTGCCCGGCGAGATCGAGCACGTGGACGTCCGCTCCCGCACCCGCAACGGTCTGGTGGAGCACGTCGTCCTCACCCTCGCCGGTGAGGGCTTCACGGCGCTGGGCATCATGAACCGCGTCTCGGGTTCGACCGAGGAGATCCTCCAGGTCTCCGGCGCGGATTCCAAGCGCGAGGTGGTCAACCTCGCCGAGGTGATCGACCACCGCGGCCAGCCCACCGTCCGCCGCCGTGGCGACTGGGTCCCGGTGGCCCGCCAACGCGGCATCGAGCAGGTGGTGCAGTCCTTCCTGGAGGCCCTCCGGGCCGGAAAGACCCTCACCGCCCGCGACGCGCTGCGCACCCACGAGCTGTGCGAGCTGATCGTCGAGCGGATCGAGTCCGCCTGACACCGGCGGGGGGCCCGCCCCCCCCCGCCCCCCCCCCCCCCCGGGGGCCCCGGGGGGGGGGGGGGGGGGGGGGGCCCCCCCCGCCCCCCCCCCCCCGCCCGCCCCCCGGGGGGGGGCCCCCCCCCGCG
>NZ_JBIUYD010000026.1:0-97870 GCF_044744345.1 Kitasatospora sp. NPDC087315 | reverse complement strand
AGCTGTGCGAGCTGAGCGTCGCGCGGATCGGGGCCGCCGGCCCCCGGGGGCGGCCCGGCACCGCGGGGCCGCGACCCGCGCCGGGCGCCCCGGTACGAGCGAGGGGCGGGCGGCCTCGTCCGAGACCGCCCGCCCTGTTCACCCCGGTGAGGCTCAGCCGCCGCTCTTGCGGCGGAAGTTGCGCTTGCCGCCGGCCGCGCTGTGCGCACCGTGGATCTTGCCGTCGGCGCCCGGGCCGCCGCCCGCACCGTCCGTGCGGACGCCGTGCTTGCGCTCCAAGGCGGCGAGGAACTTCGCCTTGACGTCGTCCTGGGCGGGCGCGGCGGCCTCGCCGGCCGCGGGTGCCTCGGAAACGTCGGTTGCCGCTATGTCATGCGTATCGCTGCTCATGCAGGACCTCCTAGACGGGGTGGAGCCGGATCACGCGCTCACCGCACACAATGCCACGTCCCGGGGGGTGCGCCGGCCGCGCGGCCACCGGCCGGGCCCCTCAGGTCCGTCGACGTGAGGGGCCCGGCCGGTGCGGCGGACCGGCAGATCATCAGCAGATCAGCAGGAAAGCGTCCCATTCCTGGCCGGTGTCGCCGGTGCGGGCGTGGGCGTGCAGGGCGAGGGCCGCGCCCGCCGTCCCCTCCAGCAGGCCGGACGGCCCGTCGGCACCGAGCGCGGTGTCGAGCCCGGCCGCGACCGCGGCGGCGAGCGCGGGCAGGTGTGCGGCCAGCTCGGCGGATCCGGACTCCTCGGCCATGCGCTGCGCGATCCGCAGCAGGCCGCCGGTGCCGTGGCAGAGGCCGGGACCGTCGAGATTCCAGCCGGACGGGTCGCGCAGCGTGTCGGCCAGGGCCGCGACGGCGGTGGCCCGCCAGTCGGAGCGGCCCAGGGCGGTGCCCGCCAGGAAGAGCGCGCGGGCCGCACCGGGGGTTCCGTAGCACCAGGCCGCCCGGGTCGGCGGGTCGGCGGGCAGCCGGCCGGCCTCCTCGTCCTCGACGCGCACGGTCATCGGCCAGGAACCGCCGGTGCCGGGGTGGGCGGTGTCGGCGTGGGCGGTACCGGGGCCGCCGGTGCCGGGGCGGGCGGGGACCCGCCGGGCGGCGAGCCAGCCCGCCAGCGCCTCGATCGCCTCGTCCTGGCCGGGCACGCGTGCGCCGTGCAGCCGGGCCAGCGCCAGCAGCGCGAGCGGTCCCGGAACCCCGTGTGCCAGACCGAGGTTGAGATGGCCCCGGGGGTGCTCCGGATCCGCGCCGGACAGCCCCGGTCCGCCGGCGGTCCACCAGCGCGGCAGCACGCCGTCGCCCGGCCCGGCCAGTTCGACCAGCGCGGTGAGCAGGTCGGCCAGCGCCGGTCCGTGCGGCTCCAGTGCGAGCAGCAGCCGGCCGAGGCCCGCCGCGCCCGAGACGGTGTCGAAGGTGTGCGCGCGCAGGCCCGCGTCGGCGGCCAGGTCGGCGCGGAGCCCCGCGGTGCGGCCGGCGGCGGCCTGCCGGACCCGGGGCGCCAGCCCGTCTAGCAGCGTGCGGTACTCGTCGGGGCGCCGGGCCATGGTGCGGGCGGCGAAGGCGATCGCGGCGGCACCGGAGTAGAGCCCGCCGCCCCGCATCGCCCCGGGGGACCGCACGGCGGCGGCGAGGTGCCCGTGTGCGGCGCGGCGCAGCCCGGCGTCGTCCTCGCCCAGGACGGCGAGCGCGAGCGCGGCACCGCTGCGACCGGAGCCGAGCGCGTGCGCCGGGCCCTGCGGCGAGCCGCCGGGCCCGCCGTCGGCGGCCGGGCCGCCCGGCGGCTCGGCCGCGTCGGGCCTGCTGAGCAGCTCGGTCACCGCGCGCACGGTCTCCGTCGCATTCATCGTGCCTCCCTCGGGCTCGACCGGCGGGCCCGGTGGGCCTCGACGGCTCCTCTGGCCAGCGCGTAGGCCCGGCGCTCGGCCTCGCGGTCGATCCCGACCAGCCGGTTGTGGCCCATGTGCAGCAGCGAGGCCAGCACCGGGTCGACCGACGGCGGGTCCAACCGGGCCGCGTACCGCGCGAGTTCGGCCGCCCGCTGCTGCCAGGCCGCGAGCAGTGCGGGATCGGCGGGCAGCAGGCCTCCGGCCGGGGCGGTCGGCCCGTCGGGGCCGATCGCCCGCAACGCGGCCGCGCGCAGGGCCCGGAACGCCTGGTGGTGCTCGTGCGACTTCGGGTACACCGCGGCCAGCCACGCGCCGGCCGACGGTCCGCCGGGTGCGCCTGCCGGGGGCCGGGGTCCGGCTCCGGGACCACGTGACCCGGCGACGGTGTCGGTGTCGGCGGCAGGACGGTCCGCCGGCGGCCCACCGCGGCCGGCCAGGAAGGACTGCGCGGTGCCGGCGATGTTCACGGCGGCCAGCAGCTCCCGGGAGAGCCCGCGTTCGGCCCGGGCCAGCCGCAGCGCGGCGAGCGCGACCAGACTGTCGGCGTGGAAGACCCGTTCGGCGTCCGCGAGCACCTCGGCGCCGCCGTAGCGGTCGGTCTCCGGGGCGTAGCTCTCCAGGCGCAGGTCGGCGGCGAGCCCGGCCCGGCGCAGTTCCAGCGCCCAGTCGTGCAGCGCGGGCAGCAGGTCCCCGGCGAGGGCCTGCGGTGCGCCGTGGAAGCGCAGTCGCAGATGCGGTGCCGGGTCCTGGTAGCGGATGAAGAACCAGCGGTCCACCTCGCCCGGCAGCGTGCCGACCAGCCGGGGCAGGTGGTCGGCCAGGATCTCGTCCTGACGTGCCTCGGTGGCCACCAGCCGGGCGAACAGCCAGGAGCCGCCGGGCAGTTCGACGGTCCGGTGGTGCCGGGCGGGCAGCGGGCGGCGGGGCCGGGCCGCCGCCGGCGGGGTCGCCCTGCGGCGCAGCGGGACCACCAGCTCGGCGGTCCGCGCGCCGTCCGGCCCGCGCAGCCAGCCGCCGTCGCCGACGGGGGCGAGTTCCTCCTGGAGCACGGTGGGCCCGGCGGAGCGCGCCTGGCTGTGCAGCAGCTGCTGGTGCCACGGGAGGTCGAGGTCCAGGCTGATCCGCTGGTCGCCGCTGACCAGCCGGACGGCGGCCGGCACCCCCCAGCGGCGGCGCCAGCGGGCCAGCCCCTCGGCCCACTGCTCGAACGGGGCCGAGGCGGCGGGGACGGGCGCGGTCAGCCGCCAGGCGGCCGGGGCCAGCACCACCCGGCCCCGGCGGACCCGGGGCAGCGCGGGCGTGCTGCTCGCCGCGCCCCAGTCCCAGGGCTGCCAGGGCCGCTGCCCGGTCAGCGTCACCTCCTGAAGGAAGCGGGCCGCGTTGGGCGCGCCGCTGCGCAGGTTGAGCGCGTGATGGGTGGTGGCCCTGACCTCCCGGCCGAGGCGGCGGGAGTACACCGCGAGCCGCTCGGGATCGGCCAGCACGACCAGGTCGTCCAGCGGCAGCACGGCGGGGCCGCCCGGGTCGGCGAAGGCGCTGACCACCACCCGGTGGTCGAGCCAGCGCGGGGTCAGCGCGATGTTGGCGTGGCGCGGACGGTACGGGGTGAACTCCAGGTGCGCTTCGAGCGCGTCGTCGTCGCCGGCCCCGGCGGCCTCGGCCAGCAGCGCCGCACCGGCGAGGGCCGGGTCGTCCGCCGGCGCACCCGCACCCGGCGCACCCGCGACCAGGGTGGCGAAGCGGCCGAAGGTGGCCCCGGCGCGGTCGCTGCCGGCCACCGGGGAGAGCACGAGTCGGAAGTCCCCGGCGTCCAGCGCCTCGACGGAGTCCGCCGCCAGTTCGGCGTACAGCTCCAGGGAGGCGGGAGGGGTGTCGGCGGCGCCGTCCGTCCCGTCGCGCGGCGGCGTCAACCGGGCCAGCAGGTCGTCGTCCAGGACCACTTCGGGCAGCAGGCCGTCCGGCCCCCGGTCGGCGAGGGCGCCCGCCGCCAGTTCGGCCAGCAGCCGGTCGCGGGCCGCGTCGGCGTCGGTACGGGCGCGGGACGGCTGCGGGTTGGCCGAGCCGCGCCCGCCGGCCGGGCGCCGGTAGCCGGCCGGCGGCCCCAGGCCGGTGTCGGGGTCGAGCAGTTCGGCCAGCGGGACGGGGCTGTCCGTCCCGTACCGCTCGATGAACTCCACGTGGTACGAGCGCAGATGCTCGGGTGCAGTGGTCGGCGGCGACAGCCGCCAGAGGACCGCGGCGGCCTGCTCCAGCTCGGTGCGGACCTGGTTCGGCAGGACGACCTCGGCGTCCAGCGCGAGGTCCGCGTGGAGCGGGCGGTCCGCCGGGGCGAGCCGGGTCATCCGGGCCCGGGCCTCGCGCAGCAGGCCGGTGGCCCGTCCGCGCGGCAGGGTGGCGGCTCGCGTCAGCACGTCCCGGACGGCGGCGAGTTCGGCGTGCACCGGGTGGCCGGCGGGCAGCCGGTCGAGGACATGGCCCAGCAGGTCGGTGCTGTCCGGCGGGGGCGTCAGGTCGGTGAGCAGGAAGCCCTGTCCGACCAGCGAGCGGACCAGCGCCGCGACCGCCTCGGCCGGGGCCGCCGGGAACTCGGCGGCCAGCGCGGCGAGCAGTTCGGCGTGCCGGACCGGTTCTGCGGCGGCCTCGACCGCGGCCCGGACCACGGCGGTGGCCCGGACGGTCCGCTCGGCGACCGGCTGCGCCTCGGCGCCGGCGCGGGGCCGGCCCTCGGGCAGGTAGGGCAGGACCAGCCGGTCACCGCGCAGGCGGGCCTGCTGGTCCACGGCCAGCCGCAGCCCGGGCAGCACCGCCGGGTCGGTCCGCAGCCGGTCCAGCAGGGGGAGCAGCCAGCCGAGGTCGGGCCGGAAGGCGCGGCGGTCCGCCCCGTCCCAGCGGACCTTGGCCGCCGCGTCGAACCGGGCCGGTGCGACGGCGGCCATCAGTCCGAACGGGGTCGGCCGGGTGGCCATCCGCAGCCGGTAGCGGCTGACCGCCTCGGCCGCCCGGCGCAGGGCGGCGGGGCGGGGCGTGGCGCCGGCGGCGGTCTGGTCGAGCAGGTCGGCCAGGGAGGGGCTGGAGACCTCGATGGCCTCCCGCAGGGCCGGGTCGGCGGCGGCCCCGGCGAGAAGGGCCCGCAGCGCGGCGCCGTCGGGCCCCGGCGTCGGCGAGTGTGCCGGGCCGGCCGGGTGCTCGGGGCCGGCCGGGACCGTGCGGCGCTGCGAGCGCGGCAGCGCCGGTGTCCGCAGCAGGACCGGGCCGGTCGCGGTGAAGGGTCCGTCCTGCCGCGTTCCGTGCGTCTCGCCCACCGTGCTCCTCGTGCCGCGTGCCGATGCCGTCACCGCCGTGGTGCGGGCGTGGGTCGCGCCCCTGACGGCGGGTCGGGTCGTGTCTATCCCGGAGATCGAAAGCTGTCTACTGTTGATCGAGGGCTGTCAATAGTTGGCTGAATTTGTCTATTCATCTGTGCGCAGTCATTGTCGGACCCATGCACGAGTGCCTAGCGTCCGCATCAGTTCGCCGCGGTCAGTCGCGGCACTGACGAAGGGAGGCCCCCATGGCCACCGACATGCAGGAGCTGTTCGACCTCGACGTGCAGGACCTGGTCTCGGCCGAGATCGGCGAGCAGGAGGAGGCTGTCATCAGCATCTCCTGTGAGGGGTCCTGCACCCGCCCGTACTGCATCTGATCCAGAGGCAGCACCGGTACCGGAGGGCGCGGTTGCCCGGACCGTTCATTCGGTCCGGGCGGCCGCGCCCTTGCGCGTCCAGGCAGGCCAGAGGGCACCGGCGGATCGCCGGTGCCCTCTGCCGTTCCGCTCCGCCGTTCCCGGCCGTCCGCTCAGCCGCCGGCGGCCAGCGGTCCCCGGCCCGACGCGGCCGGACCGTCGTCCGCCACCGGCCCGGGCAGCGGCTCGGGCAGCGGTCCCCGGGCCAGCCGCAGCAGTTCCTCCGGGGTCAGCCCGGCCAGCCGGGCGCGGCCCAGCCGGAGCACCTCGGCGGCCGTGGCCAGCAGCTCCGCCGTGGTCGCCGGGCGCTCCGGCAGTCCGTCCGCCCAGCCGCCGCCGGCCAGCCACTCGCCGACGGCGCCGCGCAGCTGTCCGGTGCCCACCTCCCGGACGGTGAACGAGAGGTGCACCGACAGCCCCTGACGGCCCGTCGCGCTGTGCGGGGCACCTCGCGGCACGTACAGCACCTCACCGGGCCGGAGCACCGTGCTGAGCGCCACCGCCCCGGGCTCCGGGGCCAGCCCCGGGCGCCAGCGCCCGTCGGCGGGGGACTCGTGGACCGTCCACTCCTTCTCCCCGGCGAGCTGCACGACCAGCACGTCCGCGTCGTCCCGGTGCACGTCCAGCCCGCGTTGGCCGGCACCCGTGGCGAAGCAGAACGCCTCGGTCCTGCGGCCCAGTTCGACCGCGATGTCGGCGGCCAGCGCGCGCACGGGTGCGTGCCACTGGTCCAGCTGCGGCAGCAGCAGCGAGGCGCCCTCGGCCAGCAGGGCGGCGATCCGGACCGGATCGGCGAAGCCGTCCTCCCGGCGCCCGGCCACCGTCCGGACCGCGCAGAACTCCGCGGCCGGGACGACCGCGCCGGCCTTGACCATCTCGACGTACGGCACCCGCAGCAGGCCGCCCCACAGCACGGCGTCCAACTCGCTCGGCCGGGGCAGCCCGGGCGGCCACTCGGCGGTGCGGAACACCTCCGGCCGGCGTTCCTCCAGCATCCTGGCGAAGGCCGCCGTGTCCCCCACCAGACCGGCCAGTACTCGTGTCATCGTCCATTCCCTCCATTCGGCGGCCCACCACCTGCTGACCGCTGGATAACCTACGGGTGAACACCGGGAATCGGTTCACCGACCGGTTCGCCGCCCGATCGGGACCGGTCGGCTTCACGCCACATCGGGACGGTCGGCGCGCACCACCCGCCGAACCCGCCCTCAGGACGGATCGCCGCCCCGACCGGGCGGCCGGCGGTCACGCCGTCGACGGCCACCGGTACCCCCGGCCGCCGGCCGGATCCCGGTCCTCGCTGGTCAGCGCGGTCCGGAAGGGCGGACCTGGCCCGCTCCCGGCACGGGCCCGCACCGGCCGCCGCCCCCGGCGCCACCCCCGACCGGCCGGCCGGCGCCGGCGCCGCCCCGAACGCACGCTCCGGTCGATCCGGGCACGCGTGGGGAACATCACATCCGCGGGGACCGGCCTTGGCGTGGACCGGGTGGTCCACCGGTTGCCGGGAGGAACGGCCGGCCGCGACGGCCCGGCGCGGCCTGAGCGGAGTCGGCGGCGGAGTCGGCGGGAGACCTCGGAGGGGTGACGACGGGTCCTGCGTACGGGGGGTTCACGCAGGACCCGTTGGCTCATGGCTGGGTACCGTCCACCGGCGTGGCGAGCCGGTAGCGGCCGGCGTCGCGCTGAAGGGCCCCGGCGTCGACGAGGCTGCGCCGCAGGGAGACGGCATCCGGCGCGCCGTCCGCGCACCACGGCTCCAGCCGGTCGGTCACCGTGCGCTCGTCGTACTCCTCCGCGCGCTCGAAGGCCGTCTCCGCCACGTGCCGCAGCACCGCCGGGCGGGCCTCGTCGCCCTCCTCCGGCAGCCTGACCAGGACATCGCCGCGCACGAAGCCGCGCAGGCGCGGGTCGGGCTGCTCGGCGGCGGCCTGCTCCTCCTGCCGGGCCGCCGCGGTCGCGGCCGCCGTGGCGAGGGCGTCGCCGTCCAGGGTGAGCCGGCCGCGCCCCTGGGTGAGCACTCCGGCCCGGACGAGCTGCCCGATGGCCTTGGCGGCCTCCGGAGTGGCGAGCCCCGAGGCGCCGAGGATCTCCGAGGAGGTCTCCGAGCCCAGGGCGACCGCGGCGAACACGCGCCGCAGGGTGGGGTCGGACAGGACAAGGGTGAGTTCTTCAGGTGTCATCAGTCTGTTCGCTTCCTGCTGCCGGGTGCCGGCGGCCTGGACGGCCCGGCACCCGGCGGCCGGATCAGCGTCCCTTCCGCTTGATCTTGATGCTGTCGAGGTCGGTCGACCTTGATTTGAGGTCGCGGAAGCCGGCCCCCAGCCTGCGGACGGCCTCGGCGGTGAGCTTCTCCGCCTTCTCCAGGACGATCTCGGGCTTGTCCTCGGGGGTGGCCGGGACGAGGACGCGGAAGGTGAACGTCAGCAGGGCCCGGTCGTAGGTGACGGTGCCCTCCTCGGTGAACCTGGCCTTCATCAGGTCGTGTTCGTCGGCCTGGGCGAGCAGGGCGGCGCGCTGCTCGTCGTCGAGCGGGGCGAACTTGCCCTGGGTGATGACCTGGTAGGTCTTTCGGCTCATGAGCGCGGATCTCCAGACAGGGATTCGAGCGGCACCCGGCGCCACGGCGGTCGCCGGTGGCGTGAACCAATCGGGCGCTGCCGGGCGGAAGTTGGGGCGGTGGCGGCAGTCGGGCTGCCGTGGATCACGCCTCGGCCGGTCGGTGGGGCCGGTGCGGCAGCAGGAACAGCAGACAGGTGACCACGGCCAGACCGCCGGCCGCCCAGTACAGCGCCTCGCTGTAGGTGGCGACGAAGGTCCTGGCACGGATCTCGTCGAGCGCGCCGCCGATCGCGTCCTGGCTGCCCCGGTCGCTGGTCGCGGCGAGCGCGGTGCAACTGGCCGGAACCGCCGTGAGGTCGTCCTGGCCGAGCGAGTCGGTCGCGCAGGCCCGGATGCCGTCGGCCTGCTGGACGGAGACCGCCTGGACGGTCGGCACGACGCGGTCGGCCTGCGCCCCGACGTTGCCCGCCAGGGCGGAGAAGAAGATCCCGCCGATGACGGCGACACCCAGCGCGGCGCCGAGCTGGCCGGTGGCGTTGATGATGCCGGACGCGGCGCCCGCCTCCTGCGGCTTGACCTCACGGAGGATCAGGCCGGTGAGCGGGGCCATCAGCAGGCCCATGCCCGAGCCGAGCAGCAGCATGGACGGCGCGGCGTGCCAGGAGGTGATGCCCGTGCCCAGATGCTGCGCCACCCAGGCGTACGAGGCGACGCCGGCCGTCATCATCAGCGAGCCGGCCATCAGGCAGTACCGCCCGTACCGGGGGAACAGCGTGCGCACGGCGATGGTGCCGACGATCGGGACGCCGAGCGAGAACGGGATCGCGGTCAGGCCGGTGTGCAGCGCGGACCAGCCGAGGCCGCCCTGCAGATACAGCGTCCAGCTGAGGAAGAACCCCGCCGGTACGCAGCTGAAGAGCAGTTGGGTGCCGATGCCGGCGCCGAACGCGCGGACCTTGAACAGCGAGAGGATGACCAGCGGCGAGCCGTCCTTGCGGGTCTTGTGGCGCTCGTAGCAGACGAACAGCACGATGACCGGAACGGCGGCGACGAGCGAGACGACGCTCCACACGGGCCAGTCGAGCTCGCGCCCGAGCATGAGCGGCAGCAGCCCGATGATCGCCAGCACCATGCCGACGGGATCCAGCCGCATCGCGTGCGGTGACTTCGATTCGCGCATCCACGCCCAGGCGCCGGCCAGCGCGGCCAGGCCGACCGGGAGGTTGACCACGAAGATGCTCCGCCAGCCGAGGCCCAGCGGGCTCCAGTCGACCAGGACACCGCCCAGGATCGGGCCGGCGACGATGGCCAGGCCGATCATGCCGGCGTAGAGGCTGACGACCCGGCCGATCTCCTGGGGCGCGAAGGTGACGTGGATGATCGCCAGCACCTGCGGCACCATGATCGCGGCGGCGAACCCCTGCAGGATCCGGGAGCCGACGAGCATCTCCGAGTTCTGGGCGACCGTGCACAGCGCGGACGCCGCGATGAACCCGGCGACGCCGGTCAGGAACATCCGCTTCCGGCCGAAGATGTCACCGAGCCGCCCGCCGGTGATCAGGATGACGGCGAAGCTCAGCGTGTAGCCGGCGGTCATCGCCTGGAGGGCCACGGCGGAGGCGCCGAGGTCCTGCTGGATGCTCGGGATCGCCACGGTGACGATGTTGACGTCGAGCAGGTCCATGAAGGTCGCGACCAGCAGGACGGTGAGCGCGAGCCACCGCCTGGGGTCGGGCGCGGGAGCGTCGGGTGAGACGGGTCGGCCGGTCTGGACCGGGCGCTCCGCTTGCCCTGCCTCGCTCATGGGTCTTCTCCGGTTTCCTGGTCGGTCGGGAGGCGGCCGGGTGCGGCCGGACCTCGGACGGGTGCGTCGGGCGCCCCGGTCACGGTGCCGGGGTGGAGTCCGGGGTGGAGTCCGGGGCGGCGGTCGCGGCGTTCCGGGCGAGGGAGGTCCACGACCGCATCAGGAGGTCCACCACGTCGACGACCGTGTCGGTACCGGTGTCGGCGGGGGAGAGCACGCGCTGGATGGACAGTCCGTCGTCCAGGGAGTGCAGGATGAGGGCCAGGAGTTCGACCGGCGCGGGCGGCGTCACCGAGCGGGCCGCGAAGCCCTGCTCCAGCGCCTGGGCGAACGCCGCGCGGGAGCGCCGCTCCCGGTCCGCCAGCACCGGCAGCAGCTCCGGGTCGCGCAGGCCGTAGAGCCAGAGCTCGGTGCGCAGGGCGAGCCAGCCGGCGAGGTTCCGGTCGCGCTCGCGGTGCCAGGCCCGCAGGTGCTCGATCGTCTCGTCGAAGGAGTCGGCCCGGAGGGTCATGGCCTGGACCTCCTCCAGCTCGTGCTGGGTCCGCTGTTCGAGCAGGGCCAGGACGAGTTCGTGCTTGCCCTCGAAGTTGCCGTAGAACGCGCCGCGGGTGTAGCCGGCGCGCTCGACGATCTGCTCGACCGACGTCCCGCTGACCCCGACCTCGGCGAACAATTCGGTTGCGGCACGCAGGAGCTGCTCGCGGGTGAGTTCCCGGCTCTCCTGCCGGGTGAGTCGTTTGGACATGGTGGGCGCCTCCTCTTACGGCCTGTCAGATACAGAACCGTATCTCAATACAGAGATGTATCTGAAACGCATTTCCCCGGTGGCCGACCACCTCCCGGGCGACCGGTCATACCGGCCATCCGCCCGAACGAGCGTGCCCACGCCCCTCCGCTTCGACTTCCCGCCGTGGTCCGTGCGCTCCCCGGACTGTCAACGAGGACCCGAAGAGGTTGCGCGGAGCGGGCAGTTGTCGATCGACGTCCCGTCATGCGCCTGCCCGTCCGACCTCCCGACGGCACGCTGTGCCTGCTACGCTGGACGTGACCTGCAGTCGTGTGATCGAGGAGTGGCAGACGTGGCGGGTGACGACGACATCTCCGGGTGAGGTCCGGATCTGACGGCCACCGCCGGTGCTTCAGGAGCGCCGCCGAGGTGGTCCGTTTCGTCGTACCCCTTTCCCATGTCTGCCCGGGGCAGAAGTTCACGCCTGCCCTCAGTCCCTTCGAGGTCACTTCCATGTCCGACGCTGCCGTCGTCTGCTCGAACGTCTCCTTCGCCTGGCCCGACGACACCCCGGTCTTCCGCGACCTGTCCTTCACCGTGCCCGTCGGCCGGACCGGGCTGGTCGCCCCCAACGGCTCCGGCAAGAGCACCCTGCTCAAGCTGATCGCCGGCGAACTCAAGCCCGCCAGCGGCTCGTTGGCGGTCACCGGCAGGCTCGGTCACCTCCGCCAGAGCCTCCCCCTGACCATGGACCTCACCGTCGCCGAGGTGCTCGACATCGCCGGGATCGTCCGGGCCATCGACGCCGTGGAGTCGGGGGACGTCGACGAGCGGCACTTCACCACCATCGGCGACGACTGGGACATCGAGGAGCGCACCCGGGCCCAGCTCGACCGTCTCGGCCTGGCCGGCCTCGCCCTGGACCGCAGCCTGAGCACGCTCAGCGGCGGCCAGATCGTCTCCCTCGGCCTCGCCGCCCAACTGCTCAAGCGCCCGGACGTGTTGCTGCTCGACGAGCCGACCAACAACCTCGACGCGGAGGCCCGGCACAAGCTCTACGACGCGCTGGCGGACTTCAACGGCTGCCTGCTGCTGGTCAGCCACGACCGCGCGCTGCTCGACCGCATGCACCACATCGCCGAACTCGGCAACGGCGAACTGCGCTTCCACGGAGGAAACTTCACCATGTACGAGGAGGCGGTGCGGGCCGAACAGGAGGTCGCCGAGAAGAACGTCCGCAACGCCGAGCAGGAACTGAGGCGGGAGAAGCGGGAGATGCAGCAGGCCCGCGAACGCGCCGAGCGCCGCGCGAGCAACGCCGCCCGCAACCTCAAGAACGCCGGCCTGCCCCGCATCTTCGCCGGCACCATGAAGCGCGGCGCGCAGGAGTCCGCGGGCCGGGCCGGCCAGACGCACGCCACCCGGGTCGGCGACGCCAGGGCCCGGCTCGACGAGGCCGGGCGCGCCCTGCGCGAGGAGCAGCGCCTCGCCCTGGACCTGCCCGACACCCAGGTGCCCGCCGGGCGCAACCTCTTCCTCGGCGAGGGCCTGCAGGTCCGCCACGCCGGCCGACCCGTGTTCGCCGACGGCGGCGTCGACCTGAGCATCCGCGGGCCCGAGCGCATCGCGCTGACCGGGCCCAACGGCGCCGGGAAGAGCACCCTGCTGCGTCTGGTCACCGGCGACCTCACCCCGGACGGCGGGGAGATCAAGCGCAACGACGGCCGGATCGCCCACCTCTCGCAGCGCCTGGACCTGCTGGACCTCGACCGCACCGTGGCGGAGAACTTCGCCGCGTTCGCCCCCGAGCGGCCCGAGGCGGAGCGGATGAACCTGCTCGCCCGCTTCCTCTTCCGCGGCGCCCGGGCCCACCTGCCGGTCGGGGTGCTCTCCGGCGGCGAACGGCTGCGCGCCACCCTGGCCTGCGTGCTGTGCGCGGAGCCGGCCCCGCACCTGCTGCTGCTCGACGAGCCGACCAACAACCTCGACCTGGTCGGCGCGGGCCAGCTGGAGAGTGCCCTGAACTCCTACCGGGGCGCCTTCCTGGTGGTCAGTCACGACGAGCGGTTCCTCGCCGAGATCGGGGTCAACCGCTGGCTGCGGCTGGCCGACGGGACACTGAAGGAGACGGGAGCCCCCGCGGTGTGAGCCGCCGGCGTGTGACGCGGCCGGCCGGCACGAAGTCGCGGTGGTTCGGCGGTGAAGCCGGTGGACGTGGCACCTCGGGCGGACGCGCGAACTGACGAAATCGGGGACCTCGGGGTCGCCGGGAACGGTGTCGTACGCGGCTTCGCCGGGCCCGCGGCCGCGATCCGGCGGCCGTGCGCGACCTCGGGGCCGACCGACTCCGGACAGGCGCTCACGCACCCGCCCACGCCTTCGGCAAACATGTACTGACCTGGTGTTTTCCTGGGATTCGCCTAGGCTGGGGGAGTTCTGCCGGACACCGTCGGAGGGGATATCGTGAGTGACGAAGCCATCAGGTACGACGCCAGCCACATCCAGGTGCCGGAGGGGACGGAAGCCGTTCGGAAGCGGCCCGGAATGTACGTCGGCTCGACCGGTGAACGCGGCCTTCGGCATCTGGTGTTCGAGGTCGCCGACCGGGCGGTGAACGAGGTCCTGGCCGGCCGCGCCGGCTGCGTCGACATCACTCTCACACCCGACGGCGGTGTGCGTGTCACCGACGACGGGCCGGGCGTCCCCATCGAGGACGCCCGGGACGTCGGCGACCCCGGCCTCGTAACCCTGCTGACCCGCATGCACGCCGGGGCGAAGCCCGGTGGCCGCCACGACGTGGCGTTCGGCTACGGCATGGGTCCCTTCGTCACCAACGCCCTGTCGAGCAGGCTGACGGCCGAGGTACGGCGCGAGGGGATCCGCTGGGTCCAGGAGTACTCACGCGGCGTCGCGCTCAGCGCTGCCCGGCTATGTGCCCGAGGTGGCCCAGCTCAGAACGGTTCGAAGCTTGGCTGAACGGGCCCGATCCCGCCCTCGGCGGCAAGCCCCTCCAGGTCCTCCGGTTCGAGGAACTCCAGCGCTTCTGGATCGACGCCGTGGTACGGGTCCACCTCGAAGAGCCGCTTCACGAAGGTGAGGGCGAAGCTCGAGAACGAGCCGTCGAAGTTCTCGCAGCCCTCCTCGTGGACCATGGTGACGATCTTCCAGCGGTCTGGGTCCGAGTCGCAAGGCAGGAAGAAGTGCTCGTCGCCGCCGTGGTCGTCCCCCCAAGAGATCAGCCCGCCTGGCTCGGGAGCCGTAGGGGAAGCGCTGGGAGTCGCCGCGGCCCAGGGCCCTGCGTCGACGTTCGGAGAACGTCTGATGAGTCTTGGTCATGCGCTCCAGAAGCGGGCTCGATCCGCGCGGGTGGAAGACCACGGGTTCGCCGGAGACGACCCCGCTGCCGTAGGCATCCAGGAAGGTCTTGAAGTCGCTGGGCAGAGCGGAGCCTACGTGCTGTTCAACGTCCCCCCAGATGTCGGTGTCGGATACCTCCTGGGCGGGGGCGCCCAGGAGGGCTTGCAACTCGTCCAACGAGGACATGAACTGTTCCAAGGTCATTGCGATGGGGTCTGAGCTGTCACTTTATGAACACTCCCAGAAGAAGCGACCTTCGCGGTGATCGGGGCTGACGAAGGCGAAGCCGTATCCGTAGCCGAAGTTGAGGAAGTACGGATCGTCCTCGGCCTCACCACCGTCGCTGATCTTGAACAGGAACTGCCAAGGACCCTATGACACACCACTGACGAGCCGTGTCGTAAGGCTGTAACTCAGGTAGCTGGCGGCTTCTGGCCGGTTGTCCGATCCGCAAGATCGACCTCTGTGACCGGAAGTGCTAGTTGGCGGGCGGGTCCGTGGTTCGTGCCGGTGGTTGCACGAGCTGGAAGCGATAGTTGGCGGTCTTCGCGGCTATCGATTACGGAGAGTGAGACGGTCGCTCAGGTGAGGGTTGCGTCGACCTTTTGTGTCAGCTGCTGGGTGTAGTCGTCGAGGATCTTCCGCAGGGTTCCCCAGAAGCGGTTTCCTGCCGGGTTGTGGATATGCTCCAGAGCCGCATGCTGGGGCCATCCGGGGCCGATCAATGGCGGGTTCTTGGGCAACGGCGGCTCGAAGCAAGGAGCGAGGCCTCATTCGCTGCCTGTGATGGTGGTCCAGATGTGGGCGGACGCCGCGAGGCGGACGTCGCGGCCGGGATCGGTTGAGTGGTCGCCGTCGACGGGCGGCAACTGGGTCAGGATGGTGTGCCATTCGTCGGGTGGAAGGTGCCAGAGTGTGAGCCGGAGCCTGCGGTAGGGGTAGTCGACGGGCTCGGTCGTGCGGGCGATGTGCTGGGCGGGCGTTTCCGTCACCGGTTGACCGGTGTCGAGCCCGGCGGGCCCGGCGGTGAGGCGGGGGACGAGATGAACGTAGGCGACCGTGCCAACGACCTCGGCGAGGGGCTGAGTCACGACGACGGCCGGCGCGACGGCGTAGGCGGCGGACAGGGCCGGGGCAGGACGACGAGGGGGTTGCGGGTCGCGCCGGTGCCCTGCCCCTCCGTGGTGCGGCCACCGTTCGTATGCTGGTCCACAGGCGGTGGCGGCCTCCCCGGACCCCGGACGGTGCCGCGCGCCGCGGAAAGGGGACACGGACATGCGGAAGCGGAAGAGGCGCACGGCCTGGTCGCTCACCTACTTCCTGCTGGGCGGTGTGTGCCTGCTGATCGCCGTGGTGATGGCGACGGGCTTGGCGACGAAGAGGGTCGCGCGCGGGGTGGAACACCTGATCCCGGTCCTGATCCTCGGGGTCCCGGGTGCGGTGCTGACGTTCCGCGCGCCGGTGTTCGGCGTCTCCTACGGGCCGGCCGGGGTCAAGTACTCCGGGCTGCTCAGGGCGCGCTCCTACGTGTGGGCGGACATCCGGGAGGTGCGGGTGGCCGTCCTGGAGGGCACGGTCTACTCGTCCGACGTCCCGGAGCTGGTGCTGGCCTCCGGCGGGACGGACCAGCTGCACATGCTGGCGGGCCACGGCTCGGGCGGGACCAACAGGCGGGTCAAGCGGCTGGTGGCCGAGTTGGAGGCGGCGCGCGCGGCCGCGTCCTGACGCCGGTCGCTTCCACCGGCGGCGCGCGGCACCGGCAGGCTCCCGGTGCCGGTTTCCCGACGGGCTCCCCGGGGCGCAGGCATCGGGCCATGGTGGGCTCGGAGCGCATGGCACGGCAGCGGTTGCCGGCCAGGCTCGGCGACAGATTTCGACCGGACTCATCCGCATCGGCTGACCCCACCCACCACCAGGAGGCCGCCACCGGAACATCCCGGTGGCGGCCTCCGCCGCGAACTCCGGACAACCGGCCCGCAGCCGTCGGCGTCGCGTCGGCGGACGCAGGGGGCACCGGTCGGGCGGTGAGTGCCTGCGGTCACAGCCCGTGTCCTCCTGTCGTGCTCATGAGCCGGGACACGACAGCTGGAACCGGAAGGACATCGGGAGCCGGCGTTTCGTGGCCCACGGGACGCGCCTGTCGGCACCAGATGGCCTGGCTCTGCAACCCATCTGCGAGCCGATGGTGGCTGTGTGCTGTATGTGGGGGGCGGGGACATGGATCCCATTCCAGTCCCGAGCTGGATGCCGGGGACCTTCCACACCCGCCCCCATGGCCGCGAGTCCCTCGCGATCTCCGTCCGGCCCGACGCGAGGAGCCGTACAACGCGGGACCGACAAGGCAGCCTGATCGGGTACCAGCGCCCGCTTCGTCTCCTCGGTTGCAATTTGCCTGGCCAGGTTCCACATATCGCGTCCCGGCTCAGCTCGGCCGGCCCCGGAGACGATCGTGGTGAGAGTTCGCGTGCCGATGTGACAGTTATCGGGCTTCGGCACAGGTCACTCAACGTAGCGAGAGCGGGGAGGCGTCAGTTGGCGGTTCCAACCGCCACCTATCGGTTCCGGTCACAGCAACCAAAACCGTCGCAGTGGTGCGTTCCGCCGGAAAACAAGCAGGCGTGATTGCTTTTTCCTCCGGCCGGTGCCACGCTGCTGCCCGACGGCAGCCGTCAAGTCACCGGTAGAGGGGGCTCGTTCGTGCGATCGCGGGCGGTACTGCGGATCGGCAATGCCTCGGGCTTCTACGGCGACCGCTTCGCGGCCGTCCGGGAGATGCTCACCGGCGGGCCGCTGGACGTCCTGACCGGTGACTATCTGGCCGAGCTGACCATGCTCATCCTGGCCCGCGACCGGCTGAAGGATCCGTCGCTCGGCTACGCCAGGACCTTCCTGCGGCAGATGGAGGAGTGCCTCGGCCTGGCGCGCGAGCGCGGGGTCCGGATCGTGGTCAACGCGGGCGGGCTCAATCCGGCCCGACTGGCCTCCGCGCTGCGCGAACTGGCGCAACGTCAGGGAATCGACGTCGCCGTCGCCCATGTCGAGGGGGACGACCTGCTGCCGCGCCGGGCCGAACTCGGGCTCCCGGAGGGCTTGCTGGCCGCCAATGCCTACCTCGGCGGGTTCGGTATCGCCGCCTGCCTGAAGGCCGGTGCCGAGCTGGTGGTCACCGGGCGGGTCACCGACGCGGCGCTGGTCGCCGGTCCGGCGATCGCCCACTTCGGCTGGGAACCGGGCAACTTGGACGCACTCGCCGGGGCCGTCGTCGCCGGACATGTGCTGGAGTGCGGGGCACAGGCGACCGGCGGCAACTACGCGTTCTTCCGGGAGCACGATGTCACCCGGCCCGGCTTTCCGATCGCCGAGCTGCACGCCGACGGCTCCAGCGTCATCACCAAGCACCCGGGCACCGGCGGTGCCGTCACCACCGGCACCGTCACCGCCCAACTCCTCTACGAGACGGCCGGGGCGCGCTACCCCGGCCCGGACGTCACCGCCCGGCTGGACACCGTCCGGCTCCGCCAGGACGGTCCGGACCGGGTCCGGATCGACGGGGTGTGCGGCGAGCCGCCGCCCCCGACGCTCAAGGCGGGACTGAACCGGCTCGGCGGCCACCGCAACGAGGTGGTGTTCGTCCTCACCGGGCTGGACATCGAGGCCAAGGCCGCCCTGGTGCGGCGGCAGTTGGCGGACGCCCTGCCGCCGCAGGACCGCCCGGCCGAACTGCGCTGGACCCTCGCCCGCACCGACCATCCCGACGCCGCCACCGAGGAGACCGCCTCCGCGCTGCTGCGGCTCACCGCCCGGGACCGTGACCCGGCCAAGGTCGGCCGCGAACTCGGCAGGGCCACCGTCGAGTTGGGACTGGCCGGTTACCCCGGCTTCCACCTCACCGCCCCGCCCGGGCCGGGCTCGCCGTACGGGGTGTTCACGGCCGTGCCGGTCGCCGCGACGGCGGTCGAGCACACCGCCGTCCTGGCCGACGGCCGCCGGATCACCATTCCGCCCGCGCCCGTCACCCGCCCGGACGAAAACCCGCCGGACGAAAACCCGCCGGACGAAAACCCGCCGGACGAAAACCCGCCGGACGAAAACCCGTCGGACGAAAACCCGCCGGACGACACCCCGTCCGACCCGCCCCCCTGGTACGGCCCGACCAGGCGGGCCCCGCTCGGCCTGGTGGCCGGGGCCCGCAGCGGGGACAAGGGCGGCGACGCCAACGTCGGCGTCTGGGCCCGCGACGAGGCCGGCTGGCGCTGGCTCGCCCACACCCTCACCGTTCGCCGCCTGCGCGAACTCCTCCCCGAGACCGCCGGCCTGCCCGTCACCCGGCATCTGCTGCCCAACCTGCGCGCGCTCAACTTCACCGTCACCGGCCTGCTCGGCGAGGGCGTCGCCGCGCAGGCGCGGTTCGACCCGCAGGCCAAGGCCCTGGGGGAGTGGCTGCGCTCCCGCCACCTCGACATCCCGGAGGCGCTGCTGTGACCGTCCTGCCCACCCGCGTGGACCCGGCCGGCGCCGAGCACACCGGGCACCGCGCCGCGATGCTCGGCAAACTCGCCGACCTCGCCGCCGAACACGCCAAGGCGCTGGCCGGCGGCGGCCCCCGGTACGTCGAACGGCACCGCGCCCGCGGCAAGCTGCTGCCGCGCGAACGGATCGAGCTGCTGACCGACCGGGACGCGCCGTTCCTGGAACTCTCCCCGCTCGCCGCCTGGGGCAGCGACCACCCGGTGGGCGCCGCACTGGTCACCGGCGTCGGCGTGGTCGAGGGCGTCGAGTGCGTCATCACCGCCAACGACCCGACCGTGCGCGGCGGCGCCAGCAACCCCTGGACCCTGCGCAAGGCCCTGCGCGCCAACGAGATCGCCCTCACCAACCGCCTCCCGCTGGTCAACCTGGTCGAGTCCGGCGGCGCCGACCTGCCCAGCCAGAAGGAGATCTTCATCCCCGGCGGCGCGCTCTTCCGCGACCTCACCCGGCTCTCCGCCACCGGAATCCCCACCGTCGCCGTCGTGTTCGGCAACTCCACGGCCGGCGGTGCCTATGTGCCGGGGATGTCCGACCACATCGTGCTGGTGAAGGAACGCGCCAAGGTCTTCCTCGGCGGCCCGCCGCTGGTGCGGATGGCCACCGGCGAGGAGTCCGACGACGAGTCGCTCGGCGGCGCCGAGATGCACGCCCGCACCTCCGGCCTCGCCGACCACTTCGCGGTGGACGAGCCGGACGCGCTGCGCCTCGCCCGCCGGATCGTCGCCCGGCTGAACCACCGCAAGCCCGGCCCCGACCCGGACCCGTCCGCCCCGCCGCCGGCGTACGACGAGGACGAACTGCTCGGCATCGTCCCCGGCGACCTCAAGGTGCCCTTCGATCCGCGCGAGGTGATCGCCCGGATCGTCGACGGTTCGGACTTCGACGAGTTCAAGCCGCTCTACGGCACCAGCCTCGCCACCGGCTGGGCCCGGCTGTTCGGGTACCCGGTCGGCATCCTGGCCAACGCGCAGGGCGTGCTGTTCAGTCAGGAGTCGCAGAAGGCCGCGCAGTTCATCCAGCTCGCCAACCAGCGCGACATCCCGCTGCTCTTCCTGCACAACACCACCGGCTACATGGTCGGCAGGGACTACGAGCAGGGCGGCATCATCAAGCACGGCGCGATGATGATCAACGCCGTCGCCAACTCCCGGGTGCCGCACCTCTCCGTGCTGATGGGCGCCTCCTACGGGGCCGGCCACTACGGCATGTGCGGCCGCGCCTACGAGCCGCGCTTCCTGTTCTCCTGGCCGAGCGCCAAGTCCGCGGTGATGGGCCCGCAGCAGCTCGCCGGCGTGCTGTCGATCGTCGCCCGGCAGTCGGCCGCCGCCAAGGGCCGGCCCTACGACGAGGACGCGGACGCCGCGGTCCGGGCGATGGTCGAGCAGCAGATCGAGGCGGAGTCGCTGCCGGTCTTCCTCTCCGGCCGGCTCTACGACGACGGGGTGATCGACCCGCGCGACACCCGGACGGTGCTCGGCCTCTGCCTCTCCGCGATCCACAACGCGCCCGTCGAAGGCGCGCGCGGCTACGGCGTCTTCCGGATGTGAGGGGTTCCACCGTGCTGATCACCCACCTGCTGGTCGCCAACCGGGGCGAGATCGCCCGCCGTGTCCTGCGGACCTGCCGCCACCTCGGGATCGCCACCACCGCGGTGTTCGCCGACCCGGACGCCGACGCCCCGCACACCCGCGAGGCCGACACCGCCGTCCGCCTCCCCGGCGCCGCGCCCGCCGACACCTATCTGCGCGGGGACCTGCTCGTCGCGGCCGCCCTCGCGGCCGGAGCCGACGCCGTGCACCCCGGCTACGGCTTCCTCTCCGAGGACGCGGAGTTCGCCCGGGCCGTCGTCGGCGCCGGCCTCACCTGGGTCGGGCCGCCCCCGGCCGCGATCGCCGCGATGGGCTCCAAGACCGCCGCCAAACGCCTGATGGCCGCCGCCGGGGTGCCCGTCCTCGACGCGCTCGCCGCGCCCACCGAGGCCGACCTCCCGCTGCTGGTCAAGGCCGCGGCCGGCGGCGGCGGACGAGGGATGCGGGTGGTCCGCCGGCTGGACGAGCTGGCGCCGGCGCTCGCCGCCGCCCGCGCCGAGGCGGCGAAGAGCTTCGGCTCCGACGAGGTGTTCTGCGAACGCTATCTGCCCACCGGCCGGCACGTCGAGGTCCAGCTGCTCGCCGACGCCCGCGGCACCGTCTGGGCCGTCGGCGAACGCGACTGCTCGCTCCAGCGGCGCCACCAGAAGGTGATCGAGGAGACCCCGGCCCCCGGGCTCGACGACGCGACGCGCGCCGCCCTGCACGCCGCCGCCGTCACCGCCGCCCGGGCCATCGGCTACACCGGGGCCGGCACCGCCGAGTTCCTGCTCGCCCCCGACGGCCGGTTCCACTTCCTGGAGATGAACACCCGCCTCCAGGTCGAGCACCCCGTCACCGAGTGCGTCACCGGACTCGACCTGGTCGCCCTCCAACTGCGCGTCGCCGAGGGCGAACCGCTGCCCGCCCCGCACCCGCCCGCCCCGCGCGGCCACGCCATCGAGGCCCGCCTCTACGCGGAGGACCCGGCCCACGGCTGGCAGCCCCGGACCGGCACCCTGCACCTCCTCGACATCCCCGGCGTCACCGCCGAGTTCACCACCGCGCCCGGCGACACCGGCCTGCGCCTGGACTCCGGCGTCGAGCCCGGCAGCAGCATCGGCGTCCACTACGACCCGCTGCTCGCCAAGGTCATCGCCTGGGCGCCCACCCGGGCCGCCGCCGCCCGCCGCCTCGCCGACGCGCTCACCCGTGCCCGGATCCACGGCCCGGCCACCAACCGGGACCTGCTCGGCGCTGCGCTGCGCCACCCCGGCTTCCTGGCCGGCCGGGTGCACACCGCCTTCCTCGCCGAACACACGGTGGCGCTCACCGCCGCCCCCGGGGCCGATCCGACGGCCGTCCTCGCCGCCGCGCTGGCCGACGCCGCCGCCGGCCGGGCCGGCCGCGCGCTGCCCTCCGGGTGGCGCAACCTGCCCTCCCAGCCGCAGAGCAGGCGTTACACCGCCGCCGACGGCACCGAGTACGAGGTGCGCTACCGGTTCGGCCGCACCGGGCTCGACGCCGAGGGGCACCCCGGCACCGTCCTGGTCCGCGCCGACCCCGACCGGGTCGTCCTCGACACCGGCGGCGTCCGGCGCGGCTACCGCGTCGCGCGCTACGGCGACCTGGTCCACGTCGACTCCCCGGCCGGCGCCACCGTGCTCACCGCCGTCGACCGCTTCCCCGACCCGGCCGTCCGGACCGACCCGGGCGCCCTCCTCGCCCCGATGCCCGGCACCGTCGTCCGCACCGCCGCCACCGTCGGCGACACCGTCACCGCCGGCCAGCCGCTGCTCTGGCTGGAGGCGATGAAGATGGAGCACCGGGTGACCGCCCCCGCCGACGGCACCCTCGCCGAGCTCCGCGTCGCCCCGGGCCAGCAGGTGGAACCCGGCGCCCTGCTCGCCGTCGTGCGGCCGGCCCGCTGAGACCCGCGCCCGAGCACCCACCCCCGCGCGCCCACCACCCGCGCGCCCCACCCCGTTCGTCAACTCCCCGACGCCGCATCGCCCGGAAGGACCACCCCATGTCCGCACCGCGCACCGCCACCCCCGGCAGCCGACTGATCGAGACCCCCGAACGCGAGGCGCTGCGCCGGGCGGTGGCCGATCTCGGCCGCCGCTACGGCTCGCCGTACTACCTCGGCAAGGCCCGCGCGGGCCAGGCCCCCGACGAGCTCTGGGCGGAGGCGGGCAAAGCGGGCTACCTCGGCGTCAACCTGCCCGTCGAGTACGGCGGCGGGGGCGGCGGCATCACCGACCTGGCCATCGTCCTGGAGGAACTCGGCACCGCCGGATGCCCGTTGCTGCTGCTGATCGTCTCCCCGGCGATCTGCGGCACGGTGATCGCCCGCTACGGCACCGAGCCGCAGAAGCGGCAGTGGCTGCCCGGACTCTCCGACGGCACCCGGAAGATGGCCTTCGGCATCACCGAACCGGACGCCGGCTCCAACTCCCACCGCATCTCCACCGTCGCCCGCCGCGACGGCGAGGACTGGCTGCTCACCGGCCGCAAGGTGTTCGTCTCCGGCATCGACCACTGCGACGCCGTCCTGTTCGTCGCCCGCACCGAGGACGCGCGGACCGGCCGGCTCAGGCCCGCCCTGTTCGTCGTCCCGCGCGACACGCCCGGGTTTGATTACCGTCCGATCCCGATGGAACTCGTCGCTCCCGAAAAGCAGTTCCAGGTCTTCCTGGACGACGTGCGGCTCCCCGCCGAGGCCCTGGTCGGCGACGAGGACGCCGGGCTGTTCCAGCTCTTCGCCGGCCTCAACCCCGAGCGGATCATGACCGCCGCCTTCTCGCTCGGCCTCGCCCGTCAGGCCCTCGGCCGGGCCGTCGAGTACGCCAGGACACGGACCGTCTGGTCCACCCCGATCGGCGCCCACCAGGGCCTCGCCCACCCGCTCGCCCAGTGCGCGGTGGAGATCGAACTCGCCCGGCTGATGACCCAGAAGGCCGGCCTGCTCTACGACGAGGGCGAGGACGAAGCCGCAGGTGAGGCCGCCAACATGGCCAAGTACGCGGCCGGCGAGGCCGCCGCCAGGACGGTCGACCAGGCGGTGCAGACCCTCGGCGGCAACGGCCTTACCCAGGAGTACGGGCTGGGCGCCCTGCTGGCCGCCACCAGGGTCGGCCGGGTCGCCCCGGTCAGCCGGGAGATGGTGCTCAACTACGTCGCCCAGCACACCCTCGGCCTGCCCAAGTCCTACTGACGGCCCGCCTTCGAGCGACGGCGGGGACGACGGCCGGGCGGCGCGGCCGGGAGGGGCCCGCCCCGGCGCCGCCCGACCCCCCTCCTGACCAACCGTCATCTCCCCGCCGCCGAAAGCCGCCGAAAGCCGTCGGAAAGCAGCCGGAAAGCCACCGAAAACCGGGGCGGCCGGCGGCCCCGGGCAGGCGCGTCACGTGCCGAGGCCCGCGCGGTTCGTCACAATGGCGTAGGGCGCGCGCACGCTCCGTAGGCTTCATGCCGTGCGCCCGGCCGGCCGGCCGCGCACCGGACCACCGGCCGGCCCTCCACCCCTGCGTCAACCATCCACCTGGAGGCACGCCTTGGTGTTCCGCAGTGAGTTCCCGGACGTCGGAATCGTCGATCTGCCCATCCACGACGCGGTACTGGGCGCCGCGGACCGCTTCGGGGAACTGCCGGCCCTGATCGACGGCATCACGGGGGAGACGGTCAGCCACGCCCGGCTCGGCGAGGCCGTGCGCCGGGTCGCCGCCGGGCTGGCCGCCGCGGGCGTCCGCAAGGGCGACGTGGTGGCACTGTTCAGCCCGAACACGATCGGCTACCCGATGGCCTTCTACGGTGCCACCCGGGCCGGAGCCACCGTGACCACCGTCTCCTCCCTCGCCACCCCCACCGAACTGGCCTCCCAACTGCGCGACAGCGGCGCCCGCTGGCTGGTCACCGTCTCGCCCTTCTTGTCCGTCGCCCGGCAGACCGCGCGGATGCTGGCCGCCGACGGCCGCCCGCTCGCCGAGATCATCGTCCTGGACGGCGCCGAGGGTCACCGCTCGCTGGCCGACCTGCTCGCCACCACCGGCCCCGCACCCGAGGTCGCCATCGACCCGGGCACCGACATCGCCGTCCTGCCCTACTCCAGCGGCACCACCGGCCTGCCCAAGGGCGTGATGCTCACCCACCGCTCGATCGCCACCAACCTCGCCCAGACCGACGCCCTCTACCGGCCCGCGGTCGGCGAGCGGACCCTCGCCGTCCTCCCCTTCTTCCACATCTACGGCCTCGCCGCGCTGCTCAACCAGCCGCTGCGCTGCGGCGCCACCGTCGTCGTGCTGCCCCGCTTCGAGCTGGAGCAGTTCTGCCGCACCATCGAGGAACAGCGCGTCCAGGCCCTGATCGTGGCCCCGCCGATCGCGATCGCCCTCGCCAAGCACCCGATGGTCGACCGCTTCGACCTCTCCTCGGTGCGGTACCTGCTCTGCGCGGCCGCCCCGCTGGACAACGAACTCGCCGACGCCTGCGCCAAGCGGCTCGGCCTGCCGCACCTCCTCCAGGGCTACGGCATGACCGAGCTGTCACCGGTCTCCCACATCGTCTCGCCCGACGAACGCGACCCCTCGCCGGGATCGGTCGGCCGGATGGTGCCCTCCACCGAGCTGCGGGTCGCCGCGCTGGACGGCACCGGCGCCGACCTCGGCCCCGGCGAGCCGGGGGAGCTGCTGATCCGCGGCCCGCAGGTGATGAAGGGGTACTTCGGCCGTCCCTCCGACACCGCCGCCACCGTCGACGCCGACGGCTGGCTGCACACCGGCGACATCGGCTACGTGGACGACCGCGGCTACCTCCACGTCGTCGACCGGGTCAAGGAGCTGATCAAGTACAAGGGCTACCAGGTCGCCCCCGCCGAGCTGGAGGCCCTGCTGCTCACCCATCCGCAGATCGCCGACGCCGCCGTGATCGGGGTGCCGGACGCCGACGGCACCGAGTGCCCCAAGGCCTTCGTGGTCCGCGCCCCCGGCAGCACGCTCACCGAGCAGGAGGTCACCGCCTTCGTGGCCGGCCGGGTCGCCCCCTACAAGAAGGTGCGCGTGGTCGAGTTCCTGGACACCGTCCCCAAGTCGGCGGCCGGCAAGATCCTCCGCCGCGAGCTGCGGGCCCGGGAGGCCGCCCGCTGACCGGCCGCGGCGGCCACCGGCCCGTCTGCGAGGATCGACCCCGCCCGCACCGGAGCACCGTGCCACCGGCGCGGGCAGGGGCACGGACCCCCGGGCCCGCCGCGCCACCGCACACCCGGCCCGCACCGCACCACGAGGGGACCGCCACCGCCGATGACCACCCGCCCGGCCGCCCGGCCCGCCGCCGCCCGCACACCCCACGCCCGCACACCCCAGCAGGACCGCAGCCGCGCCACCCGGCAGCGGCTGCTCTCCGCGGCCGTGGACTGCCTCGCCGAACTCGGCTGGCACGGCTCCACCGTCACCGTGGTCGCCGAACGCGCCGGAGTCTCGCGCGGCGCGGCCCAGCACCACTTCCCGACCCGGGAGGACCTCTTCACGGCGGCCGTCGAGCATGTCACCGCCGAGCGGCTGGCCGCCGTCCGCGCCCACGCGGACCGGCTGCCGGCCGCCGGCCCGGCCCGCACCGAGGCCGTCGTCGACATGATCGTCCGCCTCTACACCGGCCCGCTGTTCCGGGCCGCCCTGCACCTGTGGACCGCCGCCGCCACCGAGGAACCGCTGCGTGAGCGGATCATCGCCCTGGAGGGTCACGTCGGCCGCGAGGCCCACCGCGCCGCCGTCGAGTTCCTGGACGCCGACGAGACCGTCCCCGGCGTCCGGGAATCCGTGCAGGCCACCCTCGACCTCGCCCGCGGTCTCGGCCTGGCCAACCTGCTCACCGACGACCGCGCCAGACGATCCGGGGTGATCCGGCAGTGGGCGGGCGTTCTGGAGGGTACGCTGCGCCCGGTACGCCCATGACGCCCGTACACCCCGGCCCGTCCGGCCGGCCCCTGACCAAGGGGTCGCCGGGGGGCCGATGTCCGTGCAGTCTGGAGAAGAACCCCGGTCGGTACGGGACCGCATGGACCGCCCCCGGCCGGGAACGAGCCGAACCGGGGTGCTGCCTCATCATGCACGGACACGAGTGGGACGCGACCAACGCCGCCGGCCCCGCACCGGGCGGTGCCCCCACACGCCTCGACGGCCACCGGCTGGTCCCGCTCGCCACCGCGCTGCTCCAGGACGACGGACTGATCCTGCACTGGAGCGAGGACGCCGAGACCCTGCTCGGCTACACCGCCGAGGAGGCCGTCGGCAGCTACGCCGCCCGGCTGCTGGGCGACGACACCGACCGCCCCGAGATGCTCGCCCTGTTCGACCGGATCATGAGCGGCACCGGCTGGTCCGGCGTCTTCCCGGTCCGCCACCGCGACGGCCGCCTGCTCCAGCTGGAGTTCCGCACCTACCCGATCGCCGGCCCCGGCGGCACCCTGCTGATGCTCGCCACCGCCTCCGACACCCGGGCCCTGCACCAGATCGAGGCCGACCTCGCCGTCCTGGACGGCATCTTCGGGCAGTCCCCGATCGGCATGGCCGTCTACGACACCGAGCTGCGCTACGTCCGCCTCAACGAGGCCCTCGCCCGGATGAACGGCAGGTCCGTCGCCGAGCATCTCGGCCGCCGGATAGGCGCCGTCCTGCCCGGCATCAACAGCGCCGAGATCGAACAGATCATGAGACAGGTGCTCAGCACCGGCAGGCCGGTGGTCGACGCCCGCTCGCACGGCCGCGTCCCCGGCGACCCGCAGCGCGACCGGGCCTGGTCCGCCTCCTACTTCCGGCTGGAGGACTCCACCGGCCGGGTCTTCGGGGTCTGCTCCTCCATCATCGACGTCTCCGAACGCTTCCAGGCCGAGGCCCGCGCCGCCCGCGCGCAGGAACGCCTCGCCACCATCGCCGAGGCCACCGCCCGGATCGGCACCACCCTCGACCTCCAGCGCACCGCCGAGGAACTGATCGAGGCCGTCGTCCCGCGCTTCGCCGACTTCGCCACCGTGGACCTGCTGGAGCCCGTCCTGCGCGGCGCCGAGCCCGCCGCCATCCCGGCCGACCGCTCGGTCCAGCTGCGCGCCGTCGCCGTCGGCGAGTCCTACGAGTCCGGCCTCGCCCACGCCGTCGACACCGTCGGCGAGGTCTCCGAGTACGCCCCCGACCGCAACTACACCCAGTGCCTGCGCAGCGGCCGCCCGCTGCTGCGCGCCCAGGTGGACGAGGAGGTGCTGCGCGGCCTGGTCGCCACCGAGGAACGGGTCGCCCCCGGCATCGAGGCGGGCATCCACTCGTACCTGATGGTGCCGCTCACCGCCCGGGGCATGGTCCTCGGCGGCTCCGAGTTCATCCGCATGCGCAACTCCGAGCCGTTCACCGCCGCCGACGTCGCCCTCGCCGAGGAACTCGTCGCCCGCACCGCCCTCGCCATCGACAACGCCCGGCTCTACCGGCGTGAGCGCGAGACCGCGCTCACCCTCCAGCGCAGCCTGCTGCCGCAGGAGATCCACCGGACCCTCGGCCTGGAGATCGCCTACCGCTACCTGCCGAGCAGCGTGGTCAGCGAGGTCGGCGGCGACTGGTTCGACGTCGTCCCGCTCTCCTGCGGCCGGGTCGCCCTGGTGGTCGGCGACGTGATGGGCCACGGCATCCGGGCCGCCGCCACGATGGGCCAGCTGCGGACCGTCGCCCGTACCCTGGCCACCCTGGACATGCCGCCCGAGCAGGTCCTCACCCGCCTCGACGAGACGGCCTCCGGCATCGGCGAGAGCCAGTTCGCCACCTGTATCTGCGCGGTCTACGACCCGCTGGAACGCACCGTGCAGATCGCCTCGGCCGGCCATCTGCCCCCGGTCCGGGTCGCCCCCGACGGCACCGCCGACACGGTGGACGTCCCGCCCGGGGTCCCGCTCGGCGTCGGCGGCGTGGCCTTCGAGAGCACCGAGTTCACCCTCCCCGAGGGCGGCATGGTCGCCCTCTACACCGACGGCCTGGTCGAACGGCGCGGCCAGGACATCGACAAGGGCATCGACCGGCTCGCCCGCACCCTCTCCGGGCCGGGCCGCACCCTGGAGGAGAGCTGCGACGCCGTCCTCGGCGCCCTGGTCACCGACGGCACCGACGACGACATCGCGATGATCATGGCCCGGGTGCTGCCGCTGCCCGCCGACCGGGTCGCCACCCTCCCGCTCAGCGGCGGCGGCCGGCTGCCCGGCAAGGCCCGCCGGTTCACCCGCGCCACCCTCGCCGCCTGGGGCCTGACCGCGCTCGCCGACTACGCCGAGCTGCTGGTCAGCGAGCTGGTCACGAACGCCCTGCTGCACGCCGACGCCCCGCGCCGGCTGCGCCTCTTCCGCGACCGGGTGCTCACCGTCGAGGTCGCCGACACGGGCGGTCCGGCGCCCCAGCTGCGCCCGTTCGCGGAGCACGACGAGGGCGGGCGCGGCATGTTCCTGGTCAGCGAGCTGGCCCAGCGCTGGGGCACCCGGCTGACCAGGGACGGCAAGGTGGTCTGGGCGGAGCTGGAGCTGCCGTTCGGGACCTCCTAGGGGTTGCCGGACAGGCCCTCGCCGCTCAGCCGCGGGTCTTCGCGTGCGCCGTGCTCCGCGGCCCGGTCTGCTCACTGACCTGCTCACTGACCTGCCCGCCGGCCGTCGGCCGGTCGACCCCGCGCAGCAGCCGCCAGGCCAGCGCCGAGGCGGCCAGCAGCAGGGCGCCGGCCAGCAGCGCGGCGGTGTTCATGCCGTGCACGAAGGAGTCCCGGGCGCTCGCCAGCAGCGGCTCGGCCAGGGTCTGCGGCAGACCGTGCGCGGCTTCCACCGCGCCGCCCAGCGACTCGCCCGCCCGGGCGGCCGCCTCCGGGTCCGTCCCGGCCGGGACGGCCAGCCCGCCCGTGTAGAGCGAGGCGACCACCGAGCCGACCAGGGCGATGCCCAGCGCGGTGCCCAGCTCGTACGCCGTCTCGGAGACCGCCGACGCGGCGCCGGCCTTCTCGGCGGGCGCGGCGCCCAGCACCAGGTCGGCGCCGAGCGTGTAGACCACGCCCTCGGCGGTGCCGACGATCAGGAAGGCGGCGGCCAGCAGCAGGTAGGTGGTGTCCTGCTGTACCCAGCCGAGCAGGCCGATGCCGGTGCCCATCGCCAGCAGACCGAGGGTGAGCGCCGTCCGGGCGCCGGTGCGCCGGGCCAGCCGGGCGGTCAGCAGCCCGCCGACCACCGCGCCGGCGAAGGCCGGAAGCTCGGCCAGGCCCGCCTTCAGCGGCTCGTAGCCGCGCACCAGCTGCAGGTACTGCGAGGTCACGAAGACCACACCGGAGAGCCCGACCAGCGCGGTGAGCGAGGCCAGCACGGCGGCGGTGAAGCGGCGGTCGGCGAAGAGCCGGACGTCCAGCAGCGGGGTGTCCAGGCGCAGCTGGCGGCGGACGAAGACGGTCAGCGCGGCGGCGCCCAGTACGGCGGTGACGGGGACGTCCCAGCGGACCACACCGTGCGCGGCGGCCTCCTTGATCGCGTAGACCACGCCGATCACCCCGGCCAGCGAGAGCGCGACGCTCAGCACGTCCCAGCGGCCCGGCTTCGGGTCCTTCGACTCGGGCAGCAGCCGGCCGCCGAGCACCAGCAGCAGGACGACCACGGGGATGTTCAGCAGGAACACCGAGCCCCACCAGAAGTGCTCCAGCAGCACCCCGCCGACCACCGGGCCGAGCGCGGCGCCGGCGGTGGCGGCCGCACCCCAGATGCCGATGGCGGTGGCCCGCTCGCGGTCGTCGGGGAAGAGGCCGCGGATCAGCGACAGGGTGGAGGGCATGATCGTCGCCCCGGCCACGCCGAGCAGCGCGCGGGCCAGGATCAGCCAGCCGGGGCCGGGCGCGTAGGCGGCCAGCAGCGAGGCGGCGCCGAACGCGGCGGAGCCCGCGAGCAGCAGCTTCTTGCGCCCGATCCGGTCGCTCAGCGAGCCCATGCTGACCAGCAGGCCGGCCAGCACGAAGGAGTAGACGTCGCCGATCCAGAGCAGCTGGGTGCCGCTGGGGCGCAGCGTCTCGCTGATCGACGGGATGGCGAGGGAGAGGACGGTCGCGTCGACGGCGACCAGGGTGACGGCCAGGACGAGGACGGCGAGGCCGGTCCAGCGCTGGCGGGGGTGGGCGTGGACGGTGCTGCTCATGGGGTATCGGTTTCCGGTTTCCGGTCCGAGGTGCGTGGTCAGGAGTCGGTGGGACGGGTTCTCAGCGCGCCGCCGAGGAAGAGCTCGGCGAGCGAGAACGCGCCGTCGCGGGGGGCGAGCCGGCCGTCCTGGACGGCCCAGCCGACGCCGGCCACCAGGTCGAAGAAGGCCTCGCTGAGCCAGCCGGCGGAGAGCTCGACGCGGAACACGCCCTGCTGCTGGCCGCGGAGGAAGAGCGCGTGCAGCCGGGCGATCTGGGACTCCCAGAGTTCGTTGACGCTGTCGTCGTCGTAGAGCTGGTTCTCACCGGTGAGGAAGGCGCAGAGCGCGGCGTCCGGGACGATCGCGTCGACCAGGCGGCGCAGCGCGGCGTGCGCGTCGCCGTCCTCGACGGCGGCGGTGTCCAGCGCGGCGCCGAACTTCCGCAGGCCGAGCAGGCCGACCTCGCGGGTCAGCGCCTCCCGGCCGGGGAACAGCCGGTGCAGGGTGGCGCGGCTGATGCCAGCGGCGCGCGCGATCTCGTCCAGGTGGGCGGTCGGGCGGCGGGAGAGCACGCCGACGGCGGCTTCGAGGACGGTGTCGCGATCGGTGGCCATGGGGCAAGTGTAGGTCAGATGAGACATGGATGTCTCATTCGTTTCTTCCGTGCCTCAGATGAGGCCCCTGGGTCGGGGTGCGGCCTGGGTGAGGGCAGCAAAAAACCGGGGACGGCGATTGCCGTCCCCGGTCGCGGACCCTCGGGCGTCAGCTCTGGTTGTAGAACCCGGTGTCGTCCAGCGGCCGGTCGATCACCATGACCTCGACGTCCGACGGGGTGAGCAGGAACACCCGGCGGGCGATCCGCTCGATCCCGCCGCGGGTGCCGAAGATCAGCCCCGACGCGAAGTCGACCATCCGCTTGGCCTCGGCGTCGTCCATCTCGGTGAGGTCCATCACGACCGGGGTGCAGGCCCGGATGTGCTCCCCGACCGCCCTGGCGGCGTCGAAGCCGGTCGGCCGCAGGGAGACGATCTTCGTGGGGGCGGGGGAGGACGGCACCGTCTCCTGCTCGACCCACTCGTCGTCGTACACCGCGGCCGGGTAGTTCCCGGAGGGCATCAGCCACCCGTTGTGGTGCTCGTCGCGAAGTGCTCCCATGCCGCGCCTCCCTCGTCTCGTCCCGTACGCGTCCCCTCGGGTGCGCGTGCCTTCTGACACGTCATCCACTCGCCGGAACTGTCCGAGTATCGCACTGATCACCGGTCCCGTGCCCGCTCGCGACCCCCGTACGAGTCGTGCCGCGCCGGAAACCCGGGCGAACCCGGGCAACAGAGGGGACGCTGGTGTACGGTGCGCGGTTGCGCGCATAGACCATATCGGTCGGGGGCGCCACCTAATTGACCTTCTGTCAACAATGCGGGAACGATTTCATTCCCCGGTGACACCGTCCACCAGTTCGCGGAGCAGATCGGCGTGTCCGTTGTGCCGGGCGTACTCCTCGATCATGTGGACCAGGATCCAGCGGAGTGTGACCTCCTGGCCGTGGCGCGGGAGCTTGCCGACGGTCTCCAGCGGCAGCCCCTCGCAGGCCTGCCGGGCGGCCGCGATCTCGGCCCGCCAGGTGGCGAAGTCCGCCTCGGCGTCCGCGGTGTCGACGTGGTCGAAGTCGCCGTCCGGGTCCTCCGCCGTCCAGTAGTGGCCGGTGGCGGTATCGGCGCCGAGCAGGGTGCCCTGGAACCAGTGGCGTTCGACCTCGGCCATGTGCCGGACCAGGCCGAGCAGCGAGAGGCCGGACGGCGGGACCGAGCGCAGCCGCAGCTGCTCGCTGGTCAGGCCCTCGCACTTGACGGCGAGAGTGGCGCGGTGGAAGTCGAGCCAGGCGGTCAGCATGGCCGTCTCGTCGGCCGCGAACGGGGGCTCGACCCGTGGGGTGGTGGTTGTCATGGCGCTCATCCTGGCGCAACCGTGCGGCCGAAGCGACCGAATAGCCGGTCGGTAGGCGCCTGTTGTTGACGTCCCGGCCGGCGTCCGGGCGGACCGCCGCGCCGCCGTGGTCCGCTACGCCGCCGCGGACCGCCGGCGGACGGCGGCCCGCCAGAGCGAGACCAGGCTCACCAGGCCGAGTGCCGCGATCGTCCCGGCCGACACCAGGAACGCCGCCGAGCCCGGCTCGCCCGCGCTGGCCGCCGCCGTGACGTACACCGCCGTGGTCGGCACCACGCCGATCGCGGTGGCGGTCAGGAACGGCAGGAACCGCACGCCGGAGAAGGCCGCGCCGAAGTTGCCGGCCTGGAACGGCAGCCCGGGCAGCAGGCGCAGCAGCAGGACGCTGCGGAACCCCTGCTCGGTGAACCGGCGGTCCAGCGCGCCGAGCATCCGCCCGCGCAGGTACGGGCGGAGCGCGTCCCGCCCGAGCAGCCGGCCCAGCGCGAACGCCGCCGCCGCGCCGAGCGCCGTCCCGAGGACGGCCAGCAGCACGCCCTGCTGGATGCCGAGCAGCAGCCCGGCGGCCGCGTTCAGCGCCGGCCGCGGTACGAAGGCCAGCGTCCCCACCGCGTAGACGCCGACGAACACCGGGGCCAGCCAGTACCCGGGCACCCCGGCGGGCGGCCCGCCGGAGAGCAGGGACGTCGGGCTCCACAGCAGCAGGGAGCCGGCCGCCGCGCCGAGGATCACCAGCAGCAGGGCGAACCGCGGCCACGGCGAGCGCGGCGCGGCGGCGGGCGGTGGGACGGGTGTCATCGGTGGCACGGGCGGTGCGGGTGCGGGCACCGCCCGAGCGTAACCGGTGCCTCCGGCCGGGTGTGCCGGGGGCACCTGGGCGGTCTATGCCATCCCGAAGATCGGTGTGTACGGGTTGTAGCTCCAGATCTGGTTGGGGGAGGCCGTTTTGCCCTCCCACTGGATCACCGGGGTGCCGTTGGCGGTGCCGCCGCCGTAGACATCCAGATAGAGACCACTGTGGTGATTGACGATCCAGCGGGCCTGGCCGGTGTGTCCGAGCATCGGGTCGGTCCACATCTGGTTGTCGCCGCCGTCGCAGGTCCACTGGTCGACCCGGGTGCCCCAGACGGTGCTGAAGCCCGGCACGTCCAGGCACTTGCCGCTGTGCAGGTTCACCCAGCCGTGGCCGGTCAGCGTCCATTTCTGGTTGTCGCCGCCGGTGCACTGCCAGATCCGGACCGGGGCGCCGTCGTCGGTTCGCCAGTCGGCGACCTCCAGGCACGTGTTCGTCCCGCTCCCGTAGGCGCCGCTCCTGATCTCGACCGGTTCGTCGTCGGCGGTCCCGGCCGAGGCGGCGGGCGCCGCGAGCGCGAGGCCGGCGATCGCCACGAGGCCGACGGCGGCCGAACCGAGTCGTCGGCCGAGGACGGTTCGTAAGGTCATGGACTCTTCCTGAGGGGTGTGATGGGGTACGGGGCGGGTCGGGAGCCGCGGTCGCGCGGGGAGGTCAGCCGATCGGGTCGGACGGCCACGGGGAGTAGAACCAGGCCTGGTTGAGACCGCCGTTGCGCCCCCACTGGGTGATCGCCGCGCCGTCGGTCCCGTCGAAGCCGTAGAGGTCCAGGACGAGGCCGCTGTAGCCGTTGTTCAGGGTGTGGATCCCGCTGTGGTGCACGAGGGTCTCCGACCAGGACTGGTTCAGCCCGTCGTCGCACGTCCACTGGCCGGCCTGAGCGCCCCACTTGATGCTGTAGGCGGGGATCTCCAGGCACTTGCCGCTGTGGACGTTGACCAGTTCGTGGCGGTCGGTCCGGACCCATTTCTGGTTGTCTCCGCCGGTGCAGCTCCACTGGCGGACCGGGGCGCCGTTGTCCGTGCGCCAGTCGGCGACCTCCAGGCATTTGCCGGTGGCCGCGTTGCCGATCTCGAACGCGATCGATGTCGCGGCCTGCGCCTGGCCCGGCGTCACCACGACCGCCAGGGCCGCGGCGGCGGCGAGGGCGGTGGCGGTGGAGCCCAGACGTCCGATGACGCCGCGGGGTGCGGGCATGGATCCTCCTCGGATGCGCGGTGCGGGGGCGAGGCGTGGTGGCGCACGGTCAGTTGTGCGGGCCGGTGGGCCACGGCGAGTAGAACCAGGTCTGGTTGTCGCCGTGGTTGGGCTCCCACTGGATCACGGGTGTGCCGGGCGCGGTGGAGGCGCCGGCGACGTCCAGCAGGAGGCCGCTGTTGACGTTGGCGATGGTGCGCAGGCCGCTGTGCAGGCGGCCCGCGTCGCTCCAGACCTGGTTCCGCCCGCCGTTGCGGTGCCACTGGCCGGCCTGGGTGCCCGGGGTGGTGCTGTAGGCGGGGATCTCCAGGCACTTGCCGCTGTGGACGTTGACCAGCTCGTCGTTGTCGGTCCAGACCCACTTCTGGTTGTCGCCGCCGGTGCACGGCCACTGGCGGACCGGGGCGCCGTCGTCGGTCCGCCAGTCGGCGACCTCCAGGCACTGCCGGGTGGCGAGGTTCACGATCTCGAACTGGCTGGAGGTCTCGGCCCGGGCCCGGGACGCCGGTGCGGCGACGGCGAGGCCGGCGGCGAGCGCGAGGACGGCGGCGGCGGAGCCGAGCCGCCGCGTCGCGCGGGTGTGGTCGGTCATGCGGGTTCCTCCCCGAGATGTGGTGCGCGGCACTGGTGACCGGGGGTCAGACCGGCCGGGGCCGGCCGGGACCGGCCAGGAAGTCGAGCAGTCGCTGCCAGGCGTCCCTGGCCGCGTCGGAGTGTTCGACAGCGCCGAGTTCGAAAAAGTTGTGCGGAGCCTGCGGGTAATTCATGAAGATGTGCGGGCACCCCGCGGCGGTGAGTGCGGCGTCGAAGGCGGCGACCGTCGCGGGCGGGATCGACTCGTCGGCGCCGCCCCAGAGGGCGAGGATCGGCGCGGTCAGCCCGGCGGCGAGCTGGGTGGGGCCGGGCGAGCCGTTGATGGCGTCCGGGTAGCCGTAGAAGCCGACCGCGCCGGCCAGGCCGAAGCGGGGTGCGGCGGCGCGGAACGCCTGCCGGCCGCCGAAGCAGAAGCCGAGTGCGACCACCTCGGGCGCGCCGGTCGCGCGCAGCCGGTCGATGCCGGCGGTGAGGTCGGCGTCCAGGCCGTCCGGGGTGAGGGCGAGCAGGTGGGGCAGCAGGTTCGGCATTTCACCGAATTCCGGTGCGCGCTTTTCCGGGTCGCCACCTGCGGTGCGGCCGAAATAGTCGAGCGCGAGGGCCGGGTGGCCGTGTTCGGCGAGCCGGGTGGCGGTCTGCCGGTAGAAACCGGAAAGCCCCCGGTTGTCCGGCAGGACGAGCACCCCCGGACCGGTGGAATGTGCCGGAAGGGCCAGGAACGCGGCGAATTCCGTCCCGTCGCCGGAAGTCAGGGTGAGCGGCCCGGCCTGGACCGACTGCCGGTCGGTGGGGGCGGGCACGGGGGGTACGGCATCGGCGTCGTAGCACATGGGGAATTCCTTCGCTGGTCGCGGAACTGCCGGGCACTGGCGTGCCCGGCAGTCGGCGATATTAGCGAGAAATTCCCCGTTGTGGTGCGATCATATCGCCGGGAGATTGTTTTTGGAAGGCTTTTCCGGTGACAGTGCGGTCACGTTTTCGGTGGTCGATTTCGGGGTCGCCGATTTTCCGGTCGCCATGTTTCCGGCGGCCGTGTCTTCGGTGGCCGGGAGTCCGGTGTGCTGCGGCTCCGCCCGGCGCAGCGCGCCCGCGCCGAGCAGCAGGGCGAAGGCGAGCGCCGTGACCACGCCGAAGGAGACGGTGAGCGAGGTGGCCTGGGCGAGCACGCCGATGATGGCCGGGGCCACCAGGCCCGAGGTGTAGGTGACGGTCGCGACGCCCGCGATGGCCTGGCTCGGGTTGGTGCCGATCCGGCCGGCCGCCGCGAAGGCGAGCGGGACGACCACCGCCACCCCGACCCCGATCAGCGCGAAGCCCGGGATCGCCAGCGCCGGGCTGTCGGCGGCCACCACCAGCAGGCCGCCGACGGTGGTGATCGCGCCGCTCAGCCTGGTCGCCCGGACGGCGCCGAGCCGGCGGATCGCCGCGTCCCCGGCCAGCCGGCTGACCGCCATGGTCAGCGAGAACGCGGTGTACGAGGCGGCCGCGACGGTCGCCGAGGCGCCGGTGACGTCCCGCAGGTAGACGCCGCTCCAGTCCATCGAGGCGCCCTCGGCGAACACCGCGCAGAAGGCGACCAGCCCGATCACCAGCGAACTGCGCGGCGGCAGCGCGAACCGCGGCGGGGCCTCGCTCTCCTGGGCCGTCCGCAGGTCGGGCAGGGCCCGGCAGACCGGCTGCGCCAGGGCCAGCAGCACCAGCGCGGTGACGGCCAGCTGGAGCCGGGCGTCCAGGTCCTGGTGGGCGGCGAGGATGCCGAAGCCGGAGGCGACCAGCCCGCCCGCGCTCCACATCCCGTGCAGCCCGGACATGATCGAGCGGCCCAGGAGCTCCTCGGTGTCCACGCCCTGCGCGTTCATCGCGACGTCCGCCATGCCGGCCGTCGCGCCGTACACCAGCAGCGCCAGGCAGAGCGCCGGCAGCGAGGGGGCGAGCGCGGGCAGCGCCAGCGCCAGACACCAGAGCGCGATCAGCCCGCGCAGCGCCGCCCGCCCGCCGTAGCGGTGCACGAACCGCCCGGCCAGCGGCATCGCCAGGGAGGAGCCGATCGCGGGCATCACCAGGGCCAGGCCGAGCTGGCCGGGGGAGAGGTCGAGCCGGTGCTGGATCCAGGGGATGCGGGTGACGAAGCTGCCGCCGACGGCCCCGTGCACGGCGAACACCAGCGCGATGCTGGTTCTGGCCCGGCGCGGGGATTCCAGCGGCTCCTGCGGTTTCCCGGTCAAGGTGTCGGTCATCCGGTGATCCCTCCCGGCCGCGCGGTCGGCGCGGCGGTGCCCTGTGGGTGGTTCCTGTTCTAGGTCTGCCCGCGCGGCGCTGTTCGCGCTCCTGCGGTGCGGTTCGATAAATTATCAGGAAGGGACCCTGATAGAAACACTCTGGAAGGATGCACTTCCATGACCACCGTGCGTACGGCGACGCCGAGCACCGCCCGGGCGATCAACGACCGGCTGGCGCTCAACCTGCTGCTCGAACAGGGACCACTGACCGCGACCGAGCTGCGCGGTCTGACCGGCCTGTCCCGGCCCACCGTCGCGGACCTGCTGGAACGGCTGCAGCGCACCGGCCTGGTCGCCGTGGTCGGCGAGCGCGGCGAGCAGCGGCGCGGCCCCAACGCCCGGCTGTACGCCCTGGTCGCCTCCCGGGCCCACATCGCCGCCATCGACGTCCGCTCGGTCGGCGTCAGCCTGGTCGTCGCCGACCTCGCCGGACGGACCCTGGCCGGCGCCGAGCTCCCGGTCGGGCGGCGCTCCGGCGGCTGCGACGACGACGGCGACCTCGACGGCGGCTCCGACGGCGATCCCGGTGACGGCAGTGACGGCGGTGAGCCGGACCGCGCCGTCGCCGCGCGGATCGTCCGCGCGCTGCTGGACACCGCCCGCAGGGTCGGCGTCGAGCGGCTGCACACCGTCGCCGTCGGCGCCCCCGGCCTGGTCGACCCGGCCACCGGCCGGCTCAACAGCACCGGTTCGCTGCCCGGCTGGCACGCCGAACTGCTCGCCGCCCTGCGCGAGCTGCCCGACACCGACGTGATCCTGGAGAACGAGGTCAACCTGGCCGGGCGCGCCGAGTACCGGGTCGGCGCCGCCCGCGACCGCGACACCTTCGTCCTGCTCTGGCTCGGCCACAGCGTCGGCGCCGCCGTCATCCTCGACGGCCGGCTGCGCCGCGGTGCCTCCGGCGGCACCGGCGAGATCTGCTTCCTGCCGGTGCCCGGCACCGGCGGCCTGCCGACCGCCACCGTCTCCAAGGGCGGCTTCCACAGCCTGGCCGGCAGCGCCGCGATCTGCGACCTCGCCCGCGCCCACGGCCTGCCCGCCGGCCCGGCCCGCGACGCGCCCGCCGCCGAGGCCGCCGTCCGCGCCGCACTCGCCGCGGGGGAGCACGGCGCGGCGTTCCTGGACGAGCTGGCCGCGCGGATAGCCGTCGGCGCGGCCGCCGTCTGCGTCGTCCTCGACCCGGGCTGTGTGGTCCTCGGCGGCGAGATCGGCCGGGCCGGCGGGGCCGAGCTCGCCGGGCGGGTCGAGCGCCGGCTCGCCGAGCTCTCCCCGCTGCGCACCGAGGTCCGCCCGGGTACGGCGGGCGGCGGCGCGATCCTCAGCGGCGCCGTGCTCACCGCCGGTGACGCCCTCCGCCGGGACCTCTTCGGCGAGCCGTAGCCCCCGGGGCGCTCCGCTTGGCCGGGTGGGCGCCCCGTACGGCAGGATGGCGGCGAGGACCGGCCCGCGCCGCCGTCGCGCACCCGGGCCCCTTCCCCCGATCCCGATCCACCGTCAGGAGTCGCACATGGGCCAGCCCGAGGCGCCGGTCAACCCGTACCGCATCGGCGAGGCCGCGGCGCTGCTCGGCGTGAGCGCCGACACCATGCGGCGCTGGGTGGACGCCGGCCGGGTCGCCGCCGAGCGGGACGAGCACGGCCACCGGATCATCCCCGGCGCCCAGCTCGCCGCGTTCGCCCGGGAGCTCGCCCGCCCCGAGACCGCCGAGGCCGAGGGGCGGCCGTCCTCCGCCCGCAACCGCTTCCCCGGGATCGTCACCGCCGTGGTGCTCGGTGATGTCGCGGCCCAGGTGGAGATCCAGGCCGGACCGTTCCGGGTGGTCTCGCTGATCAGCCGGGAGTCCGCGGAGGAGCTCGAACTGGTGCCCGGCGCCCCCGCGACGGCCGTCATCAAGTCGACCAATGTGATGATCGAACGGCGCTGACCCGTCCGCCCACCGCCCGTCCACCCACCGCCCGTTCAGGAAAGGCCGACCACCGATGTCCCATCCGCCGCTGCCGTCCACCCAGAGCGCCGTGTTCGCGGTCGAGGCGATGGCCGCCCGGCACGGCCGCGAGGTCCGCGCAAGCCACGACATCGGCCGCGACCAGACCTTCGCCGGCCTCGTCGGCGCCGACGGCCCGGAACTCGACGCCGTCCCGCACGAGGCCCTGCTGGAGATAGCGGGCCGCCCCGAGATCACCGTCCGCCTCTTCGTCCACGACGAGGCCGTGGTCACCCTCGACGGCATCGCCTTCGACGTCCCCCGGGACAGCGTGCCCGCCTTCCTCAACTCGGTCTGGACCGGCCTGGTCCACGTCAGGCAGCGGACCTTCCCGCCCTCCTGCACGCTGATCGTCACCGTGCCCGGCGAGCCCGGCTACCGCGAGGCCGTCACCTACCACCACCTGTCCCCCTGGCTCGCGGGGAAGACCCGATGAGCGCCGCCGGGACCCCGGACCCCGCCCGCCCGGTGCTCGCCGTCGCCCACCGCGGCGACCCGTACCGCCACCGCGAGAACACCCTGCCCTCCGTCGGGTCCGCGCTCGCCGCCGGCGCCGACGCCGTCGAGGTCGACGTCCAGCTCACCCGGGACGGCGTGCCCGTCCTGCTGCACGACCCGACGCTCGAACGCCTCTGGGGCGACCCGCGCCCCATCCGCCGGGTCACCCTCGACCAGCTCGACGAACTGCGCGACGGCGCCCTCGCCGTGCCCACCCTCGCCGAGGCGGTCAAGACGGTGGCCGGAACCCCGGCCGCCCGGCTGCTCATCGACCTCGACGACCCGCACCCGGCCGCCGCCACCTGGGAGGCCGTCACCGCCCTCGGTGCCGAGCGGCGGGTCGCCTTCTGCGGCCCGGCCACCGCGATGCTCGCCGTCCGCGCCCTCGCCCCGGACGCCGAGATCGCGCTCACCTGGAAGCAGCCGGGCCTGCCCGCCCGGGCGCTGCTCGACGACCTGCGCCCGCGCTACCTCAACCCGCCGTTCGGCCTGGTCACCCCCGACCTCACGGCCGCCGCCCGGGACGCCGGGCTCGCCGTCTCCACCTGGACCGCCGACCTGCGCCGCACCATGCGCCGGCTGCGCGCCGCCGGCGTCGCCTCCATCACCAGCAACCGGATCGACGTGCTGCGCTCCGTGCTGGACGGCCGCCGGTGAGCGGGCCTCCCACCCCGGGCACCCGCGCGCTGCCGCTCGTCCAGGCCCGGATCGCCGACGCGTAGGGCCCGGGTTCGGGGCTCGTTCGTGCGTTCGGGTGGTCGTGCCCCGATGGAGTGGCGGACCGCGTTTCGTCCGTGCACGGTGGGCTGGGGCCGATTGAATCGACCCGCCCATCGAACGGCGGTGTCCCGTACGGCATCGCCCACACGACTGGAGTTCTCTGTGGCACCCGTACCCAACGGCGTCTACGCCATCGCCAGGCCCGGCGAGCAGTTGCTCACCCTGCAGGGGCCGAAGGACAACGTGATCCTCCTGCCGCCCACCGGCGAGCCCGGTGAGCAGGAATGGCAGGTGGACGGGCTCGACAACGGCAACGTCCACATCCGCAACCTCCGGCAGCAGTCGTACCTGGGCTACGAGGGCCCGCCGAGAGTCAACACGCAGGTCCAGGGGGTGCCCGAGCCCAAGGAGTGGGCGCTCTACCAGTCCTCGGAGCCGTCCACCTTCTTCGTCGTCGTCCCCGGAGGTCCCGTCGAGGGCGTCGAACTGGCCGTGGACCTCAGCCTGCTGAAGATCATCCCGCACCGGATCGCACTGCGGCCGCTGGAGGTCGGCGACCAGGGGCAGGCGTGGAGGTTCGAGTTCCACGAGTGAGCCCCCTGGGCTGAACGCCCGGGCCGGTGAGGGCCGGCCCGGGCGCTGCCGTCGGCGGGGCGCGCCGCGCATCCGACAAAGCGCACATTTGATCAGATCATCTGATGGTATGGGGCGATTCGGACCAATCGACCCACACGGAGGTGGGAATGTCGGGGGAGTCCCCGTCCGGCGACGCGCCGGAGGAACACCGGGCGGACCACCGCAGGCCGTATCTGATGCTGCCGCCGGTGGTGCGGGCGGCGGCCGCCTGGTCGGCGGCGGTCATTCTGCTCCTGGCCGTCGCCGCGTTCGCGGTCTTCGCCGTGGTCGAGCTGCGGGCCGCCACCGTCCCGGTGATCCTGGCGCTGCTCGGCACCTCGCTGCTCCACCCCGTGATGTCCTGGATGGTCCGACGCGGTGTCAGCCGGGGTGTGGCCGCCGGGCTGACCTGCGCCGTGCTGGTGGTCGCCGTCGGCGGCGTGATCGCCCTGCTGGTCAACTCGCTGGCGCACAGCGCCCCGCAGATCGCCGCCGCGCTCCAGCAGGCCGGTGACCGGCTCGCCGAATGGCTCGGGCCCGTCGGCGAGAAGATCCGCCACGCCCTGGACAACGCCAAGGGCGAGACCAACTCTCTGGTCTCCGCCCTCACCAACAGCGTGATCTCCGGCCTCGGCCTCGCCACCCAGATCCTCACCGGCGGCGTCCTCGCGCTCGCCCTGGTCTTCTTCTTCCTCCGCGACGGCCACCGTACCGGCGAGGCCGTCCGCTCCTACCTCCCCGCCCGCACCGCCGAAACCGTCATCGCCTGCGCCGACCGGGCCTTCGAGGCGATGGCCGGCTTCATGCGCGGCACCACGCTGATCGCCCTGATCGACGCCCTCTTCATCACCATCGGGCTGCTCCTGCTCGGCGTCCCGGGTGCGCCCGGGCTCGGCGCCCTGGTCTTCATGGGCGCCTACATCCCGTTCGTCGGCGCCTTCCTCTCCGGGACGGTCGCCGTCCTGGTCGCCCTCGCCGACGGCGGTCTGGGCACGGCCGTCTGGGCGCTCGGCATCGTCCTCGCCGTCCAGGCCATCGAGGGCAACGTCCTCCAACCCCTCATCCAGAGCCGGACCGTGGAGCTCCACCCGGCCACCATCATGGTGGCCGTGGTGGCCGGAGCCGGTATCGCCGGCATCCTCGGGGCCCTGATCGCCGTCCCGCTCTGCGCCGCCGGGGTCGGGATCGTGTCCGTCCTGCGCAAGGCCGCCGGCCCGGGGCCCGGCCCGGCGGTGGAGCCGGGCCCGGAGCCGGACCCGGGCCCGACGTAGCGGCGTGGCCGGGGCCGAAGGGTGCGACGGGGAGCGCCCGGAGGGCCGCCCCGGTCTCCGGTCAGCCGGCGGCGAGGAGTTCGAGCGTATCGATCACGCGGTTCGAGAAGCCCCACTCGTTGTCGTACCAGGCGACCACCTTGATGTGGCGGCCGTCGACGCGGGTGAGCGCCGAGTCGAAGATCGACGAGGCCGGATTGCCCGTGATGTCGGACGACACGAGCGGGTCGTCCGAGTACTCGAGCACGCCGGCGAGCGGTCCCCGCGCCGCGGCGCGGTACGCCGCCAGCACGTCCTCGCGCGTCACGTCGCGGGCGACGGTCGTGTTGAGTTCGACGATCGACCCCACCGGGACCGGCACGCGGATCGAGTCGCCCGACAGCCTGCCGTCGAGCCTCGGCAGCACGAGGCCGATCGCCTTGGCGGCGCCCGTCGTGGTCGGCACGATGTTGACGGCGGCCGCGCGGGCCCGGCGGGCGTCGCGGTGCGGACCGTCCTGGAGGTTCTGCTCCTGCGTGTAGGCGTGCACCGTCGTCATGAAGCCGTGCTCGATGCCGGCGAGATCGTCGAGCACCGCGGCCAGCGGGGCAAGGGCGTTGGTCGTGCAGGAGGCGTTCGAGACGATCGTGTGCGTGGCCGGGTCGTACGCGTCGGTGTTGACCCCGAAGGCGAGCGTGACATCGGCGCCGTCCGCCGGCGCGCTGACGAGCACCCGCTTCGCGCCCGCGTCGATGTGGGCGCGGGCGGCCGTGGCCGATGTGAAACGGCCGGTCGCCTCGAGCACGATGTCGATGCCGAGTCCGGCCCACGGCAGCCGCGCCGGTTCGCGCTCGGCGAGCACGGTGATGCGGCGGCCGTCGACGACGAGGGCGTCCCCGTCGACGGTCACCGGGCGGCCGAGCCGGCCCGCCGTCGTGTCGTAGGCGAGCAGCCGTGCGAGGGCGGCGGGCTCCGTGAGGTCGTTGACGGCGACGACCTCCAGGTCGCTGTCGCGTTCGAGCAGTGCGCGCAGCACATTGCGTCCGATGCGGCCGAATCCGTTGATGGCGATGCGAGTCATGAGTGGCGTCCCTTGTTCGGTTCGCCATCAGGTTCTCGCGCGGCATCCGCCGGTGACAGCGGCGTGATCGCCACGGTCCGAAAGGATCGCGCCACGTGGCGGCGGGCTACTCGCCCTGGGCGAAGGTGCGCCGGTACTCGCTCGGCGTGGTGCCGAGGATGCGCTGGAAGTGCAGCCGCAGATTGGCACCGGTGCCGAGGCCGACGTCGGCGGCGATCTGCTCGATGCTCCGCTGCGAACGTTCGAGCAGCTCACGGGCCACGTCGATGCGGGCGCGCATGACCCACTGCATCGGCGTGTACCCCGTGTCCTCGACGAAGCGGCGCGAGAACGTGCGCGGCGACACCGCCGCGTGCCGGGCCAGCACATCGAGGGTGAGGGGCTCGCCGAGCCGGTGAAGCGCCCACTCCCGGGTGGCGGCGAACCGCTCGCCGAGCCCCTCGGGCACACTGCGCGGCACGTACTGCGCCTGGCCGCCGCTGCGGTAGGGGGCGGCGACCAGGCGCCGCGCCGCGTGGTTCGACGCGGACACCCCCAGGTCGCCGCGGAGGATGTGCAGGCACAGGTCGATGCCCGAGGCGGCGCCGGCCGATGTCAGCACGCTGCCCTCGTCGACGAAGAGAACGTTCTCGTCGACCTGAACGAGCGGACGCTTCGCTTTGAGCGCCCGGGTGTAGTGCCAGTGCGTGGTGGCGCGCTTGCCGTCGAGCAGGCCCGTGGCGGCGAGCGCGAAGGCGCCCGTCGAGATGGCGGCGAGCCGCGCGCCCCGGTGGTGGGCGGCGATCAGCGCGTCGACGACGGCCTGTGGCGGGTCGTCACGGTCCGGGTGCCGGTAGCCGGGGACGAAGACGATGTCGGCCCAGACAAGCGCGTCGAGGCCGTGGGCGACGGAGTACGAGAGACCGTCGCCGCCGGTCACGAGGCCGGGCGCCGCGCCGCACACCCGTACCTCGTACGGCATGCTCGCGCGGGTCGTGAACACCTGCGCGGGAATGCCGACATCGAGAGGCTTCGCGCCTTCGAGCACGAGGACGGCGACGTGATGCGGGGGTGAGGCTGGCACGGGAACGAGGGTACGCGGGGGTGCGGGGGCGCATCGGCCCGGCAGACTTCCGGCCCCGGTCGCCACGGGGTTGCCGCCCGGGGAGCCCGCGTGCGAGGATCGGCCCTAATGCGACAGAAGTCGTGATAGTGAGAGCCGGGGGTCTGATGGAACGGCGTGTGTTCGAGCGGTTCGCGGTCGCGGACGGGGCGGCCGGACCGTACGGGATCACCGCCGGGCCGGACGGGGCGCTCTGGTTCGTCGAGATCGGCGCCGGCCGGCTCGGCCGGATCACCGTGGCGGGCGAGGTGACGGAGTACCCGCTGCCCGACCGCGCCGCCCGCCCGCACGCCGTCGCGGCCGATCCGGCGGGCCGCCTCTGGTTCACCGAGTGGGGCGCCGACCGGATCGGCTGCCGCACCCCCGACGGCCGCATCGCCGCCTACGAACTGCCCGTCCCGGGCTCCGAGCCGCACGGCATCACCGTCGGGCCGGACGGCGCCGTCCACGCGGCCCTGGAGACCGGCGAGATCGTCCGACTGGCGCCCTGATCCGACGGCCGGTCAGGACGGCGCGGCCGCACGGGCGGTGGCGGCCGGGCCCCGGCCGGGCCCCGACCGGGCTTCGGCCGGGAAACGACCGGTCGGCGACCGGAGGCACCGGTTCAATGGGACGGGTGGCCGCGACTTGTCGGCCCCGACCGGCGGTGCCATTCTGTCCGGCATGCCGCCGAACGACCTCGATGACCATGCGTCGGTTCTGCGGGAGGTACGGGAGGTGCGGCGACTCGGCCTGGTCCGGCTGCGGGACGCGCGGCTGCCGCTGCTGACCCGCGCCGCGGCCGGGAACGCGCCCCAGCCGGGCCGGCCCGCACCCGCCCTCGTCGAACACCTGCTGCGCGCCGCCACGGCCCGGATCGAGGCCGGCTCGCTGCGCACCGCCGCCGAGTACAGCCTCGGCCTGGCGCAGGGCACCCGGGACTGGCCGCCCGCCGACCGGCGCAAGCGGGCCGCCGGCGTCTACGGGGTGAGCGTCGAGCGGTTCCGCAAGCACCACGAGGTGCTCGTCCTGGGTGAGGTCGCCGAGCAGGTCCTGCGCATCGCGGCGGGCGCCGCGACGGGCCCCGCGGCCGGGGAGCGGCCGTTCGCGGCCCGCCACCGGACGCTCCACGTGCGGGCCGGCGGCACGGCCGGGACGGTCACCCTGCATGTGCACCCGGTCGACCTGCTGCGCGACGTCGACGTGGTGGTCTCGCCCGCCAACACCTATCTGGCGCTGCCGGAGGCGTACAAGTCGTCGGTCGCCGCCGCGCTCCGCCGGGCCGGTGCGCGGCGCGGCCCGGCCGGGGACGTCGTCGAGGACCTCGTCCACGACGAACTGCGGGCCTGGGCCGCCCGGAACGGCGTTTCGGGGCGGGCGGTCCAGCCGGGCACCGTGGCCGCGACCGGTGCCGGGGCACTGGAACGGCAGGGCGTGCGCCGGATCTACCACGCGGCCGTCGCGGTGCCCCGGGCGGGGACCAACGACTACGACGTGCTGCCCGCCGACGTCACCCGGGCCGTCGCCCGGGCGCTGGCCCTGCTCGCCGAGGAGTCCGCAGGCTTCACCCCGCCGCTGCGGTCGGTCTGCCTGCCGCTGCTGGGCTCCGGGCGCGGCGGACTGCCGTACGCGGTCAGCCTCGCCGCGCTCTGGGCGGCCGTCGAGGCGGAGCTGGCGCGCGGCGCCGGCTGGGACATCCACCTGGTGGTGCGCGGCGGCGTGGCGGCCGCGCTGGTGGAACGGTTGATGACGACGGGGGGAGGGCCCTGATGGATCCGCAAGCCGTACTGGCGGCGGCCGCGGCCGACTGGGAGCGGCTGGCCGCACTGATCGGCGCCGAGGGGCTGCGACGGCTCGCCGGGCCGCTCGGCGCGATGAGGGACACCGGGACGAGGGACCCGGCGGACGGCCGCCCGGCCGAGGCCGCGGCCCGGCTGCTGCTCGACCTGCTGCCCGCCGACGAGGCCGGCCGGCTGGACCGGGCCGCCGGGGCCAGGTACGCGACCGCGGCCGCCGACGGCACCGCCGCGGACTTCCGCGCGGACGACCTCGCGGTGCTGGTCCTGGACGGGCACCGGATGGTCGGCCCCGTCCTCGGGGAGGTCCGCCGCCGGCTGCTCGCGGCCACCGCGGTGGACCGGGCGGAGCTGGACCGGCTCGGCGGCGACCCGCGGGCCCCCGGACTGCTGCGGCTGGCCGGCCCCGGCGGGCACGAGCGGCTGCCGCGCTTCCAGTTCGACGCCGCCGGCCGGCTCCGGCCCACCGTGCTGGCGGTCAACACCCTGCTCGGCGCCGACCGGGACCCGTGGGGCGTGGCCGACTGGTGGCTGTCGCCCAACGCCTGGCTCGGGGCCGCTCCGGCGGAACTGCTCGGCACCGGCCGGGAGCACGAACTGACCGATGCCGCCGGGTATCTGGCGGAGGGGGAGTAGCACCGTGGTGAACGTCCGACCGCCCCGGGAACTCCCCGGCGCCCCCGCCCGGCTGACCCTGCCCGCCGGTACCCCGCTGTTCCGCCTGCACTCGGCCCGCCGGGCCGCCACGGCCTTCAACCCCGCGCCCGCCGACTGCCTCTACGGCGGCGGCCGGTTCGACGCCACCCGCTGCGACCGGTACGGCTATCTCTACGCCGGGCTCACCGCCGAGTCGGCCGTCTGCGAGTCGCTGCTGCGCTCGGTGCCGTTCGACCCGGCCGGCACGCCCCGTCTGGTGCCGCGGGCCGCCGTGCGCGGGCGGCGGCTCTCCTTCCTGCGGCTGGCCGCCGATCTGGAGGTGCTCTCCCTGCTCACCGGCCGGGACCTGGCGAGCGTCGGCCAGGACTCGTGGCTGGTCCAGGCCGAGGCAGCGGAGTACCCGTTCACCCGGCACTGGGGTCACTGGATCCGTGAGCACTGCGACCCGTGGGCCCAGGCCTTCGTCTGGCCCTCCAAACGGGAACCGGGGGACCGGGTGGTGGTGCTGTTCGGTGACCGCTGCCCCGCCGACGCCCTGGTGCGGGCGGACACCCCGCCCGTCGACCTGGACACCGCCGAGGGCACCCGGTGGCTCGACCTCCTCCTGGAGCCCTACCAGGCCAGGGTCGCCCCGGCGGAGGACGGGCGGTGACCGCCGGGGGCGGCGGGCCGCTGGATCAGGACGGACTGGTGGAGCAGGACGGACTGGTCGGCCTGGTGCTGGAGGCCCGCGCCCTGCGCGCGCGGTACGGCGAGGTCGCGGACGAACCGCCCGGGCGGCGGCGGGAGTTCCTCGACGCGGCGGTGCGCCGGCACGAGGAGGTGCTGCCGCACGCCCGGCCCGGCGGCCCGGAGGCCGCGGAGCTGCACGAGGGTCTCGGGCTGCTGCACTTCGAACGGTACGCCGCCGGCGGCGGGGCGCCCGACGCCGAGCGCTCCGTACGGCACCTCCGGGCGGCGCTCGATGCCGCACCGGAGGACAGCGACCTGCCGCTGCTCCGGTTCGAACTCGCCCGCTCCCTGATGGCGCACGGTCAGGAGAGCGCGGGGCGCGAGCCGTTGGAGGAGGCGCTGGCCCTCCTCGGCCGGGCGGTGGACGACTCCGGCGACGGTCCGGCCGGGCCGCCCCGGTGGCGGCGGGACGCGGTGGCCCGACGGATCGTGATCCGGACGGTGCTGCTCTGGAGCTGGCAGGACGACGGCCAGATCGGGCCCGCGATGGGCGAGTTGGAACCCCTGCTGGCCGAGCCCGGCGCTCTGGACGAGCTGCCCCCGCCCTTCGTCGGCGTCTTCGGCCGGCTGGTCCACGAGCAGGCCGCCCGGCGCGCGGACCCGGCCGGACGGGACCGCGGCATCGGCCTCGTCCAGCTGGCCGTGGAGCGCTGGCGGCCGCAGTGGCACGGACCGGTCGCGGGGGAGGCCGTCCTGCTGGCGATGCTCCAGAAGACCCGCTACGACGAGGACCGCGACCCCGGCCGGCTGACCGCCGTGCTCGACGGCACCACAGGGGCGCTCGCCGCCGAGCACCTGGACCCGGCCCTGCGGCCGGTGATCAGGGCCCTGGACGGCTGGACCCGCCAGGAGCTCGCCGAGCGCGTCCCCGGCTCGGTGGAACCGCCGGCCGCACTGGACCAGGACCTGGGCGAGGCCTTCCGGGAACTGCTCGGCATCGTGGAGGCGGGGGAGACCTTCGTCGGCTTCACCGACGCCGGTGCCAACGCCACCCTGCGGGGGATCGGCGGGCGGGACCGGCTGCGCGCCGAGTTCGAGCGGCTCTTCGCGCAGTGGCGGACCATGGACCCGGCCGACGCGCGGTACGCCCCGTTCGCCCGGCAGCTGCTCGAACTGATCCCCGTCTTGCAGCCGTTGGGCGTCGACGTCCCGCCCGAGCGGGCCGTCGCGCTGTTCCGGGCCGCGGCCGCGGCGGAGCGGGACCCGGCCGCCCTCGGTGTGCTGCACCTCCGCTACGGCCACGTCCGCCTGCTCGCCGGCCTGGCGGGCGACACCGCGGCCCTGGCCGACGCCGTCGAACACCTCGACACCGCGGCCGGCCTGATCCCCGAGACGGACAGCGGGCACCGGGAGGCCCTCGCCACCCTGCGCGCCATGGCCCTGGCCCAGCGCGGACAGGTGACCTCCGGGGTCGACGACCTGGAGGCCGCGATGGCGGCCCTGGCCCGGCAGCGTGAACTCCCGGACACCACGCCGTATCTGCGCCGGCTCCTGGACGCGCAGCTCGCCGGGCTGGAGACGCTCCAGGCCGCCCGGCGCGAGGACCTGCCGACCGCGGAGCGGGCCGTCGCCCGGCTGGCCGAACTGTACGCGGCGCTGGAGGAGGGGGATCCCGCCCGCGGCGAGGTCTGGACCCAGCTGGAAGGCGCCCGGGTGGCGCGGGACCACGTCGCCCGCGCCCTCGGCGTCCCCCCGCGCGCCGAACCGGGGCTCGGCCCTCCCACCCTGGCGGAGCTGCGCGGGCTGGCGGCCCGGCTGCCGCGCGGGCAGCAGGCCTGGGTGCTCGGCGACGGTGGCCTCACCCGGGTGCGGCACGCGCGGGACTACGACCCGAAGCTCCTCGACGAGGCGGCCGAACTGCTCCGGGAGGCCATCGGCCTGACCGACGAGGGCACGGACGACTGGCTGCGCTACACCGGCGCGCTGGGCAGCACCCTCTGCACCCGGGCGGCGGGGCGGGGCGACCGGGCCGGGCTGGACGAGGGCATCGCGCTGCTGGAACGGGCGGCCGAGCTGGCGGGCGGGCCGGAGCACCGGCTCTGGCCGGTCGTCGGCTCGACGCTGGGCCGCGCCTACCGCACCCGCGCCGACCCGGCCGCGGACGACCGCCGGCGCGGGCGGCGGTGCGGGCTGGACGCGGTGCGCGGCTACTCCTGGCTGGCGCTGCTCCAGTCCGGCACCCGGCAGGCCGCCGAGGCCACCGGGCTCGCCACCGACATCGCGCTGGAGGTGGCCGCCTGGTGCCTCGCGGACGACGCGCCCGAGGACGCGGTGGCGGCCCTGGACTCCTGCCGGGGGCTGGTCCTGCACGCCGCGACCACGTCCAGGTCCGTCCCCGAACTGCTGGACGCCGCAGGCCTGCCGGACCTCGCCGGGGAATGGCTGGCCGCCGCGGGCGGGCCCGGTGGGGCGGCCGACGGCGTGCCGAGCGAACTGCGCCGCCGGGTCCTCACCGGTCTGACCGGTGCCGACCACGGGCGGACGCCCGCGCGGCTGCTCGCCACGCCCACCCCGGCGGAGATCGGCGTCGCCCTGGTCACGCTCCGCGCGGACGCCCTGGTCTACCTGGTGCCCGCCTCCGACGACCACCCGGGGGCCGCCGTGCTGGTCACCGCGGACGGTGCGGCGCACTGGCTGCCGTTGCCGCTGCTGCGCGAGGACGCGGCGGCGCTGCGGGCCTATCGCCCGGCCGGCCCGGCGGCCCGTGACCTCGGGCCCGCGCCGTCGGCCGGCGCCCCGTCCGGCCCGCCGCCGTTGCGCCGGCGGCTCGACCGGCTCTGCTCCTGGGCCTGGTACGCGGCGCTGCGGCCGCTGCTGGACCTGCTGGTACCGCCCGCCGGGCGCAGCCGTCCGCCGTCGCTGGTCCTGGTGCCGATGGGCGGGCTCGACGTGGTGCCCTGGCACGCCGCCTGGTCGGAGCCGGAGACGGCGGGCCGGCGCCGGTACGCCCTGGAACGGGCCGAGATCTCCTACGCGGCCTCGGCCCGCCTGTTCTGCGACGTCGCCGCCCGCCCGGCCGTCCCGCACGACGGCAGCGCGCTCATCGTCGGTGACCCGACCGGGGACCTGTGGTACGCGGGCGAGGAGGCCGACGCCGTCCAGCGGGTCTTCTACCCGCGCGGCGCCTTCCACGGCCGCCGGGCCGGGGCGGGTGCGGCCGGGGTGGACGGCCCGGGCACCCCGGCGGAGGTGCTCGGCTGGCTGCGCTCGGGGGCGGGCGCGGGCGGCGTCCTCCATCTGGCCTGCCATGCGACGGTGGCGGCCAACCAGCACCACAGCTCGTATCTTCTGCTGAGCGGCGGGGAGCTGGCGGCCGAGGAGCTCACCGGGGCGGCCGGGCGGCCGGCAGGCGGGCTCGAACTCGTCGTGCTCGCGGCCTGCCGCAGCCATGTCTCGGGGCGCGGCCGCAATGAGGCGTACAGCCTGGCGACGGCGTTCCTGGTGGCCGGCGCCCGTTCGGTGGTCGGCTCGCTGTGGCCGGTGCCCGACGAGGCGACCTCGGTGCTGATGTTCATGACGCACCACTTCCTCCGGGTGGAGGCCGAGCCGCCGGGACGGGCGCTGCGGCGGGCCCAGCTCTGGATGCTGGACCCGCACCGCAGACCGCCGCCGGGCATGCCGGCGGAGCTGGCCGCGCGGTCCGCGGCGGTGGAGCCGGACGACCTGTCGGCCTGGGCCGGGTTCACCCATCTCGGCCGGTGAACCACGGCTGGCCCGGCACGGCCTCGGCCCGGTCCCGGCCCGGGACGCCTCAGCCCGGGACGACGGTGCGCAGCGCGAGGGTCAGCGCCGCCCACCGGCCGGCGGCCGGTGGGCGCGCCGGGCCCAGGTCGCGGGTGCCGGCCGGCGGGGCGGGGCGGAACACGCCGTCGGCCCCGTCGGCCGTGCCCCGGTCGGCCGGCCCGTCCTGTTCCCAGGCTCCGAACTGGAAGGGCAGGGTGTTCAGTTCGCCCTCCGCGACGATGAGCTTGAGCCAGTCCCTGGCCTGGGCGCCGGGCCGCGGCGGCCGGCCGGGCGGCAGTCGCAGGTGCACCGGCTCGCCGTCCAGCGCGTGGCCGGTGCCGCCGGGCGCGACGAAGTGGCCGGGGAACAGGGCCGGGGAGCTGGCGTAGCTGTCGGTGAGGTTGAGCAGAACGCACCAGAGCGGACGGCGGCGCGAGCGGTTGCGGATCCGGACCGAGACCCGTGGTTCGCGCGGTCCGTCCGGGCCGTCGCCGTAGTGGCAGAGGATCTCCCCGGAGCCGTCGGGTGTGACGGCCGCGGCGCCGTCCCAGGGCACGACCTCGATCCGGGCGAGCGAGCCGAAGGACGGGTCCGGATTGGCGAGGTCCCGCAGCTGGTGCCAGCGGGCCAGGTGGACCAGGCAGCGGGCGATCCGCCGGGCGTCGTCGGCTCCGGCCAGCGGGAGCGGCGGGACGGCGGGCGAGCCGTCGCGCAGCAGGATCCGGGCCCGGCCCTCGTGGACCGTCACCCGCAGCAGGGTCCCGCTCGCGGCCGCGGCCCGCGGGACGGTCCGCAGCAGCGGCGAGGGCCGGCCGCCCAGGCCCGCCGAGGCGAGCGCCGCGGCCAGCCGGGCCACCGCCCCGGACCGGGCGGCGGGAGCCTCCAGCAGGACCGAGACGGGCGGCAGGGCGAGCGCGGAGAGCGTCACCGGGTGGGCGACGGCGGGGTCGGGGCCCGGCCCGGACGGGTCGGCCGGCTCGACCAGGGTGCGCTCGGCGTGGACCTCCCGGGTGGCCAGGACGCACGGCGGCGTGCCGTCGGAGGGCAGGGTGGTCCACTCGGTGGCCAGGCCGGCGCTGCCGGTGGGCAGTCCGTGGCCCGCGCCGCAGTCCACCTGCCAGCCGGAGCCGCCGAGGCTCAGCAGGTACGGGCCGGGTCGGTGCGGGGCGCCGCCGAGCAGCGGGCGGTCGGCGGGGCCGCCGGCGTCGGTCGGCCAGAGCACGGGGTGCTGGCGGTCGCCGGAGCGCTGCACCCGGGCGTGGGCGGCCGCGAGGAGCCGTCGGCAGCTGAGCGCCGGGCCGCCGTGTTCGCCGAGCGCGCCGAGCAGGGCATGGGTGAAGACCCCGTGCCGCCGTCCGTCGAACCAGTCCTCGTAGGCGGGCTGGTTCAGCCGGGCGGCCGCCAGCAGGACGTGGCCGGGGCCGGGGCCGGCCGTCGGGCCACCGCCTGCCGCGCGGACGGGGGCCGCGACGGGCGCCGACGCGTGCCAGGACGGGTCCGGGGGCAGATACCGGGGCGTACCCGCCGCGTTCCGGGTGGCGCCGCCGGCGAAGCAGCAGTCCAGCACCGCGGTGACCTGCGCGCCACCGGCCGCGACCCCGTCCAGCAGGGGCCGTAGCAGTTTGTCCGGCAGCGGGCCGTCGGCGCAGACCAGGGCCTGGCAGCGGCCGGTCGGCTCGATCCGCTGCTCCTCGGCCGTGGCGGCGAACTCGGTGCCGTGGCCGGAGAACCAGAACAGCGCGGTGTCCCCGGGACCGGCCTGCCCCAGGTGTTCGCGGATGCCCGCCACGACGGACCCGAGGGTGGCCGCCCCGTCCAGCAGCGAGCGGGCGCGGACCTCGACGCCGCGCTGCCGGCGCAGCCAGGTCCCGGCGGCCGCCACGTCGTTGACGCAGCCGCCGAGAGCGGGCCAGTCGGCCGACGGGTACGTGTTGATGCCCACCAGGAGTGCGTAGACGGTCGTCATGGGCAGAGTCTGGCAGGCGCGTTGGGTGCGCCGGGGCGCGGACCGGGGTGTGCACCGGGCGGAACGCGGTTGTCTCCTGGTCGTCTCCCGGTCGTCTCCCGGGCAAACGGTGCCCCTCACCAGGCGGGCTTCGCAATGATGGGGGCGATCACTATTCTTCTCCACCGCGCCGTCCGACCGGACGCGCGGTCGCAGGACCAACTCGGGGGATCCATGGCCAGTTTCGAACAACCCCGGCGGGTCGTCCGCCCGGTGCCCACGGAGCAGGACGGGACCGGCCTGCGGCCGCCGGTGCGGACGAGCCCGCCCCGGCCCGTCGCGGCGGGCGAACGGCTGAGCCGCCGGACGGACGAACTGCTGGACGCCGTCGCCCGGTTGGACGCCGGGCTGGAGCCGGGCGCGGCGCGGGACCTGGCGCGGTGGCTGGCGGACCGGTACGGCAGTGCCCACGGCGGTGTGCCGCTGGGCTTCCTCGCCACCTGCCGGCTCGGAGCGCCCTACGTCGACCACCAGTTGACGCTCGATCACGCGGTGCTGCGGCACTTCGCGCCCGGTGACCCGGTGCCGGAGCCGTTCCGGGCCGCGCGGATGCTGGTGCGCACCGGGGCGTACGCCTATGTCGAGGTGTACAGCGACGGCCTGCTCCTGCCGGTGTTCGCCGACGGAGGGGTGGTCCGCCCGTGAGCCCGTGCCGCACCCGCGGGTTCCTCGTCCGCCCGCGCCACGTCCGCCCGTGCTCCGAACGCCCGGGCCCCGAACGCCCGCGCCACGCACCGGAGCGCCGTCGAGGGGGAGCCGTATGAACGAGATCGACTTCGTCCTGCGCCGCCAGCTCGCGGACGTCGACCGGCAGGTCAGATACGTCCAGGAACAGGTCGGCGGGCTGGTCGGGAAGGTCGACGCGGTCGGCGCCGCCCAGCACCGGGCGCACGGCGAACTGCGGCAGCTGCGCGACGACTTCCTCGCCTTCGTCCGGCAGTTCGAGCTCTCCTCCAACGTGCAGCGGGCCGAGACCAGGATCGGCGTCATCCAGGACGAGATGGACCACCGGTTCGGCCACCACCGGACCGTCCGGCGCACGGCCGTGGGCATGCTCCAGGCCTTCGACCTCGGGGTGGTCTCCGAGGAGACCGTCCGCGCGGTCAGCGAGCAGCTCATGATCCAGACGCCGCGCTACTGGCTCGCCCCCGCCCTGGTCGCCCTCGCGAGCTGGGCCGCCGACGACCCGGGGCTCTGCGACCGGGCCGTCGAGGAGGCGTTCCGGCGCTCCCCGGGCCGCACCTCGCTCTTCTTCGCCCTGGTGCTGCGCCGGCAGGGCCGCCTGGACCCGGCCGCCCGCTGGCTGCGGCACCACCTGCTCGCCCAGGACCCGGCGGCGCTGGGCCGCGAGTTCACCGTCATCCTGGAATCCGTGGCGCAGGGGGCGTTCGGTCCGGCCAGCCGCGCCGTCCTGGCGGACACCATGACGGTCTGGCACGAGCGGCTCGAAGCCGACCCGGGGGCCAGGACCGCCCAGGTCCGCCGCTGGCGGGCCGCGCTGGACGCCCTGCCGACGCCCGCCGGTGGCGGCGAGTTCCCCCGGCTGGCCGCGGTCTCCCCGCAGTGGCCGCAGCTGGGCGCCGCGCTGGGCGCCGCACGGGCGCAGCGGACCGTCCTCGACACCTACCGCGCCGTCATGACCGGGGAGCCGACGTCCCACCCCCGGCTGCTGGACGCGATCGACGACATCCTGGACCGCCTGGTCGGCGAGTACGACGCCGAGGAGCTGCCGCTGCGGCGCGACCTCGCGCTGCAACGGGCCGTCGTGGAGCACGACGGGGACGTGGACGCCGCCCGGCAGGCCGTCGCCGTGAACGCGGCGGGTCTGGAGCCGGCCATGGACCTCCTCAGCCTGCAGTCGACCGCCGCCCTCACCCCGGCCGCGATCGGCGCCTCGCCCGCCACCCGGCGGCTGGCCGTCGCGGCCTGCCGGGAGTGGTTCACCGAGGCGCACGCCGGCTTCGGTCGCGACTACCGGATGGCCCAGCCGTCCGACGTCCAGGTCGTCCTGGGCACCGCCCCCGGGCCCGCCCCGGCGGGGCCGCGGATCCCCCCGTGGACCGGCTCGCTCAACACCCCGCAGGCCGAACTGGAACAGTCGCTCGGCCGGCACTGGGACGAGCACACCCGGCCCCTCGTCCAGTCGCTCGTCTTCCCGCTCCGCCGCCACCTGCTGCTGCTCGGCGGCGTCCTGCTGGCGATCGTCCTGCTGCTCGGCGGCGCGGACGCCGCCCGCGCCGCCGGTCTCGCGACCGTGGTCGGCGGGATCTGGGGCGTCCTGCTGTACGTGCGCCACCGGCGGTCCGCCACCGCGCTGGCCGCCGCCCGCAAGGCGCTCGCCCACAGCCGGGAGGAGGCGTTCCGGGACCTGCGCGCGGCGGCGGCCGAACTGACCGACTGGCAGAGCGCCTTCCGGGCGGCCGACGCCGTCGAGGCCGAGGTCAGGGCGATGCTGGCCGACCTGGCCACGGCCGGCCACGCCCGGAACCCCTACGACGGGCGCTCCGTCCGGCCGGACGCCTCCGGATCGTCCCACCCGCCGCGAGGAGGCACCCGGTGACCGACCACCAGCCGAACGTCCCGCCGCCGCCGCGCCGGCCGCCGACCACCCCGTGGGCGGCCGCGCCCCGGGCCGGTGGTCCCGAGCCCGCCGCGCCCGCCACCGGCCGGCTGCGCCGGATCGTCGACCGGCTGCCGGACTGGGAACCGCTGCCGCCCGGCGAGGCCCTGGTCCGCCGGCCCGGCAGCGCGTCATGAGGTTCCGCCGGACCGCCCGGCAGCCGCGGCAGGCGCCGCCCGGCGGCGAGTACCAGCGCTGGGCGGACTACCTGGAACGCTGGTCCGAGGGCGCGCCGGAGGACCCGGACGGCCTGCCGGCGCTCGACCCGGCGCGCTACCCGGCCGACACCCTGGCGCGGCTGGCCGGGCGGATCTCCGAGGCGCTGGGCGCGCGGTTGCAGGGCTGGTCCGACGCCCTGGTGTCCGCGCTCAACGCGACCGGCGACGAGTTCGCGTTCGGCCGGGCGCTCACCCAGGCACGTACCGGGCTGCACCGGATCCGCGCCCTGGCGGCCCACCCCGGTCTGCCCGAGGACCTGCGCACCCGGCTGACCGCCACCGTGGACGAGCAGGTCCGGCGTGTCCAGGAGGACCTGGAGCGGGGCCTCGACCGCCGCAGCGCCGCGGGCCGGGACCCGGGGTGGGTCGAACAGCGCCGTCGCACGCTGCGCGACAACCCGCTCACCGCCGTCCTCGCCCAGCGGCCCCCGGCCGACCCGGCCGGCTGGGCCTACGACCACGCGGCGGCCCCGGGCCGCCGCGTCGTCCCGGGCACCCCGCCCCGCCCACCGAAGGACTGACGCCACCATGCCGAACTACGCCGAGAGCCTCGCGGACCTCGACAGCTACCTCACCGCGCGGGTGCCGGTCATCGGCCTGCGCAGCATCGAACAGCAGCGCGCGCTGCGGCTGGTGACGGAGATCGCCACCCGGCCGCGCCGCAGCGGCCAGCAGTTCTGGATCTACACCAGGGCGACCGGCCTGCGCGATCTGCGGACCAACAGCACCGTCCAGGACGACCGCTCGCTGACCGGGGCGATGGAGTTCGCCGCGGCCCAGTTCACCAGCCGGGCGCAGGCCACGCTGATCCTGGTGGATCCGGACGGCCTGGAGAACGACACCCCGTTCACCCGCCATGTCGCCGAGCTCGCCCGGCTCGCCGACGCCAACGCGGGCTGCATCGTGCTGATCACCGACAGCCCGATCTGGAGCGGCCTGCAACGGCTCGGGATGAGCCTGCAGCTGGACCTCCCCGACGCCGACGAGATGTACCGCACCGTCACCGGCTTCCTGGACGACCACCGCGGCGTGGTGCCGATCGACTGGAGCGAGGACGACGCCCGGCGGGCGGCCGAGTTCCTGATCGGCGTCACCGAGGCGGAGGCGGTCAACCTGATGGCGACCGTGGTCGCCCGCGGGGCCGTCCGGCGGGAGGACGTGATGGTGCTGGCCAGTGCCAAGGACCGGATCTTCAGCGATCTGGCCGGGCTGGAACGGGTCCAGCTCAAGGACGCCGACTACGCGGTCGGCGGGCTCGCCAGCCTGCGGGCCTGGCTGGACCGCAAGCACCGGCTGATGCACGCCGACCTGCGCGGCAGCGGGCTGCGGCCGCCGCGCGGCGTCCTGCTGGTCGGTGTGCCGGGGTGCGGCAAGTCGCTCTCGGCGAAGGCGATCGCGTCCCAGTGGCGGCTGCCGCTCTACCGGCTGGACATGGCGAGCATCCACGGCAAGTACCTCGGCGAGTCCGAGGGCCGGATGCGGGAGGCGCTGGACACCGCCGACCGGGTGTCGCCGTGCGTGCTGTGGATCGACGAGATCGAGAAGGGGCTGGCGGGCCGCAACGACGGGACGGGCGTGCCGCAGCGCGTCATCGGGCACTTCCTGTTCTGGCTCCAGGAGTCGCGGTCCCGGGCGTTCGTCGTCGCCACCGCCAACGACGTCCGGGGGCTCCCCCCGGAGCTGCTGCGCAAGGGGCGCTTCGACGAGCTGTTCTTCGTCGACCTGCCCGACCCGCAGGACCGCCGGGAGATCATCGAGCTGTACTACCGGCGCTACCTCAAGGCCGAGCCGGCCGGCGACCAGGTGGACCTGCTGGTGGACCTCTCCGAGGGCTTCGCCGGGTCGGACATCGAGGCGGCCCTGCACGAGGTCGGCGCCGAGGTGTTCCTCAACGGCGGCGCCGAGCGGCTGAAGCCCTCCTTCGTGCTGGACACCTTCGCCAACACCACACCGTTCAGCCGGACCAACCCGGAGCGGATCGAGGAGATCCGCGCCTGGGGCCGTGACCGGGCCGTCCCGGCGGGGCGTTCGACGGTCGCCGGGCCGGCCGGGCCGGCCACCGGCGGCCGGCGGGTGGTGTTCATGGGGGACTGACCGGGCCGCCCCCCGTCCGGCTGCCCGGGCGGGCCTGCCGGATCCGGTGCGCGCCGCCCGGCCGCTACCCGCGGGTGTCGAGTTCGGCCGCGAGTTCGCAGAGCGCCGCGCGGTCCGGGCGGCCGGTCTTGCCGAGCAGGTTGGCCATGTGCTTCTCCACGGTGCGCGGCGAGATGGACAGGTTCCGTGCGATCTGCTGGTTGCCGGGCCGGTCCGCGAGCATGACGAACACCTCGTACTCGCGCAGCGTCACCCCGCAGGCCCGCAGCCGGGCCGGGATCTGGTCCCGGCCGCCGCGGTGCTGGGCGACGCTGGCCCCGGCCCGGCGCAGCAGTGCCCGGCAGGCCCCGGCCACCGGCTGGATCTCGGTGTCGTGGAAGTACTCCTCGGCGGTGCGCAGCCAGGACACCGGGTCGCCCCAGCCGTCGGCGAGCGCGGCCTCCGCGGTGAGCCGCAGCGCCAGGTGGTGGGCGAGCGGGAACGGCCCGGCCGCCGCGCGGGCCTCCTCGACCGCGCGGGCGGCGTCGTCCCGGCGGCCCTCGCGGCCGAGCAGGACGGCGTCGGCGAACCCCAGGAACTGGCGGTTCCAGGCGAGTTCGGCGGCCGGGGCGGCGGCGGCCTTCTCGAAGTCGGCGCGTTCCCAGGCGCCGTCCGTGACCTCCAGCAGCGGGTGCAGTCCATGCCGTCCGGCCAGGTAGAAGACGCTCGGGTGCTCCTCCTCCCAGGCGAGGCCGGCGGCCAGTTCGGCCCGGGCCCCGGCGCGGTCCTCGGCCAGCAGCGCGCCGACGGCCCGGCAGAGGCCGTACCGCAGCGGCATCAGGAGCGACTCCTCGCCGCCGGCCTGCCGGAACCGGGCCAGCTCGCGCTCCATCTCGCGGCCGCGGCCCAGGTGGGCGGCGAGGGTGGCGGAGGTGAGCAGCAGATAGCGGTGCGCGGAGAGGTTGCGCAGCCGGGCGGTGGCGTCCAGGCAGCGGTCGATGATCTCCCGGCCGGTGCGCCACTCGCCGCGCAGGACGGCGTTCATGGCGAGCAGCCCGTCCACGGTCTGGGTGAGGACGATCGCGCCGAGCCCGGCGGCGGCCTCCCTGGCCCGTTCGAGCCGGGCGCCGTCGCCGGTGCGCATGAAGGCGTTGGCGCCCAGGCGCAGCAGCGCCTCCACCCGCCAGACCGGCAGGGCGTGGGCCTCGGCGACGGCCAGCATGCGCTCCAGGCAGGCGTCGGCCGCGTCGAAGCCGCGTTCGCGGGCCAGCAGGGCGAGCAACTGCCAGGCCTGGCAGGCGACCACCGGAAGGCCGGCCCGCTCGGCCACCTCGGCGGCCCGGCGGGCGCGCCGCTCGGTCTCGACGAGCCGGCCGCGCCCGTCCGTCCCGCCCTGGCTCTGGTCGGGGAACAGCGCCAGATGGCCCTCCACCACGGCGAGGGCGGCGTCCTGTTCGGGGCGCGGGCGGGTGCCCGAGAGGGCCCGGGCGGCGGCGATCTGCGGGACGGCCTCGGTGATCCGCTCGACCATCACGGCCACCCAGGCGAGCCGGGTGTGCAGGTGGATCCGCCGGTCGACGGCGTCGGAGCGGCCGGCCGCCGGGTCGGCGTGGACCGGCGGAAGGGTGCGGACCAGCTCGAACGCCCGGTCCAGCTGCCCGGATTCGGCCAGGGCCAGCAGCAACCGCTCGGTGACGGCGGCGCGTTCGGCGTCCCCGGCGAGCTCGTGCGCGCGTTCCAGCAGTACCACGGCGGACCCGGCGGCGCCCGCCTCCAGCACCCGCCGTCCGGCCTCGGCGAAGTGCACGGCGGCGCCGGCCCGGTCGCCGCTCGCCAGCAGCAGGGAGGCGACCAACTGTCGCCTTTCGTCCATGAGTTCGGGATCGGCCCGGATGATCGCCCGGGCCGCCCGGCGGGCCACGGCGGCCCGTTCGGCGGGTGCCAGGGCGGCGGTGACGGCGTCGGCGGTGAGCGTGTGCCGGAAGGCGTAGCGGTCGGGAGCGGCGCCGTCCGGCACGATGACATTGGCCTCGGAGGCGGACCGCAGGTTGCTGAAGAGCGTCCGGTCGTCGTACCCGGTGATCAGCTGGACGGTGGCCACCGAGAACCGGCTGCCCAGGGTGGCGGCGGTCAGCAGCAGTTCGCGCACCTGCGGGTCGAGCTGGTCGATCCGCCGGCCCCAGCTGCGGACGATGGTGCTGGGCACCCCGGTGCCGAGACCGCCGATCACCTGCCACCGTCCGTCCTCGCGCCGCAGTGCCTCCGAGGCGAGCATGTCGGCGAGCAACTCCTCGACGAGGTAGGGGGATCCGTCGGCGCGCTCGACCAGCTGGTCCAGTACGGCCGCGGGCACCTCGGCGATCTCGGCCTCCAGGACGGCGGCGGCCATCGCCCGGACGTCGGCGGGCGGCAGCGGCCGCAGCTCCGCGACGGCGGCCGCCCGCCGCCGCTCGGCGGCCCGGACCAGGTCCAGCGCCGGGCCCGGCTCCGCCCGCAGGGTGCCGACCAGCAGCACCGGCAGGCCCGCCAGGTTGTCGACCAGGTACTCCAGGACGGCGACCGTCTCCGCGTCGGTGTCGTGCAGGTCCTCCAGCAGCAGGACGCAGCCGTGCTCCCGGCCGAGCACCGCCAGCAGCCGCAGCAGCGCCTCGGCGAGCTCGACCACCGTCTCCGGGTACGCGCCCGCCCCGGCGGCCGCGGCGGCCTCACCGCGCCACTCCGGCACCAGCCGGGCGAGCGCGGGACGGTACGGGTCCAGCTCCGGGTCGGAGGGCGTCCCGGAGGCCCGGAAGCGCGAGGAGAGCGCCTCGATCAGCGGCCGGAACGGTGTCACCGTCCCGGTCGAACTGCCCCGGCCGCGCAGCACCGGCAGGCCGAGCCCGTACGCCTGGAACGCGCACTCCCCGGCCAGCCGGGACTTGCCGATACCGGCCTCGCCGAGCAGGAAGACCGCCCGTCCGGACCGCTGCCGGGAGGCGGCCAGCGCGCTGCTCAGCAGGCTGGTCTCGGCTGCCCGGCCGACGGTGATCGACGAAGTGGTCCGCATGGCCGCAGGCTACTTGACGGCCCATCCGTTCTGTAGGGTATTGAACCGGCCACTGCGCGGGCACACGGTCGTCACAGGTCGATTACCGTGCGCCCGCATCAGGGGCGCCCCGGTCCGCTCCGCCACCGGGGCGCTGCCCGGTCCCCGGTGGCGGACGGCCGGCCGCGTCGTCGCGGGCGGACCGCCCGGTGGGCGTCGCGGGGAGTCCCCGCGGTGCCGGCGACGTCGTCGGGTGCCCTCGTCGGCGCAGGTCAGATCGGTACGGTCATGGTCGGGAACTCGAAGACCGGCGGCACCGCGCCCCCGCCCCCGGCCAGCAGCTGGGAGCGCAGGCCCAGCCCGCCGCCCGCCCGCAGCCGGATGTCACCCGCGGGGTGGTCGACGGCCTCGTCCGGCCGGCCCTCCGGCCGCTTCCAGCTCAGCACCAAGTCGCTGTCGTTCATGCGTTCCTCTACTCCCATTCGTCGTTGAAGTGAGTGGTTTCCAGGGGGTGGTACCGGAGCAGGCCCCGGTACCCGGGCGAGGGTGCTCGCCCGCCGCGCCGGCCCGCTCGTACGGACTCGTGCTCGGCGGCACCCGGCCGTACCGAGTCCTGCCGAGTGCCGCTGGGTCGTACCGAGCCGTACCGAACGGTGAACGGTGGAGCGGTCAGTGCGGCCCGCGGGCCGGTGTCGGTCGAGTGGCAGGGGTGGTCACGAGGGCCGGTGGCCGGGGCGGCCGCGGGGCCGGGGTGCCGGGGCGGCGGGCGGTCACGGGGCCGGGCGGGCCGGTGCGGGCGCCCGGGGGCGGAGCAGCAGGGCCGGCGGCACCCGCTCGGGGAAGCCGAGCCGCAGCAGTCCGTGCCCGATCCCGGCCAGCCCGGTGAGCAGACCCGGATGCGGGACGAACTCCGGGGTGCCGCACCGCGGCCCGTCCTGGTCCACCCCGGCCAGCAGCGCGCCCGCCCGCCGTACCCAGGGCGTCCGCCCGGACGGCGGCCCGCCGCGGCCGAGCAGCTCCAGCACGCCCAACTCGCCGTGGCAGAGGCTGTGGTCGGGCAGCGGCGCGGCGCGCGCGGTGTTCCGGACGGCACGCTGCGCCCAGTCGGCGAGCCCCTGGTCGGCCAGGGCGGCCGGGCTGTCGGTGACGGCGAGCGCGGTGCCGGGCCGGCCGCGGCACCAGGAACCCTCCCGGGACCGGAGGGCGGTGGCGGCGCGCAGGGCGGCCAGGCCCGCGTGGTGGTACGGCCCGCCGGCGGGCTCCGCGGCGGCCTCGGCGAACCGCAGCAGCGCCCAGCCGACGCCCGCCGAGCCGTGGGCGAAGCCGGTGGCGGCGGGTGCCGGTGCGGCGGTGAGCCGCTCCGCGCACAGGGCGGCGGCCCGGAGCGCCTCGGACCGGCCGGTGGCGGAGTGGACGGCGAGCATCGCCGCCAGCCCGCCGGCCGTGCCGCTGTGCACGCCGGTGTCGGTCTCGCGCTCGGCGGCGGCCGCGGTGAGCGCCACCGCGGGGCCGGTCCACTGCCGGATCAGCGGGTCGTCCAGGGTGCGGGCGATCTCGGTGAGCGCGTAGGCGATGCCGCCGAGCCCGGCGAACGCGCCCGAGCCGACGGCGGCCGGCCCGTCGGGGTGCCCGCCGAGGGTCTCCAGCAGGGCGGGGAGGGGGGCCAGCGCCCGGCGGGCCACCTCGGCGTAGCGGTCGGAGCCGGTGAGCTCGGCGAGTTGGGCCAGGAACAGCGCCGTGCCGGTGTACCCGCCGGCCAGGTCGGCGCCGAGCGGCCGGACCCGCCAGTACCGCTCGGCGAGCAGCTCCAGGCCGAGCCAGTTGGTGCGGGACCGGCCCCGGTAGGCGAGGGCGACCAGCTGGTCGCCCACCCCCCGTGCGGCCGTGAGGAGTTGCTCGGGCTCGGGCGCGGTGGCCCAGACGTTCTCGGGCACCGGCCGCCCGGGCCGGTGCGCGGGGGTGCCGGCGGCGCCCGCCATGGCCGCGCGGATGATCCACTCCTGGTCCTTGCGGTCCACGCCGCCCAGCGCGGCGAGTTTCGCCTCGGCGCGCGCCAGCCCGGGCTCGCCCAGCTCGCCGGGGAGCCGGAGCCCGGTGGCGGTCCACAGGTCGCGGCTGCCGGGACGGGTGGTGAACAGCGGGACGTCACCGGCCCACAGGTCGGTGAGCTCGTGGTCGGCCAGCCCGGGGCGGCCCGGGTCGCCCACCGCGTCCGTCCGCAGCAGTTCCAGGACGGCGCTCCGGGCGGCGGCGTCGCGCAGGACGTCCGGGTGGGTGGACTCGTCCAGCAGCCGCGCGTAGACCCGGGTGGCCCGCGGTACGACCCGCACCTCGTCCCCCGCGAAGGCGTTCAACAGGCCCTCCGGCCCGACGAGTTGGTCGCGGCCGGCGGCGAGCGCCGCGTAGCCGGCCCGGAAGCCGGCCACCAGCTCCTCGGTGTACCCGGCCGGATCGACGGGCGCGCCGCCCAGCCGCGGCCGGTTGCGGGCCTCGCCGAACGGGCGGGCGCGCCGCACCAGCCGCATCTCGTCGGTGCCCGCGCCCGCCCAGTCCACGCCTTCCACCGGGGACGAGGCCGGCCGGCCGCCGCTGCCGCCGCCGATCCCGGAGACGTCCACCGCGCCGTCGTCGCCCAGCAGCAACTGCGGTAGCAGCCCCACCCGGTGGACGGAGCCCTGGAGCGCCCGGGCCGCCGGATCCTCCCCGGGGCCGGCCGGGGCCGACGGGTGGAACAGCGTCTCCACGTCCACCAGCACCGGCTGGTCCCCGCAGGCGACCAGGTTCTCGAAGTGCAGGTCGGTGCCGTCCAGGACGTGCAGCAGGGCCAGCAGCGCGCCCTGCCGCCGGTAGAACCGCTCGACCTCGTACCCGGTGTGGCAGGGCCGCGCCTCGGCGTACTCCGTCCAGCCGTAGCCGACCCGGTCGAGCACGGCGAGCGCGCGCAGCCGGGGCACCCCCGGCTGCGCGTTGTACCAGCCGAGCAGGCCGTTGAAGTGCCGGTGCGCGGCCGGGGGCCGGGGGCGGTGGACGACGGCGGTGCCGTTGGCGAAGTGCAGCACCGCGACCGTACGGCCGCGCCGGTGGCGGTCGCCTGCCTCGGACTCCAGGGCCACCAACGGCCCGGGGTCGGTGCCGCGCAGGAGTCCGGAGACCAGCAGCGGCCGGTCGGCGGCGAAGTGGAGGAGCAGTTCGGCGTGCGCGTCGGCGGTGTCCAGGCAGGTCTGGGCGAGCAGCCGGGCCAGTACCGGGTACTCGCGCAGCAGGGCGGCGAGCCCCTCGCGGCGGGCGGTGAGCGCCAGGAAGGAGCGGAACCGCTCCTGCGGGGTGCCGCCGCTGAGCCGGCCGCTCACCCGGGCCACGTTCAGCTCCAGCACCAGCGTGCGGGCGGCGATCCGGCTGAGCCGCCCGGTGAGCCGGGCGGTGAAACCCGCGCGGAGGGCGGGCAGGTCGAGGTGGTCCCCGGCCCGGACGTCGCGGGGGAGCGCGGCGAGCAGCCGGACCAGGGCGCGCTCGGCGAAGGGCGCGAGGACGAGGGCGAAGCCGCTGAGGCCCGGGTACCCGACCCTCGGCACGATGGGCCGCACGGGTGCGGCGGCGACGGCGGCCTCGGTGAACGCGGCCCAGTCGGGACGGGTCCCGGGGACCGGCTGAGCAGGCGTCAGCCCGCGCTGCCACCAGGGCGACCGGGTGGCGCGGCCGGTCCGGCGCCGAACCGGCAGCGCGCGGGCCGGGAGCTCACGCGCGGGGAGTTCGCGCACCGGGAGGTGGGGTGCCTGGAGGCCGCGCGTCTGGAGGCCGTGGACCGGGGGCTCGCCGGGCATCGGAGTGTGCGGGGTCGGAACGGCTGCGGTGGCCACCGGTGCGACCGGGCCCTGAACCGGTACGCCGCCCCCGTCGAGGCGCGCTCTGCGCACGGCGTTCACCTCAGCCACCACCGCACCTCCGATGCCGGGAGGGGGCGCGCTGCCGTCGAAGACGCTGCCCCCCGGTGCTGATCCTTGCCCCGGCGTGGCCACCGGGGCATGGGGGACCGGCCCCCATCTTTGTGACGTTCGGCCCGCATGATCCGGGGCCGGACGCCCGGGTCGGGCGGGATGGCCCGGCTGCGGCCGGTCGGTGGCGGCTCGGTGGTGGGTCGGGGACGGGTCGTGGCAGGGACATGGACGGCGGGCGGCGGGGCGGTGACGGGATGACGACAGGGCGGTGACGGGACGGTTCAACGGCCCTGATGGGGCCGTTCGGCCCTTGTGGGCACCGCGCGGTGGCGGGAGGGTGATCGCCGCGTGGGTATGCGGGCCGGCCGGGGGCCGCCGTGACCGGCGGGGCCGTACCCGGTACGGGGAGCGCCCCGTGCGGAACGGGCCCGGTGGTGCGCGAAACGGATTCGGCAGTACGTGGAACGGGCGTGGCAGTACGTGGAACGGCGTGGCGGAACGGGAGAGGCCTGACATGGGCGAACTGGTCACGGTGCAGGTGTGTGAGGGAATATCGCGGAACTTCGCGATCGACGCCAAGGCCCGGGTCGCGGCCGTGGTGTGCGGCGCGGACGCCCTCGTCGAGGCACTGCGGGTACGGGTCGGACTGGTCGGCGCGGCGACCGTGCTGGCGCAGGTCAACGCCGAGGTCGACGGCCGGCGGATCCGCGTCCAGGAGGCCGCCGCCGACCTCGGCGAGGCCCTGGACCGGCTGGCCGACGGGCTGCGCGGCCGGATCGCCGCCGTGACCTCGGGCTGGACGCCCAGGCCCTGGCCCCGCCGGGTGCGCGGAAGGGGGCTGCTGGCCACCGTCCCCGCGCAGGGCGCCGCACCGCGCGCCGAACGGCTGCTCGTACCCGTTTCGGCGGGCGGACCGGGCGACCACCCGCGCGCCGAAATCCCCTACGCCGCCGGGGTGCAGGACATCGTCCGGCGCAAGCAGGCGGGCCTGGTGTGGTGTTCACCCGACGCGGCGGCCCGGACCATGGACGCGATGGACTTCGACATCCACCTGTTCACCGATCCGGCCACCGAGACCGATGCCGTCGTCTACCGGGTCGGGCCCACCGGCTACCGGCTCGCCCGCACCGCGGCCGCCGGGCCGCCCAGCCGGTCGAGCGTCCCGCTCACCCTCAGCCCCTGCGGCGCACCCGAGTTGACCGAGCCGGAGGCCGTCGACCGGCTCGCCGCGGCCGATCTGCCCTTCCTGTTCTTCGCCCAGCCGGGCACCCGGCGCGGCCGCGTCCTGTACCGGCGCTTCGACGGCCGGCTGGGCCTGATCGCGGCCGCCTCGTGAACGACGAGGTCGTCCGCCGCCGGCTCCGGGCGCTGCGCCGCTCCGGCGGCCGGCCACCCGCCCGGTCGTTCCCGCCGGTCGGCGAGGCCCCGCCGCGCCACCTCGTGCCCATCGAACGGGCGGAGGCGATACGGCTGTTGGGGAGTGTGCCGCTGGGCCGGATCGTGTTCACCGCGCGTGCCCTGCCGGCCATCCGCCCGGTCAACCACCTGCTCGTGGACGACGCGATCGTCATCCGCACCCACGACGGTGCGGCGCTCACCACGGCGACGCTCGGCGCGGAGGCGGCCGGTGTCGTGGTGGCGTACGAGGCCGACGCCATCGACCCGGTGACCCACCTCGGGTGGAGCGTGGTCGTCACCGGCTTCGCCCGCGCGGTCACCGATCCCGGTCAACTCGCCCGCTACCGCGCGCTGCTGCGGCCATGGGTGAATGCCTCCATGGACCACACCGTGGCCATCCAGCCCGACCTGGTGACCGGCTACCGGCTCACCGCGGGCGCCGCCGCCTCGTAGCGCGCGGCGGGAGCCCGGTAGGGCTTTGACCGGTTCCGGAGCGCACCGGTGCGCACCCGGGGGAGAGCCCGACTCCCCGGTGCGCACCGGTGCTTCGGCATGTCCGGAGCCGACCGCGGCCGCCCGGCGGGGGCTCCGGCGCGCGCCTGGCGGAGGGCCCTGGTCGGGGTCCCGAACGCAGGCCCACCGGCCCCGGTCGGCTGGGCCCAACGGCCCTAGGGCGCAAGGCCGTCGAGTTCTGATCATGGATCGCCATCCATCCGCAGAAGTTTCGAAGGAGTGCGTCCTTGAGCGCCATCGAGGCAAAGGGCGACAGCGCGCTGCCGCCGTCCGCCGCCAGGCCGGGGGGAGTCCGGGTCAGAAGGCCCGGCTCGTCCGTGGTCAGGCTGCTGACGACCACCGACCACAAGACGATCGGCTCCATGTACCTGGTGTCGTCGTTCGGGTTCTTTCTGATCGGCGGCATTCTCGCGCTGGTCATGCGCGCCGAGCTCGCCCGGCCGGGGACGCAGATCCTCTCCAACGAGCAGTTCAACCAGGCCTTCACCATGCACGGTTCGGTGATGCTGCTGCTGTTCGCCATGCCGCTGTTCACGGGCTTCGCCAACTGGATCATGCCGCTGCAGATCGGCGCCCCGGACGTCGCCTTCCCGCGGCTGAACATGCTGGCCTACTGGCTCTTCATGTTCGGCTCGCTGATCGCCGCGGCCGGCTTCGCGACCCCGCAGGGCGCCGCCGACTTCGGCTGGTTCCTCTACGCGCCGCTCTCCGACGCCATCCACTCGCCGGGCGTCGGCGCCGACATGTGGATCATGGGCGTCACGCTCTCCGGCTTCGGCAGCATCCTCGGCGCGGTCAACTTCATCACCACGATCATCTGCATGCGCGCCCCGGGCCTGACCATGTTCCGGATGTCCATCTTCTGCTGGAACGTGCTGCTGACCTCCGTCCTGGTGCTCATGGTCTTCCCGGTGCTGGCGGCGGCGCTGCTCGCGCTGGAGTGCGACCGCAAGTTCGGCTCGCACGTCTTCGACCCGGCCAACGGCGGGGCGATGCTCTGGCAGCACCTGTTCTGGTTCTTCGGCCATCCGGAGGTCTACATCCTGGCGCTGCCGTTCTTCGGGATCGTCTCCGAGGTCATCCCGGTCTTCTCCCGCAAGCCGATGTTCGGCTACGCCGGCCTGATCGCCGCCACCGTCGCCATCGCCGGCCTCTCGGTGACGGTCTGGGCGCACCACATGTACGTCACCGGGCAGGTGTTGCTGCCCTTCTTCTCCTTCATGACCTTCCTGATCGCGGTGCCCACCGGGGTGAAGTTCTTCAACTGGGTCGGCACCATGTGGAAGGGCTCACTCAGTTTCGAGACGCCGATGCTCTGGACGGTCGGCTTCCTGGTCACCTTCCTCTTCGGCGGTCTGACGGGCGTTCTGCTGGCGGCCCCGCCGATCGACTTCCACGTCTCGGACTCGTACTTCGTCGTCGCCCACTTCCACTACACGCTGTTCGGCACCGTGGTGTACGCGATGTTCGCCGGCTTCCACTTCTGGTGGCCGAAGATGACCGGCAAGATGCTGGACGAGCGCCTCGGCAAGATCACCTTCTGGACGCTGACCATCGGCTTCCACTCCACCTTCCTGGTGCAGCACTGGCTGGGCGCCGAGGGCATGCCGCGCCGTTACGCCGACTACCTCGCGGCGGACGGGTTCACCGTGCTCAACACGGTGTCCACCATCGGCTCGTTCCTGCTCGGCCTGTCGATCCTGCCGTTCCTCTACAACGTCTGGAAGACCGCCAAGTACGGCGAGAAGGTCACCGCGGACGACCCGTGGGGCTACGGCCGCTCGCTGGAGTGGGCCACCTCCTGCCCGCCGCCGCGGCACAACTTCGTCACCCTTCCGCGGATCCGCTCCGAGTCCCCGGCCTTCGACCTGCACCACCCGGAGATCGCCGCCCGCGACTTCCTGGACAACAACGGCGAGCCGGCCAAGCACCTGGTCGGCGTGACCCCGGCCAACTACGACAACCCGGAGCTGCGCCGGGCGCCGAAGAAGCTGGACGGCTGACAGCCAACGGATGACGGATAACAGATTTCAACGTCTGTCATCTGTTATCTGTTGTCCATCACCGCGCCGGCCGACCCGGCACGGCGGCCCCGCGCCGCCCCCTGACGCCGTCCCCGCCCGTTTCGATGCCCCCGGGCGGGCGGGGACGGCTCCTCCTCGACCTGGCGGACACCCCGGCCCAGGTCCCCCATCACCGGCCCGCCCCGAGCAGGCGGCGCCGAACCCCTCGGCTGAGGAGCGAAAGGCATGTCCCACACCGTCCTGGCCATCGGCACGGCCGCGATCACGGCGTCCGGCTGCGTCTGGTACCTGCCCGCCATCTCCGACCTCCAGGCGGGCGACGACCGCCCCCGGTCGGCCCGCACCGCCGCCGCGGCCTGCATCGTCTGGTGGGCGGGCATGGCGCTCGCCGACGGACTGCTGCTGGTCGTCCCCGACTGGCAGCCCGCCGCGCAGGTCGCCCTCGCCGGCCTCGTCGCCGGCGTCATCCTGCGCGTCCGGGCCCTCTGGTACCGCCGGGTCGAGCGGCACGAGGACGGACTGCGCTGGGCGATGCTCGACGCCGGGCCCGCGCCGAAGTCCCCGCGCCCGGCCGCCCTGACCTTGCTGGGCTGGCTGCTCGTCGGCCTGGCGATCTCCTCGCTCGGCGCGGTCTCCATCCTGATGGCCGGGGGTGGCTCGTTCGCCCCCCGTGTCGCCGCCGCGGCCGGCAGCGCGGTGGCGGTCTCCACCGCCTTCCTCCTGATCGGCCTCGGCAACGTGCGCCGGTACCGGCACTGACCCCGGCCGCGGCCGCAGCCGGAACCAGGTCCGAGGCCCCGGCGAATGGGGCCGTTGGGCCCTGGGCCGCCGCGCGTCGATCGGCGATGATGCCGTAGTCCCGAAGCAGTGTGCCGGGCGCGAGGAAGGTGGAGCCGCGACATGGCGAGCGAGACGACCGGTACCGAGACGCCGGCACCGGTCAGGGTGTTCCTGCTGGACGACCACGAGGTGGTACGCCGGGGAGTCCACGACCTGCTGGACTGCGAGCCGGACCTCGAGGTGGTCGGCGAGGCCGCCACCGCCGAGCAGGCCCTCGTCCGCGTCCCCGCGCTCCGCCCGGACGTGGCCGTCCTCGACGTCCGCCTCGGCGGCGACAGCGACGGTGTGGCCGTCTGCCGTGAACTGCGCTCCCGGATGCCCGATCTGGCCTGTCTGATGCTGACCTCCTTCGACGACGAGGAGGCGCTGCTCGACGCCGTGATGGCGGGCGCCGCCGGGTACGTCCTGAAGCAGATCAGCGGCACCGACCTGGTCGCCGCCGTGCGTACCGTCGCCTCCGGCCGCTCGATGCTCGACCCCGGCGCGGCGACCCGCCTGCTCAACCGCCTGCGCAGTGACGCCGAACCGGAGCAGGCGACCACCGGCGGGCCGGAGCTGACCGTGCGCGAGCAGGAGGTGCTGGCGCTGATCGGCGAGGGCCTGACCAACCGGCAGATCGGCGAGCGGCTCTACCTCGCCGAGAAGACGGTGAAGAACCACGTCTCCCGCCTGCTGGCCAAGCTCGGCGTGGAGCGGCGGGTCCAGGCGGCGCTGATCGCCACCGAACTGCGCCAGCCGGCCGCCGCCCCGCAGCCGGCGCACCAGCGCTCCTACGGGGGCCTCCGGGGCTGACCCGGGGGAGCGCGCCGCCCCGTCGGCCGTGCACGCGGACCGGGGTCCGCGGCGGGCAGGTCCTCACCGGTGAATCCGCCGGTGAGGACCTGCCCGTTTCCGTGTCCCCATCGGCCCCGCCGCCGTGTCGGGGACGGTGGCGGGGCCGACCGGGGGCGGGCGTCCCGGCGGATCGGGGCCGGTCGGGACGGTTCACAGGACCATCGGCCCTCCCCCCGGCCCGGCCCGGCGAGTGACCATCGCTGGCATGAACCCCGATCTCGCAGCGTCGTCCCCGCAGGTGGAACCGGACGTGCAGCCGTGGCCGCTCGGCGTCCGGGACCTCGACGAGGCTCGGGCGATGGAACTGCTGGCCGGTACGGAGGTGGGCCGGGTCGTCTACACCGTCGGCGCCCTCCCGGCCGTGCTGCCGGTGCGCTTCCGGCTGGACGCGCGCGGAGGTGTGCTGCTGTCGGCGCGGGCCGGCTCGGAACTGGTCCGCGCGGTGGACGGCGCGGTGATCGCGTTCGAGGCCGACGAGGTGGACGGCGTGGACGGCACCGGCTGGTGCGTCACCGTCCTCGGCCGGGCCCAGGTGGAGCCGGCCGGGGCGGCCCGCCGTGCGGACGCGCATCGGGTGCAGATCCGCATCGGGGCGGAGCTGGTCGTCGGGCGGCGGCTGACAGCTGACAGATAACAACTAACAACTAACGGATAACAGATTTCGAATTCTGTCAGCCCGCTCTTGTCCGCCCGGGCCCCCCGCGCCCACCGGACCGTCGCGAGCCGCGCGCACCCGCGGCTCGCACCCGCCCGCCTCAGGCCCCCAGCGGTGCCTCCCACACCACCCGGGTACCGCCGCCCTCCGCCGCCTGGAGCTCGAAGCTGCCGCCCGCGCGCTCCGCCCGCTCGGCGAGGTTCCGCAGGCCGCTGCGCCGCCCGCCCTCCGGCACGCCCACGCCGTCGTCCGTGACCGTGAGCGTCACCCGGCCGCCGAGCGCCCGCAGCGCGACCTCCACCCGGCTCGCCCGCGCATGCCGCGCCGCGTTGCTGAGGGCCTCGCCGAGGACGGCCATCAGGTGTTCGGCGAGTTCCTGCGGCACGTCCGTGTCGAGCAGGCCCTCCATGCTGAGCCGGGGAGCGAACCCCAGCGTCGCCTGCGCCTCGCCCACGGCCCGGGTGGCGCGGGCCCGCAGCCCCCGGTCGGGCTCGTTGTGGGCGCGCAGCCCGAAGATCGTCGAGCGGATGATCTTGATCGTCTCGTCCAGGTCCGCGACCGCCCGGCTGACCCGGTCGGCCGCGGTCGGGCTCTCGATCAGCCGGCCCGCGCTCTGCAGCGTCATGCCGGTCGCGAAGAGCCGCTGGATGGCCAGGTCGTGCAGGTCCCGGGCGATCCGGTCGCGGTCCTCCAGCAGCGTCAACTGCTCGGCGTCGCGCCGCCGTTCGGCGAGCTCCAGGGCGAGCGCCGCCTGGTCGGCGAAGCCCAGCAGCGGGCCGGTCTCCTCCGCGCTGAACGGCGGCCGCCCGGCCTCCCGGGCCAGCAGCAGCACGCCCCGCCCGTAGCCCGTCCCGGTGCCCAGCGGCACCGCGACCGCCGGGCCCAGCCCGTCGAACCGCCCGGGCGGCCCGGCCGTGAACCGCGCGTCGCACTCCAGCTCGCCACTGGTCACCGGCGAGCCGGACACGTACGCCGCGCCGGAGAGCGTGCCGTCCACCGGCACCGTCACCCCGAGCCGGGCGGTCGGCTCGCCGCCCAGCGCCACCTCGACGGTCAGCTCGCTCGCCCGCTCGTCCGGGCCCGCCAGCGCCACCGAGACGTCCGCCAGCTCCGCGCCCGCGATCTCCCGCGCCCGGCGCGCGATCAGCTCCACGACCTCCAGCCGGTGCGCGCCCGACAGCAGACTGCGGGTGATCTCGGCGCTCGCCCGCAGCCAGCGCTGCTGGCGCTGCGCCTCCTCGTACAGCCGGGCGTTGTCGATGGCCACCCCGGCCGCGACCGCCAGGGTCGCGATGACCGCCTCGTCGTCGGCGTCGAAGTCCAGGCCGCCGCGCTTGTCGGTGAGGTACAGGTTGCCGAACACCTCGCCGCGCACCCGCACCGGCACCCCGAGGAAGGTGTGCATCGGCGGGTGGCGCGCCGGGAAGCCGACCGAGGCGGGGTGCTCGGACAGCACCGGGCAGCGCAGCGGCTGCGGATGGCGGATCAGCTCGCCCAGGATGCCCTGCCCGGACGGCAGCGGCCCGATCGCGTCGGTCTCCTCCTTGGTCAGACCGACCGTCAGGAACTGCGAGAGGGTGTGCCCGTCGGCGCCGATCACGCCGAGTGCCGCGTACCGGGCGTCCACCAGGTCGGCGGCGGCCTCGACGATCCGGTGCAGGGCCTGCGAGAGGTCCAGCTCGCGCCCGACCGCCAGCACCGCCTCCAGCAGGCTGTGCACCCGGTCCCGGGTGCCGCGCGCCGCGTCGATCCGCCACTGGAGCTCCTCCAGCAGCTCGTCCAGGCGCAGCTGTGGCATCCGCGCCGAACCGCCCCCGGGGGGCGCACCGTGGCCGGGCGCACCCCCAGCGGGCGCGGCACCGCCGGGCCCGCTGTCGGTGGGGGTGCCGCCTCCCGCGGACGCGCCGTCCATGGCGGCTGCCCCGCCGACGTCCGTTCGCGTCCCGTCCGCGCCGCCCACCGGCGTCCTCCTCGTCGCTCTGTACCGGTACGTCCGGTTCGGTCCCCGGTCGCCCGACCAGGAAGATTGTCGGATTCACGTTAGTGCCCGCCCACAGTGGCACGGAACGCCGGGTCCGTCATGTACGCACCCGACGGCCGCCGCGGACCCTTCCCGGCTCCCTCCCCGGACGGGACCTCCGGCCCTGCCCCGAGGGCCCAGCGGCCTCTGCCGCGCACCCCGCCGGGCCGTCAGGGTGGTGGTACCGGACGACACGTCAGGGTGCCCCGCCCGGTACCGCCGCCGCGCCACCCCGCGCCGCCCCGCCCAGTGAGAGGAACCCTCATGACGCCACCCGTCCTGGCCGGAGTCGACGGCTCGCCGGAGAGCACCGCCGCCGCCCAGTGGGCCGCCGGCGAAGCACTGCGCCGGGACGCCCCGCTGCGTCTGGTGCACGCCTGGCCCTGGCTGACCGACGGCCGGGCCGCCTTCGCCGACGCCGACGACCTGCCCGCCGTCGCCCAGCGGATGCTCGCCGCCACCGCCGACGAGGTGCGCCGCAGCCACCCCGGCCTCCCCGTCCAGACCGACGTGGTGCTCGACGCCGCCGTGGACGGGCTGGTGTCCGCCGCCGAGGACGCCGGTCTGCTGGTCCTCGGCTCGCGCGGCCTGGGCGGCTTCACCGGCCTGCTGGTCGGCTCGGTGAGCATGGCGGCCGCCGCCCGCTGCGCCGCGCCCGTGGTGGTGGTCCGGCCCGCCCCGGCGACCGGCGCCCGCACAGGGGAGGAGGCCGGGACCGGCGAGCAGGCCGGCACCGCCCCCGAGGTGGTCGTCGGCGTCGACGCCCACGCCCCGAGCGAGGACGTGCTCGCCTTCGCCTTCCGGGAGGCCGCCCTGCGGGGTGCCCGGCTGCGCGTGGTGCACGGCTGGGAGATGCCGCCGGTGTTCGCGTACGCGGGCTGGATCCCGCCGCAGACCGAGATGGCCAACCTCCAGGCGCTGGAGGCGAAGACGCTCAGCCTGGCGCTGGACGAGTGGCGTGACCGGTACCCCGACACGGTCCTGGTCGAGCAGGTCCGGCTCGGCGCGGCCCGCTCGCTGGTCGAGGCCTCGGAGGCGGCCGACCTCGTGGTGGTCGGACGGCGCCGGCGCCCGCACGACATCGGCCTGCGGCTCGGCCGGGTGGCGCACGCCGTCCTCCAGCACGCCCACGCCCCGATCGCCGTCGTGCCGCACGCCTGACGGGCCACGCCTGCCGGGCCTGCGCCCGTCGGACCCGCCGCCTGACGGCAGGCGCGGGCCCGACAGGCCCGACGGGCCCGGCAGCGCCGCCACACCGCCGAGCACGGCCGGACAGCCCGGACCGCCCGGCCCGGACCGCCCGGGCCGAAAGCGGGCCGTTGGACCCTGTCGCCCGCCCATCGGCCGGGAGCACCCTCGGGAGTACCAGCCACTGCGGCGTGACTCCCGATGGCGGCCGTGCCCCCGAGGCAAGGAGAGGATCACCATGACCGAGCCAACCCTCACCGCGGCCGACCTGCGGCTGCTCGCCGCCGCCGGTGGCGCGGCGCCGTCGCTGCACAACAGCCAGCCCTGGCGGTTCCGTCCCACCCCGGACGGGCAGGGCCTGGAGGTGCGCGCGGACCCCGGTCGCGCCGTCCCGCTCGCCGATCCCAACGGCGCCGCGCTGCACATCTCCGTCGGCGCCGCCCTGTTCAACCTGCGGGTGGCCGCCGGCCGGCTCGGCCGCGAGCCGGCCGTCCGACTGCTCCCGGACGAGGACGATCCGCAGCTGCTCGCCGTCCTCGACCTCGCCGGACCAGCACGCGCCGAGCGGCTGTTCGGCCGGGACCTCTACCCCGCCATCGCCGAACGCCACTCCAGCCGCCAGCCGTTCGCCAACCGGGACGTGCCGGAGGCCGTGCTCGGCGAACTCGTCGCCGCCGCGCACGACGAGGGCGTCGCACTGGCCCCGCTGGAGGAGGCCGGGGTCCGGCGGGTGCTGGCGCTCACGGCGGAGGCCGAGGACCGGATCGCCCACGACCCCGCCCGGCAGGCCGAGACCCACGCCTGGCTCAGGCGGGACGCCGCCACCGACGGCATCCCGCTCACCGCCCTCGGCCCGCTGGACCACGACGCCCGCGTCCCGATGCGCGAGTTCGCCGGCCGCCCGCCGCACCGGGGTGACGCGCCCACCCAGCCGTCCCAGCGCTTCGAGGCGCTGCCGCAGCTCTGCACCCTGACCACCCCGGGCGACGGCCCGGCCGACTGGCTCCGCACCGGTCAGGCGCTGGAGCGGGTCTGGCTGCTGGCGACCGTGCACGGGCTCCGGCTGACGGTCTGGCACCAGGCCGTCGAGTGGGACGACACCCGGTGGGGCCTGCGCGACCCGGCCGAGGGCCCCGGCTACGTCCAGCTGGTGCTGCGCACCGGTTACGGTCCGCCCGGCCCGGCGACGCCCCGCCGCCCGGTCGAGTCCATTCTCGACCAGCCGGTCCGCCCCTGAGCCCGGAGGCCCGGCCGCTCCGACGTCCCTCGCGACGCCTCCGCACCGCGAGGGACTCCGTACCACGACGCCCCTGAACGCCGGTCCGCCCTCCCGCGGACCCGCGTTCAGGGGCGTCGCCGGTTCAGCCGGCGGGCCGTCCGCCCGGAGGTACGACCTCGGCCCTGACCCGCAGCTCCGGGCTGCTGCGGAAGCTGAGCGTGAACTCCACCCACTGCCCGGCCCGCAGCGCCGGCGGGTTGGTGATCATCAGATCGGAGTCCTCCGGCGACATCACCAGCTCGCCCCGCTCCGGTACGGACAGCGCGGTGACCGGCTCCCACCGGCCCGACGCGCCCTGGTGCTGATGCCGCTTCAGCGTGATCCTTCCGCCGAACTCCCAGCTGGCGCCTACGAGTTCATCGGGGACGTCGCCGGGGTTGCGCACCGTGAAGAAGGCGGCCGTGGCGGTGGCCCCGCCGGCCGTCGGCAGCAGCAGCCAGCCCGGCCCGGCCTCCACCGGACGCTGCCGACCGGCCCCGCCGACCGCCGTCCACCCGGACAGCAGCGCCAGTGCCACCGCCGCCGCGGCCACCGGCGGCCCGACCACCCGCAGCCGTTCGCCCGTCCGCAGCCGTCCGGCTCCCACCGACCCCACCGTCCTCGCCGCCTTCGCCGTCCTCACCACGCCGCACCCGCCGAACCCGCCGAACCCCGCCGCCCCGCCGCCGAAGAACGGCGCCGCCCGCCCGGCCCCCGGCCGCTCCCCGCCGAACCATCGCCGTCGCCGTGCCCGCCCGAGGCGCCGCGCCCCGGCTGCCAGGTCCGCAGCCGCAGACTGTTCCCCACCACCAGCAGCGAACTCAGCGACATCGCCACCGCCGCCAGCATCGGGTTCAGCAGCCCGACGGCCGCCAGCGGAATCAGCACCACGTTGTAACCGAAGGCCCAGAGCAGGTTGGCCCGGATGGTGGCCAGCGTCCGCCGGGCCAGCCGGACGGCGTCCACCACCGCCTCGATGTCGCCCCGCACCAGCGTCAGCCCGGCCGCCCCGATCGCGGCGTCACTGCCCGAGGCGAGCGCCACCCCGAGGTCGGCCGAGGCCAGTGCCACCGCGTCGTTGACGCCGTCGCCGACCACCGCCGTGGTCCGCCCGGCCGCCCGCAGCTCCGCGACCACCTCGGCCTTGCGTTCCGGCGAGGCCGAGGAATGCACCCGCTCGATGCCGAGCTCGTCCGCGACGGCCCGGGCCGCGCCCGCGCCGTCGCCGGTCAGCAGGACGGTTTCCAGACCCATCCCGCGCAGCCGGTGGAGGGCCCGCCAGCTGCCGGACCGCAGGGTGTCCCCGATCGCGAGGACCGCCACCGCCCGACCGTCCAGCTCGACGACCACCGGTGTCCGGCCGGCCTCACCGGCCTGTGCCAGCGCCGCGTCCAGCTCGGGCGGCAGCGGGCCGCCGGCGTCGTCGGGCCGGACGACCCGTACCTGCCGGCCCTCGACCGTCCCGGACACCCCGACCCCGGCGGTGGCCGCGAAGGCGGTCACCGCCGGCAGGCCGTCGGCCCCGCACAGTTCCCGGGCCGCCCCCACGACGGCCCGGCCGATCGGATGCTCCGACCGGTGCTCCACTGCCCCGGCCAGCCGCAGCACCAGGTCCGCGTCCACCGCGCCGGACGCGCCCGCGCCCGTACCGGTACCCGCACCAACGGCCGCGCCCGTACCGGCGCCCTCGGCGACCACCACCGACGCGAGCTCCATCCGCCCGGTCGTCAGCGTCCCCGTCTTGTCCAGCACCACGGTGTCGATCCGCCGCAGGCTCTCCAGCACCTCCGGCCCGCGCACCAGCACGCCCAGCTCGGCGCCCCGGCCGGTGGCGGCCAGCAGCGCCGTCGGCGTGGCCAGCCCCAGCGCGCACGGGCAGGCCACCACCAGCACCGCGACCGCCGCCGTCACCGCCGCCTGCGGATCGGCGCCCGCACCCAGCCAGAAGCCCAGCACACAGACCGCCACCGCCAGCACACACGGCACGAAGACCCCGGCCACCGCGTCCGCCAGCCGCTGCGCCCGCGCCTTGCCGGCCTGGGCGTCCGCCACCAGGGCGGTGATCCGGGCCAGCTGGGTGTCCGCGCCGACCGCCGTCGCCCGCACCACCAGGGCGCCGCCGACGTTGACCGTCGCGCCCGCCACCCGGTCCCCGGGGGCCGCCTCGACCGGCACGCTCTCGCCGGTCAGCAGGCTCAGGTCGAGGGCCGAACTGCCGTCCACCACCACGCCGTCGGTCGCCACCCGCTCGCCCGGCCGCACCACGAACTCCTGCCCGGGCAGGAGCTGTTCGATCGGCAGCAGCCGTTCCTGCCCGGTCTCCGGATCCCGGACGCACACCTCCTTCGCGCCCAGCTCGGCCAGCGCCCGCAGGGCCGAGCCGCTGCGCCGCCGCACCCGGCCCTCCAGCAGCCGCCCGGCCAGCACGAACAGCGGCACCCCGACGGCCGCCTCCAGATAGACGTGCGCCGCGCCGCCACCGTCCGCGGTCAGCGAGAACGGCATCCGCATGCCGATCTCCCCGGCCCCGCCGAACACCAGCGCATACGCGGACCACCCGAACGACGCCACCACCCCGAGGCTGACCAGGGTGTCCATGGTGGCGGCGGCATGCCGCAGGCCCTGCCAGGCCCGCCGGTGGAACCCGGCCGAACCCCAGCTCACCACCGGTACCGCCAGGGCGAAGCAGACCCACTGCCAGGCGGGGAACTGCAGCGCCGGCACCATGGAGAGCACCACCACCGGCACCGCCAGCAGCGCCGTCACCAGCAGCCGCCACCGGTCCCCGGCGCCCTCCGCCTCCCCGCCGTCCCCGACCTGTCCGGCCGAGGCCAACTCGGCGGTGTAACCGGCCCGTTCGACCGCGGCGACCAGTTCCTCGACGGCCACGCCGACGGGGTGCACCACCCGGGCCCGTCCGGTGGCGAGGTTGACCCCGGCCGTCACCCCGTCGATCCGCGCCAGCCGCTTCTCGACCCGGCCCACACAGGCCGCACACGTCATCCCGCCGACCGCCAGATCCGTACTGACCAGCGCCCCGGCGTCCGCACCCGCGACGGAACTCAATTCCCCGCCCCCATGTCGTGCCCGCTCATCCCGGGTTTCCCGCCGCCGCCCCCGGGCGTCAGCCCCGGGGACACCGGTCCGGCCCCCCGCCCCACGGCGAAGGCCGCCACGAACACCACCACCAGCAGCAGGGCGAACCCCGCCAGCACACTCAACGGCCGGACACCCGGCGACTTCGCACTCACCCCCCACCAGTCGGCCCGCGACCCCCTTTGGTTCCCCTACGTTCCGAATTGCCCCACCCGATCCCCCGCCGCCCCTCCTGTCCCGCCCTGCCCTGTCCCTCCCCGCCCTTCCCGCCCTTCCCGCCCGAACGCCGACAGGGCCGGGGCCCGTCCTGCGGCCCCGGCCCTGCTGACGGTTCGCCCCTACACCCGACGGCCCGCCCGGTGGTCGAGGTGGGCGACCACACCCGAGTGGAACCGCTCGACGGCGGCGTCGACACCCCGGATGAAGCCGGTCTCGGCGTTGCCCCGGGTGCTTCCCACCGACTTCGCGAGGGAGAGCCGGAACCCGGTGATCTTCGACGAGTCCTTCGGCAGCAGATTGCCCGGCTCGGGCCGCAGCTTCTCCAGGGTGCCGCGAGGCCCGGCGGCGGCACCGTCCGTCAGGGTCTCGACGTGCAGGTCGGCCGGTGCCTCGGCGAGCTGGCGGACCAGTCGCTTGACCCAGCTCAGCGGGTAGCCCTGCTCCGGAGCCGGGATCTCGATCGAGGTGCGCAGCTTGCCGAGACGCAGGTCCGCCGTGATGGTGACGGTGCCGACGGTGTCCTCGATCCTGATCTCGGCGTTGAGCCGGCCGTCCGCGCAGAGCCGGTCGGCGAGCGCGGCGCGCCGGTCCCGGGGGGCCTCGCCGCGGCGGGTTCGCTGGACGGGCTGGACCTTGACGCCGAGTTCGCCGCCGAGCTGGAGGCAGACCTGGCGGATGAGCCGCTCCCAGCTCTCGACGACCTGGACGGCGCGCTCGTCCCCCTGGGTGAGCGTCTCGTCGTCGATGCCGTTGCGCACCGGCACCCACGCCGGGCCCATGTTCTGGAAGCCGTGGCAGCCCGAGTTCTCGTGCTGGAGGTAGTGCAGCAGCTCCTCCAGGAGCCACCCGTGCGCCGGATTGGTGAGGCCCTCGTGACGGATCAGCATCTTCGCCTGGAAGGCGACCTCGGCCCAGGACAGGTGGCAGAGCATCACCTTGTGCTTGCGGCGCCCGTCGATCTTGACGGAGACGAGCGGGCTGCCTTCCAGCGCGACATCGTTGGAGAGGGTGATGACCGCTTCGTAGCCGCGCCGGGCGGCGATGTCCATGTAGTCCTGGACCTGCTCGGCCTTCAGCGGGTTGCCGTTGGTCTTGCTCTCCAGCAGGGCCGTCCAGAGCCGCCCGGCGCGATCGACCCGGATGACGCCGTCGGGGCGCTTGGGGGAGTCGCCGTGGGGGAGCGAGACCTCGGCGAAGGTCTCCATCCGGCCGGCCGGCGCCCCGAACGCCGCGGTCAGCCGGCGGCCGAACTCCGGCACCTGTGCCATCACCGACAGCAGGACGGAGGTGGCCCGGACCTCGCGCTCCCGGTCGCTCTTGAGGCTGGTCGCGGGGAAGAGACGGGCACTGCGCCAGGAGTCGTTCTCGGCCAGCGACGGCCTGGCGCTCCTGGGCCGGGTCACCTTCTTCCTCGCGGTGCGCAGCCGCTTGGGCGCGGCCGGTGCGGAGGGCGCCCCCTCGGCGGCCGGCGGCTGGGCCTGGGCCGGTACCAGCACCTTGGCGGCCGGACCCGCGCCGTCCGGAGCGGCGGGCGCCTCGCCGACGGCGGACGGCTGCGGCGTCCCGGGGGCCGTCGCCTCGTCACCCGTGCGCTCGCCGACCCCGTCGTCAGTCCCTTCCTCGATCCCCTCGCCGACCCCGTCATCGGTCTCGTCGTCGTCGATCTCGATGCCGAAGTCGGTGGCGAGCCCGGCCAGTCCCGAGTCGTAGCCCTGCCCGACGGCGCGGAACTTCCACTCCTGGTTGCGCCGGTAGATCTCGCCGAAGACGAACGCGCTCTCGGAGTCCGCGTCCGCGATGGGGAAGGTGAGCAACTGCTCCCCGGCGCTGTCGGCCAGCCCCAGCCGGAGGTTGTCCAACTGGCCGAACGCCGCGCGCTGGTGACGGCTGGCCGCGATCACCAGCCGTTCGACGCCTGCGGGCACGGCGGTCAGGTCGAGCTGGATGCGGTCCTCGGTGCCGACCTCCGTCGGGGTCTGCCCGAGCAGCTGGACGCTTCCGTCCTCGGCCGCCGGGTTGTTGTAGAAGAAGAAGTCCGCGTTGCTCCGCACCTTGCCGTCCGCGGCCAGAAGCAGCACCGAGACGTCGGCGTCCCCGTCGCCGCCGGGGCTGCTCCAGCCAAGGCTCACTATGACGGAGTCGGTGCTGTCGCTCAGCGCCGCCAGCCCGACGTTGGAGCCCTTGACCATGTCCTGCACGAATGTCCCCCAGGGAAACCGGGCCGCGCCGCCGGAGTCGGTGCGGTTGTCGACCGTTGTCACCGCTCGGCTGGTGCCAGGGCGGCCAGCAGGGAGCCTAGTGCCTCCGGTGCGCACGCTGGTGGGGGTTTGAGCGGGTTGTGTGCATGCAACCGGAACGTTATCCGCCGGAAACGGAGGTGCGCTGCCGTCCCGGGCAGGGGGCGGGCGGGCACTCGAACGGGTCAGCAGCTTTCGCCGCGGCGGCGGTTGTTGCCAAGCATGGGGAGGTAAGGGCCCAAGCGCCGCCGGTCACCGAACAAGAAGAGGGATCCTCGGTGCGTGAACTCCATACCCTCCCGAGCCGTCCTGGTACGAGCGTCCGCCGGCGGTGGACGGCACACCGCAGGGGGGCGCTGCTGGCCATGCTCGGAGGCGCGGCCGTGCTGGCCGCGTGCAGCAGCTCGTCGACCAATCCGTCGATCGGCGCCTCAGGCCCGGAGACACCCTCCACGCTGAGCACCGCACCCAACCCGTCCGCGTTCTCGGGTGAGCCGCCGTCCGCGCTGGCCTCGACGGTCGAGTCGGCCCTCGCCTCCGCTTCGGCGGCGAGGGCGTCCTCCTCCGCGGCGGCGGCCTCCTTCGAAGCCTCGGTCGCGGCGCAGGGCGCGCAGGCGAACGCCAAGGCGGCCTCGGTGCTGAGCGGGGTGGAGGACGGGGGCAACGCGCTGGGCGCGGTCACCCTCACCGGGCTGCCGCGCGCCAGCACCGGTGGCCTGCACGCCGTCGTGGTCACCATCGCCAACACCGGCACCTCCGCCGCGTCGTTCGCCGTGCAGGTGGACTTCACCGACACCAGCGGAAAGACGGTGGACAGCGCGATCGTCGGCGCCGACGACGTCCCCGCCGGGGGCAAGGCCTCGCCGGTCGCGTTCAGCACCCAGCCGGCCGACGTCACCCTGCTCCCCGTGGTGGTCAAGGCCGTGCGGTACTGACCGCACTGACGCCACGCCGGCGGTGCCGCGCGTGCGGCATACCGCCGTTCGTGGAACGTAGGGCCGGTGCAGGGCGATCCTGTCGTGCGGGACTCCTAGGGTGACAGTGAGGTATCCCAGAACTCCCCAGGACAGGTGGCGAAGATGACGGATATTCAGTCTCCGGCCGGAGCGGCTCCGCGCGCGGAGCTGGGGGTGATCGGCGGCTCCGGCCTGTACGCGCTCCTCGACGATGTCACCGAACTGAGCGTCGACACCCCGTACGGCCCGCCCAGCGACTCGCTCTTCCTCGGCCGGGTCGCCGGGCGCAGTGTCGCGTTCCTGCCCCGGCACGGCCGCGGCCACCGGCTGCCGCCGCACCCGATCAACTACCGCGCCAACCTCTGGGCGCTGCACTCGCTCGGCGTGCGCCAGGTGCTCGGCCCGTGCGCCGTCGGCGGGCTGCGCCCCGCGTACGGGCCGGGCACCCTGCTCGTCCCGGACCAGTTCGTCGACCGGACCTCCGGCCGGGTCCAGACGTACTACGACGGCCTGCCGCTGCCCGGCGGCGCCGTCCCGGAGGTCGTGCACGTCTCGATGGCCGACCCGTACTGCCCTGCCGGGCGCCGGGCCGCCCTCGACGCGGCGCGGGACGCCGCCTGGGAACCGGTGGACGGCGGCACCCTGGTGGTGATCGAGGGCCCGCGCTTCTCCACCCGGGCGGAGTCGCGCTGGTTCACCGCCAACGGCTGGTCGGTGGTCGGCATGACCGGCCACCCGGAGGCCGTCCTCGCCCGTGAACTCGGCCTCTGCTACACCTCGCTGAGCCTGGTCACCGATCTCGACGCCGGTGTGGAGAGCGGCCAGGGCGTCACCCACACCGAGGTGCTGGCGGTCTTCGCCCGCAACGTCGAGCGGCTGCGCACCGTCCTGTTCAAGGCGCTGGAGAGCCTGCCGGTCGTGCGTGACTGTCCCTGCGGGCACGCGCTGGACGGCCTCACGACCGGTCTTCCGGGCGTGCCCGGGGACTGACTCCGCTCCCGCCCCGACCGGCCCGCCACCGCCGGGCCCGCGCGACGACCAGCGCGAGCACGGCGGTGGCCGCCAGCAGCAGGAGCCAGTTGCGCAGGTACGGCAGCGGCAGCAACGACGGATTGCCGTGGTCGTCCCCGGAGCGCAGGACGGCCGGAAACCCGACGGCGGTGAGCGCCGCGGCGACGACGAGCCAGCCGCGCAGCACTGGCCCGTGCGCGGCGCAGGCGCCCACCAGGCAGAGCAGCGGCACCCAGAGCCCGTCGTGCAGCACCAGCGCCCCCACCGCCCAGACCAGGACGCTCAGCGGATCGGTGATGTACGGGTCACCGAGCATCCCGTACAGTCCGTACCCGATCAGGGCGAGGCCGCCCGCCAGCGCGGTGCCGCGCAGCCACCCGCTCATCGGAGCACCTCCAGCCGGGCGACCCACTTGGTCTGGAGCACGCCGGGCCGGTTCGGCGCGATGATCCGGGCCGGGTAGCCGTGGTCGGCGTCCAGGACCTCGCCGTTGACCCGCAGGGCCAGCAGGGTCAGCGGATCGTCGACGTACTGGGCCGGCATCTCCATGACCCGGTACGGCCCCTCGGCCTCCAGCGAGGTGACCCGGACGCCGGAGCCGGCGGGCGCGCCCGAGCGCGCGACCAGATCGGCCACCCGGACGCCGGACCAGCGTGCCAGCGCACTCCAGCCCTCCACGCAGGAGACTGGCAACTCGGCCTCGTACTGAGGAAGTTCCGCCAGCTCGGCGAGGGTCAGCTCGTACGGGCGCGGGCCGTCCACCCACAGCCGCCAGTCGGGTGGGGTGGTGACGGTGCCGGCCTGCGCGGCGGTGCGGTTGACCGGCAGCCCCTGTGAGCCGATGTCCGGGCGGCGCGGCGCGAGCAGGACCAGCCGGCGCAGCCAGGGCACGGTCTGCCCGGCCGTGGTGAGGGTGACGGCGGCGACGGCGAGGGTCACCGCGCCGAGCAGGGCCCGGCGCTCCGCCAGACCGGTCGCGGGCCGCAGCCAGTGCCGGGCGATCAGCGGTGCCTTCACCGCGATGTGCACCAGCAGCCCGCCGGCGGCCAGCCAGCCCAGCCAGAAGTGGGTCTGCCGGAACGGGAAGGGCCACGGGTACCACTGCAGACTGTTCAGCAGTCCGGTGAACAGCTCCAGCAGTGTCGCCGCCACCAGCACGGCGATGCCGAGCCGCTCCAGCCCGTGCAGGACGCTGCGGGCCGGCGGCCACTCGAACAGCCGTGGGTAGACCGTCCAGAGCTTCGCCCCGGCCAGCGGGATCGCCGCCAGGCCGGCGATCACATGCAGGCCCTGGGTGACCCGGTAGCCGTTCACCGGGCGCGCCGGCAGGTGGCCGGCCAGCCAGGAGGGCGGGTTCTGGAGCAGATGGCTGGCCAGGCCGGTCAGGAAGCAGACCAGCACGGCCGCGCCCAGCCACCGCCCGAGGACGACGGTGGTGCGGGGCTCGTGCAGCCGCGAGCCGAACGCGCCGTCACGGAACGGACCGCGGCGCAGGAAACCCGGCGGGGCGGGCAGCGGCGGGTCGTAGCGGCGCCGGGCGCCGGAGGAGTTCGATCGCACCGCTTCATCGAAGCGCGCCCGGTCCGCCCGGGCGCGCTTCGACGTGCTGACGGAATCCGAATGGCGGCCTGCCGCTCCGGTTGGGCGCCGCCGTCCGGTGGGAGGGTGGGCGGGTGCCCACCCGAACCCTTCTGCCCTGCGCCGCCGCCCTGGCCGCCCTGGTGGCCGCCCTCTGCGGTACCGTCACCGGCGGTGGCACACTCGCCGACCGCGCCCCGCTCTACGGCTGGTACGCCGTCGACGCCGCGCTGTTCGCCCTCGCCGTCCTCCTGCTGCGGCGGGTGCGGGGCCGGTACGTCGCGCCGCTCGTCCTGGCGGGCAGCGTCGCCGTCGCCGCGACCGGCCTGCTCGCGCCGCCGCGCACCAGCGACGACGCCTACCGCTACGTCTGGGACGGCAGGGTCCAGGCGGCCGGTGTCTCGCCGTACGCACACGCGCCGGACGACCCGGCGCTGGCCCGGCTGCGCGACCCGGGGCTGTTCCCGCCCGGCGGGCCGTGTACGAGCTGGGACGAGCGGCGTACGGCGGACGGCGACTGCACCCGCATCAACCGGCCCGCCGTGCACACCATCTACCCGCCGGTGGCCGAGGTGTGGTTCACCGCCGTGCACCCCTTCGGCGGCGGGGTGCGCGGCGTCCAGGCAGGCGGCGCCCTGCTGGCGGTGACGACCACCGGTGTCCTGGTGCTCGTCGGACGCGGCGACCGGCGGGCGGCGCTGTGGGGCTGGTGCCCGGGCGTCGCGGTGTGGTCGGTGAACGACGCGCACGTCGACACGCTCGGCGCGCTGCTGATGGTCGCGGGCCTCGGCTGCGCCGCGCGGCGGCGGGCCGCGGCCGGGGGTGCGCTGCTCGGCGCGGCCGTCGCCACCAAGCTGCTGCCGGGGCTGGCCCTGCCCGGTGCCCTGTCCGGCGTCCTGTCCCGCCGGCCGACCGGGCGTGACCTGGCCCTCGCCGGCTCCGCGTTCGCTGCGTTCGCCGCCGCCTACCTGCCGTATGTCGCCGCCTCCGGTGCCGGGGTGCTGGGATACCTGCCCGGCTACCTGCGGGAGGAGGGCTACGACCAGAGCCGGATCGACCGTTTCGGCCTGCTGCGGCTGGTGCTGCCGGACCGGCTCGCGCCCTGGGCGGCCGGCCTGGTCCTGGCGGCCGTGGTGCTGTGGGTGCTGCGGTACGGCGACCCGGCCCGCCCCTGGGGCGGTGCGCTGCTGGTCACCGGTTCGGCGCTGCTGGTGGTCGCGCCGGGCTACCCCTGGTACGGGCTGCTGGTGGTGGCGCTGGTCGCACTCGACGGACGCTGGGAGTGGCTGGCGGTCCCCGCCGCCGGTCAGCTCCTCTACCTGGAGGGCGGTCCCGACGTCCAGCAGGCCGCCTACGGTGCGGCCCTGGTCTGCGTGCTCGCGGGCGGGCTGCTGCGCCGGCGGCCGGCCCCCGCACGCGCCACCGTGCCGCCGGTGCCCGGCTGAGCGGGACGCGGCGGCTCACCCGGTGGGGCCGCCTTCCGCAGGGCGAGGAAGCGACGGCCGTGGGACGTCCAGCACTCGGTTTCGACGAGCCCCACCGCCCGGGCGCGCCGCGCGGTGGCGGCCGCGCCGAGGCGGGCCCAGGCGAATGCCGGGCCGAGGCGTCCACCGGGGCCCTCGACCCGCGCGGTGCAGCGCTCGTCGATCTCCTCTGCCTCGACCTCGACCAGCAACAGGCCGACCGGGGCGATGAGTTCGGCGCAGCGCCGGAGCAGGGTGTCCGGGTCGCCGCCGATGCCGAGGTTGCCGTCGGCCAGTAGCGCGGCACCCCAGCGGCCTTCGGCGGGCAGCCGGTCGAACACCGAGCGGCAGAGCGCGGCACCGCCGATCCCCACGGTGCGGTCGACGGCCGCGCCGGTCACGTCGACGCCGAGCGCGGGCACGCCGAGGGCCGACAGGGCGGCCACCAGCCGCCCGGGCCCGCAGCCGAGGTCCAGCACCGGCGCGGACGTGTGCAGGCAGCGCAGCAGGAGGCCGTGGTCCGCGCCGCCGGCGGGCGCGCACCAGCGTTCGATGTCGAGGCTGATCCGCCCGCCGTCGCCGAGGCGCAGCCAGAGCGGTCCGCGTCCGGTGCGGACGGCCTCGGCGAAGGGGTCGTCGACCCAGGCGGTGGCGAGGCTCAACCGGTCACCTCGGGGGTGAGGCGGATCGATCGCAGGTGTGTGGCGAACCGACTGTGCGGTGCGGCCGCCGCCACCGCGCGGGCGTCGCGGGCGGTGTCCACGTCGGTGAGTTCGGGCAGCCGGGCTGCCACGAGGCCTGCGCCATGGAGCCGTTCGAGCAGGGCCGCGCCGGTGCCGGGGGTGGACATCGGCACGCCCAGCAGCAGACGCCGGGCCAGCTGCTCCGTGGGCCGGGCCAGGCCGAGGGCCCAGAAGCCGCCGTCGGCCGCCGGGCCGTACCAGGCGTCCACCCCGGCCCGGCGGACCGCCGAGAGCGGCTCGGCCAGCATCGGCGCGGTGAGCTGTGGGGTATCCATCCCGACCAGCAGCGCGGGTGCCGCGGGGGCGAGCCGGGCGGCGTGTGCGAAGGCCGCCGCGAGCCGCTCGTCGAGCCCGCCACCACGCTGCGGCACCACTCGCCACCCGGGTGGCAGCCAGGCGCCGGGCTCGCCGTCCAGGACCAGCAGGCGCGGCCCGGCCGGGACGGTGGACAGCGTGTGCAGGGTGTCGGTGAGCGCCGCCTCGGCGAGGCCGGCCGCCTGCTCCGGCGTGCAGGGCGGGGTCAACCGGGTCTTCACCCGGCCAGGCACCGGGGCCTTGGCGATCACCAGCAGGGTCGGCGGGGGAGCGGCGAGTACGGCGCTCATGTCGCGTACCGCCTGCCGGGTGCCGCGCAGTGTGCCGGTGACCTTGGACCGGCCGGAGCGCGGAAGGTAGTCGACGGTGGTCTCGGCGATCCGCATTCCGGCCGCCGAGGCGGCGAGCACCATCTCCAGCGGGTAGCCCGAGCGCCGGTCGCCCAGGCCCAGGGCCAGCAGCCGCTCGCGGCGGGCGGCCCGCATCGGGCCGAGGTCGTGCAGCGGCGCTCCGGTGCGGGCCCGCAGCCGTTGGGCCAGGACGGTGTTGGCCAGGCGCGCGTGCAGCGGCCAGGCCCCGCAGGTGGCGGGACGGCGGCGGCCGAGCACGAGGTCCGCCGTTCCGGCCGCCACGGGCCCGGTGACCAGGGGGAGTTGGGCGGGGTCGAGCGAGCCGTCGCAGTCGAGGAAGCAGACCAGTTCGGCGGTGGCCGCCGACAGCCCGGCGTGGCAGGCGGCGCCGAAGCCGCGCCGGGGCTCCTCGACGACGGTCGCGCCCAGGGAGCGGGCCAGTTCGGGCGAGCCGTCCCGGGAGCCGTTGTCCACCACGACGGCCCGCCAGCCCGGGGGAATCCGCCCGAGTACCCAGGGCAGGGCCGCGGCCTCGTCGAGACACGGCAGCACGACATCGACGGAGAGTGAGTGGGGAGAGGTCACGCCGGCCACGCTAACGGCGGTGGGGTCCGTCCCGGCCGCACCCGCTCCTGACGGAGGTCCAACGTGGCGCCGACCGGGGTCGTCCGTTGAACCGTTCGGCGGATCGCGCGGATCTGACGGAGCCCGAACGGGGCCTGCCGCCGTGGCCGCCGGTGACGGGACCACCACCCCGCCGGGGGCCGCCGCTCCGCGATCGCCCTCCCGGTACCCCGGCCGCCGGACCGCTCAGACCCGCAAAGGTGCTGCGGCGAACTCCGCCATGCCCTCGTGGAACGGGACGCGCGGCCGCCAGCCGAGCTCGGCGCGCAGCCGCGTGGAGTCCGCGGTGATGTGCCGGACGTCGCCGAGCCGGTACTCGCCGGTCACCACCGGCGCCGGGCCGCCGTACGCGGCCGCCAGCCCGACGGCCATCTCGCCCACCGTGTGCACGCCGCCGCTGCCCACGTTGTACGCCCGGACGGTGCCCGGGGGCCGGGTGCCGACGGCCTCCAGCGCGGTCAGGTTGGCCGCCGCCACGTCGGCCACGTGGACGAAGTCCCGGCGCTGCCGTCCGTCCTCGAACACCCGGGGCGCCTCACCCCGGGCCAGCGCGGAACGGAACAGCGAGGCGACCCCGGCGTACGGGGTGTCACGCGGCATCCCCGGTCCGTAGACATTGTGGTAGCGGAGCGTCAGCACCGACCCCCGGGTGGCGCGGGCCCAGGACGCGGCGAGATGCTCCTGGGCGAGCTTGGTCGCGGCGTACACGTTGCGGGGGTCGCCGGGAGCCTCCTCGTTGACCAGGCCGGGCAGCAGCGCGGCGCCGCACCGCGGACAGGGCGGCTCGAACCGCCCCGCGTCCAGGTCCACCGGGCGGCGTGGGCCGGGCGCCACGTCACCGTGGTCCGGGCAGCGGTACCGGCCCTCCCCGTACACCACCATGGAGCCGGCCAGCACCAGCCGGCGCGTCCCGGCCCGGGCCATCGCCGCGAGCAGCACGGACGTCCCCAGGCCGTTGCAGCCCACGTACTCCGGCGCGTCGTCGAGATCCAGCCCCAGGCCGACCATCGCGGCCTGGTGGCAGACCGCGTCCACCCCCGCCAGCGCCTGCTCCACCGAGGAAGCGTCCCGTACGTCCCCGCGATGGAAGGCCACCCCGTCCGGCAGGTCCGGCGGCCGCCCCTCGGGGTGAACGGCGGGCAGCAGCGCGTCCAGCACCCGAACCGTGTGCCCGGCCGCGACCAGCCCGCGCACGACCGCCGCCCCGATGAAACCGGCACCGCCGGTGACCAGAATCTCCATGCCCGCGACGCTAGCGCCGGCCCGCCCGCGGCCCGCGCCCGACGGACGGACGCCGGCCTGCGGTACGCCGGACGGCCGCGCCGTACGCTCCGGGGCACCCCGTCGGGCCGGCCGGGGTCGTCCACTGCGCTGCCACTGCTCGGTGATCTGCGCGCCAGGACGGTCCCCGCAGGACGACCGGCACGGGCCGCTCGCGGTCCTCTCCTGGAACGGCGACGCCGACTCGTGCTTCCCCACCGGGGGGATCACCCGGGCCGGCCGCCGTCGGGCCGGCCCGGGTGGCGGGCGTGCCGTCAGCAGGTTACCGGGACGGTCACGGTGGCGGTGGACGGCGCCCAGCCCCACTCGGTGACCTTGAACTCGCCGGTGACGCTGGAGCCGCACGGGGCGGTGCCGGTCACGTCGCCGACGCGGGTGCCGCCGCGCGGGACCAGGACGCTGGTGTTGAGGGTGCCGAGCGAGGCGCCGCCCACCACGGAGCCGGAGAGGCTGAACGCCACCTGACGGGCCGACCAGCGGGGGTCGGTGTCGGCGAAGCCGTAGAACTTCACCTGGTTGTCGGTGACGTCGGCGCAGATCGTGGTCGCCAGGACTCCGGCGAAGCCGGCGGCGCACGTGGTCGTGGGGGTCGAGGTGGTGAGGGGGGCGGCCGAGGCCGTTGCGGTGCCCAGGGTGGTGAGTGCGGCGGCGCCGACGAGGGCGGCGGCGAGGGTGCGCTTCATCAGGTCCTCTTCCAGGAGTATTAGTGGAATGTGAAATTTCACGCCTCACATGGCACTAAGGATGGCATGTCTTCGAACGCCCCAGTCGCCTTTGGGGATTGATTGGTGCTCAGAAGAGGGTTTCGGCCTTCGATTGACCGGAAGTCAACCCCCGCTGCTCGCTGACGACAACCGGAACCGCCGGTGCCGTCCCGGTGGCGCGGCGGGTGGGCAGACGGACGACCGGTGGGTCGGGTCTCTCCGGCAGACGGTCGGCCGCCTGTGGCCTTTCGGGTGATGCGCGGGGCGCGGTGGCCGAGGCCGACGGGCTCGGGCCGGTACGACAGGGGACGACACCCGTGCCGTCGGCCTGCTCGGAGCGGTGCCGACCGGAGTTTCGAGAAGGAGCCGCACCATGCCGGTGCCCACCGCCGTCGACCACCACGCCGAGGGCTACAGCCTCTCCCAGGCCTACTGGCTGGCCAGGGCCGCCGACCTCGCCTACAAGGACGAGGACACCATCGAGGAGCAGGCCCGGGCCTGGGGCTTCACCACGGTGCGCCACCACCGGACCGGCTTCACGCCGCCCTTCCCGCTCGAGGACACCCAGGCCTACACGATGGCCGGCGACTACATGATCGTCACCGCGTTCCGGGGCACCGAACCGCGGGAGATCCGGGACTGGCTCTCCGACGCCACCACCCCGCCCTGGCCCGGCCCCGCCCGGACCGGCTACGTCCACTACGGCTTCGCCGAGGCCCTCGAATCCGTCTTCCCCGACGTCCGGAAGGCGCTCGCCGAACTGCGCACGGACGGTCAGAGTGTCTGGTTCACCGGCCACAGCCTCGGCGGCGCGCTGGCGATGCTCGTCGGAGCGCGCATGTACCTGGAGGAGCCGCGCCTGCGGGCGGACGGTGTCTACACCTTCGGCCAGCCCCGCACCTGCGACCGCACCCTGGCCGCCGCCTGCAACCAGGGCTTCAAGGACCGGATGTACCGCTTCGTCAACAACAACGACATCGTTCCGCAGCTGCCGCCCGAGCCCGCCTTCACCCATGTCGACACGCTCAAGTACATCGACTCCGCGGGCAGGATGCACGACTCGATGAGCCTGGCCGGCGGTCTCGCCGACCGGGCGAAAGGCCTGACCGCCGACGCGTTCGCCCCGGCCGGCGACGGTGTGCGCGACCACTTCATGCGCAACTACCTCGCGGCCCTGGAGAAGAACCTCGCCTGATCCGCGCGGGACGAGGTCGTCGGAGTCGGCGTCCGCCCGCGCGAAGCGCGGGCGGCCCGGTTCGGGGCGTGCCGAAGGACGTTCCTAGTCACCGCCGTCGCCGTCGCCGTCGCCGGAGCTCCGGTTCAGGCTCCGGCGCCGGTTCTTCCCGGAGCGGCGCAGCAGCGAGCCCGCGGCGAGCGTCACGGCCGCCACGGCGCGGACCCAGCGGGGCCCGCCGCGCTCCGCCCACACCACACATGCGCACCCTCCGATGACGAGCGCCAGGACGCCGAGCAGCACCAGACCGGTCATGTTCCCCACTCCTGCGGTCGTTCGTACGGTCCTGGTGATCGTCTCAGCTCGGGAAGGCGCGTCCCAGCGGGCTGTCCGGCCGGAACCCGCGCCGCCGCACCGCGGCGGACGGCCCGTCCGGCCAGGTCGACGCCGGTGGTGGGGGGCGTGGCGACTTCTCCCGGTTCGGGACTCGTGTCTCCTGCTTCACCCGATCGGGGTCACGTCGATGGCCACGCCGTCGAGCGGGCCATCGTCACCGGGAAGGGCGGGCACGTGGCGCGCCAGATCGAGAAAGAAGCGTTCGGCGTCGATGGCGGTCTCCGGCGGGTGGACGCCGGGGCGGCGGGCGGTGCCGTCCAGCAGTTGCGCGAGCCCCAGCGCCAGCGGGATCCCGGTCGCCTCCGCCATGTCGTCGATCAGCGCCGAGGCGCCGGGTGTATCGGCGAGCCGGGCCAGAACGGTGACCGGGCGGCCGTGGCGGGAGCCCGTCGCGGCGGCGAAGAACGGCGGCAGCGACCCGGGCCCCTTGCGGCCCACGGCACCCGCCGTGGCCCGCAGTGTGCGAAGCGGTGAGGGTTTGGCCAGGTCGGCCGCGGCGGTCTCGTTGGTGAGTTTTCCGGCGTCGATGTCGCGGCGCAGGACGTCGAGGTAGGCCACCGTGCCCGGGGTGACGACCATGAGACTGGCGGCCTCGCCGGCCGGACGGAAACTGCGGTGCAGGGTGACCGGCTCGGGATGTCCGACGGTGTAGGCCGTGCCGGAGCGTCCGGTGGAGACGGCGAGGGTGACCGGCAGCAGCGGCCGTCGGTGGACGAGCCGCCCGCCGCTGACCACCGCCACGTCCCCGCTGATCTGCTCCATCCAGTGCACGGCGGCCGCGCCGGGGCGCCCGTCGGGATCGCTCAGCTGTTCGTCGTCCCCGCTGCCGGAGACGTCGACGGGCCAGGCGGTGTACAGGTCCTGGAGGTGGTCCAGCCGCCGGACGGCGCGGGCGGCCAGCAGGTTGCTGACCCCGGGGCTGGCGCCCATGCCCATCACGGCGCAGACCCCGGCGGCCCGGGCCTCCCCGTCCAGGTCGAGCATCCGCAGGGTCGGCTCCCAGTCGTCGCAGATGTCCAGGTAGTGGGTTCCGGTCGCGATCGCGGCCCGCAGCACGGTCATGCCGAAGCGGTAGTACGGACCGACGGTGTTGAGGACGACGTCCGCACCGTCGAGCGCGGCCCGCAGCGCGGCGTCGTCGGTCACGTCCACCGTGAGCGCCCGCATCGGCGTGCCTCCGGTGCCGGCGAGCCGACGGACCAGTGCCCGGGCCGCGTCGAGGTTTCTGTCGGCCACCACGATCTCGGTGACGCCGGGGAGCCCGGCCGCCACGCGGACCGCTACGGCCCCCATCGCTCCGGGGCCGCCGAGAGCCAGGATCCTCATCGTGCACTCCGTCCACCGCTGTCCGCCGCTTTGAAAGTGATCGTAACCCATACGATCGTATTGATGACGAGCTATTATTGACGGAGGGGAATCATGACCGGCCCGCGCGGCACGGATCGGGGCCGGACCGGTGGCCGTGGACCTCGAAGAGCCGCGCGGCGGACGGCCCGCCGCCCGGTCCACTACCTGACGGAGGGTCAACTGTCGCCAGGCGCTGGGAGGATGTACAGCACCTGCGGCTCGCCGTACTCGGTGAGCCGCTCGGCGGGGCGGAGGCCGAGGTGTTCCAGCAGTGACCGGGAGCGGGTGTTGGCGGCCTGGGTCACGGCGACCACCGGCCACCCTGCCGGGGCGGTCGCGACGGCCCAGCGGACGGCTTCGGCCACCGCCTCGCGGGCCTGGCCGCGGCCCTGGTGGCGGGGGAGGAACTGGTAGCTCAGCTCGGTGCGTCCGGCCGCCCGGTGGTCGGCGTCCAGGCTGACCAGTCCCAGGAGCGGTCCGGCCTCCGGGCGTGGGCCGTCCGTGCGGGCCGTGACCGCGAAGGCGCCCGGCGCCCCCTCGGCGGCGGCGAGCCGGACGGCGATCCGCTCCTCGGGCACCGGGCCGCCGAGGTGGCGCCGGACCTCCGGGTCGCGGCACAGCTCGGCGAGGGCCGGCAGGTCGGGCGCGGCGAGCGGGCGCAGCGTCAGACGCGGTGTGGTGAGGGTGAGCGGCCAGTGCGGGACGAGCCAGGAGGGCGGGGTCATGCGGGTGGAGCGTACCCTCAGTCCGTCAGGGTGAGCCGGATGCCGACGGTCGCCCGCTCGCCGCGCCGCAGCCGGCTGCCGAGCAGGGTGAGCACGCCCAGCAGTCCGTACTTCTGGCGCAGCAGCGTCCGGTAGGCGGCGGTGCGCTCGGGGCCGAGGATCTCGGCGGTGGCCGGGTACTGCTCGCCGGTCGGGTTGCCCCGGACGTCGCACGGGCCGACCAGGACGTCGGCGCGGTTGCGGATCCGCCTGACCTTCCAGGAGTCCGCGACGGTCCAGATGCCGAGCGCGTCGCCGTCACGGACCACCCAGACCGGGGTCGGCACGCCGGTGCCGTCCTTCTTGTACGTGGTGACGAGCAGGTAGCTCCCGGCGGAGAGCCGGACGAGGCGTTCGAGCCTCTCCTGCGGGCTGGGGGGTGTGGCGGCGCTCATGGCCGGAAGTCTAGGCGTCATCGGCCCGGCGTCCCGCCACGGCCGGGGGCGGCCCGCACCGTGCGCCCGCGGTCGGACCACCGGGGGCCGACGGCCGCTGACCGGTCAGCGGTGCCGACGGGCGCGCAGCCGGCGGCGGGCCGACACCAGCAGCGTCCGGGCCCGCCGACCCGGTCGGCGACGGCCGCCGCCGACCACCGTCGAGCCACCGAGGGCGGTGACCTCCGGCCGGGTGAGGGGGAGGGACGGCGCCACGGCCTCGGCGGCGGCGGTCCCGGCAGCGGCGGTCTCGGTGACCGCCGTCTCGGTGACGGCCGGGGCGCCGTGCCGGCGGCGGGCCAGCGCGCGCCCCGAGGCCCAGAGCGCCAGGGCCACGGAGAAGGCGACCGCCGTCCAGCCGCCCGGGCCGAGCGCGTGGTCGGCCTGCCGGATCGCGCGCGGCAGGACCCCGGCCGGGGCGGAGGAGGCGGGTGCGTCGGCACCGGCCTCGTCCACCAGGCGGCCGACCGGCTCGACCCGGCCCGCCGCCGCGAACCCCCAGTCGAGCAGGCTCGCCGCCTCGTCGTACACCTGCTGCTGCGACTCCGGGTGCATCACCGTCACCAGCAGGGTGCGGCCGCCGCGTACGGCGGCCCCGGTGAAGGTGGCGCCGGCGTTGGTGGTGTAGCCGTTCTTCACCCCGATCAGCCCGGGGTACCTGCCCAGCAGCCGGTCGGTGTTGGCGATGTCGAACGAGGTGCGCAGACCGGTCAGCTTGTCCACCCCGCCCGGGAAACGGGCCGTGCGGGTGGAGCAGTAGGTGCGGAAGTCCTTGTTGCGCAGGCCGGCCCGGGCGAACAGCGTCAGGTCGTAGGCCGAGGACACCTGGCCGTCCTGGTCGTAACCCTCGGGGGATACCACATGGGTGTCCCGGGCCTGCAACGCCTCGGCGCGGTCCTGCATCTGGGCGACGGTCAGGGCGAGGCCGCCGTTCAGATGGGCGAGCACGTGCACCGCGTCGTTGCCGGAGCTGAGGAACACGCCCCGCCAGAGGTCCTCGACCCGGTACGGCAGGTCCTCCTTGATGCCGACCAGGCTGCTGCCCGGGCCCAGTCCGGCCAGCTCGGCCGACGTGACCTTGTGCTCCAGCGACCGGTCCAGCCGGGGCAGCACGGTGTCCGCGAACAGCATCTTCAGCGTGCTGGCGGGCGGCATCGGGAGATGGGCGTCGCGCGCCGCCAGCACCTCCCCGCTCGTCGCGTCGGCCACCAGCCAGGACCGCCCGGTCAGCGTCGATGGCAGCGCGGGCGCCCCGGCCAGCGGCGCCACCTGGACGGTGGAGCGGGCCAGCCGCTCGCCGCCGACCACGGTGGCCGAGTCCTGCCCGGAGGCGACCGGAGCCACGGCGGCGAGTACCAGCGCCGGGCCGACGGAAACCGCCGCCAGCCTTCTGACCTGGGAGGACATCTGCTGCACACGGCGAACGTACCCGCGTGGCCGTCCGCCCGCCCGGCCCGCTGCTCCGTCCGGGCCCCTCCCCGGGGCGCTGCTCCCTAGGGACCCTGCCGCTGTCCGCCCCGGGCTGCCGGGGCGGACAGCGGGCCTGGTACGGTACCGGGCATGTTCCTCCCCCGTGCGTAGTGGACCCGCCACGACCGTGCCCCCTCGCCGGGCACGGCGCTCCGGTGTCCCCGCACGCCTTCGGGTACGGCCCCGCCCTGCCCGCCTCCGCCGAGGAACGTCTCCTTGTCTTCGCAGTCTTCGCCGCCTTCGTCTTCGCGGTCTTCGCACACCCCCTCCTACGCCGCCGTCCTGCGGACCCCGCACGCCCGCCGCACCTTCGGCGCCGCCCTGCTGGGCCGGCTCTCGTACGGGATGGTCCCGCTCGCGATGATGCTGGCCGTCCGGGACTCCGGCGGCTCCTACGCGGTGGCCGGCACCGTGCTGGCCCTGTTCGGGCTGACCAGCGTCTTCCTCTCGCCGACCCGGGCCGCCCTGGTCGACCGGTACGGTCCCCGGCGCGCGCTGCCGCCGATGGCCGCGCTGTACGCCGGGCTGCTGGCCCTGGTGGCCTGCGCCACCTGGCGGCCGGGCGCGCCGCCGGTCCTGACGGGCGCTCTGGTGGTCGCCGCCGGTGCCTGCACCCCGCCACTCGGGCCGGTGATGCGGACGCTGTGGCGCCGGCTGCTGCCGGACCGGGCACTGCTCCAGCGCGCGTACAGCCTGGACACCGTCGCCGAGGAACTGCTGTTCGTCAGCGGCCCGTTGCTGGTGGGTCTGCTGCTCACGGTCGCCGGTCCGGCGGCCGCGGTGGCGGCGGGTGCCGGACTCGTCCTCGCCGGCACCCTGGCGCTGGTCTCCACCCCCGTCGCGCGGGAGGTGGACGGGACCGGGCCGGCCGTGTCCGGGGAGCGCCCGGGCGGCGGGGGAGCGCTGCGCCGGGCGGTGCTCGCCTCGGCCGCGACCGGGCTGGCGCTCGGCGCGCTGGACCTGATGGTGGTGGCCTTCGCGGAGGCGCGCGGCCAGGCCGGGGCGGTGGCCTGGATTCTGGCGGCGCTCTCGGCGGGCAGCGCCGTCGGCGGTCTCGCCTACGGCGCCGTCACCTGGTCCGCCCCGAACCGGGCCCGGCTGCCGTTGCTGGCCGCCGGGCTGGGCCTGGCGCTGGCGGGCGCGGGGCTGGCGCCTAACCTGCCGGCGCTGGCCGCGGCCGTCGCCCTCGCCGGGCTGTTCGTCTCACCCGCCGTCACCACCGCCTATCTGCTGGCCGACGAGGCGGCCGCGCCGCAGGCCCGCACCCGGGCCGGTGCCTGGGTGAACACCGCCTTCAACGCCGGTTCGGCGGGCGGCACCGCCACCGTCGGCCTGCTGGTCGGCCGGCTGCCGCTGCCGCTCTGCTTCGCCCTGGCGGCCGCTCCCGCGCTGCTCTCCGCTGCCGCGGGTGCCCGCCGGGTGCGCGACTTTGGTGGCGGCAGGTCGCTCCGAAAGTCGGATACCGGCGCTGACCTGGGTCTCTAGGCTCAGGGGCATGAAGAATCTGCTCGGTTTCGTGAGCTTCGCCCTCGTCGTCGGAGGGATCAGCGGCCTGCTCTCCGACCACCTCGGGGGCTTCCGCCTCTTCGGCTTCGTCCGCTACCTGGTCCCGGGCGGTCACGAGACCGCCGGGTACGCCGTGCTGGTGGTGCTGGGCACCGCCCTGGCCGTCGTCACCGGGCGGATCGGCCGGGCACGCTAGACGAGTAGATCCGATGTGATCAGTGGTCGTAGGCGATCAGCGAGCGGGTGACCGGTGCGCCGATCAGGTTGTTGTGCCAGATGCCGGCGGC